>JALYLM010000099.1 GCA_030774235.1 Actinomycetota bacterium
GAGCGCCTCGTCGAGGTTCTCGGTCCGCGCCTGTACGATTCCACGCTCTCCGACAACGAACTCGAAGGCCTGGTCCACCAGCGCCTCCGGGAGCTCCTGGACGAGGAGGAAGGACCGCTCTCCGCTCAGGAGAAGCTGCTCATCGTCCGCCAGATCGGCGACAGCGTGCTCGGTCTCGGTCCGCTGGAGCCCTATGTCCGTGACCCGGAGGTCACGGAGATCATGGTGAACAACTGGGACACGATCTACGTCGAGCGTGCCGGCAAGCTCTACTGGACCGGCACGAAGTTCCACGACGAGTCCCAGCTGAAGCGGACGATCGACAAGATCGTCGGGAAGGTCGGCCGCCGCGTCGACGAGGCCTCGCCGTACGTGGACGCTCGCCTGCCCGACGGTTCCCGTGTGAACGCGATCATCCCGCCGCTCGCGATCGACGGCCCGGCGCTCACGATCCGAAAGTTCTCGGCCGATCCTTACCAGGCCGACGACCTGATCGAGTTCGGGACGATGACCTCCCCGGTCGGCCAGTTCCTCGAGGCGTGCGTCCGGGGCAAGATCAACATCATGGTCTCCGGAGGAACGGGTGCCGGCAAGACGACCACCCTGAACGTGCTGTCGTCGTTCATCCCCGACGACGAGCGCATCCTGACGATCGAGGACGCTGCCGAGCTGAAGCTGCAGCAGCCGCACGTCGTCCGCCTGGAGGCTCGGCCGCCGAACATCGAGGGCCGGGGCTCCGTCACGATCCGCGATCTGGTCCGCAACGCGCTGCGCATGCGCCCCGACCGCATCGTCGTCGGTGAGGTCCGTGGCGCCGAGGCGCTCGACATGCTCCAGGCGATGAACACGGGCCACGACGGGTCGATTTCCACCATCCACTCGAACTCACCGCGCGACTCGATCTCGCGATTGGAGACGATCACGCTGATGGCCGGGATGGACCTGTCGCCGCGGTCGATCCGCGAGCAGATGGCGGCGGCGATCCAGCTGATCGTGCACCAGCAGCGACTCAAGGACGGCACGCGCCGGTTCACCCACGTGACCGAGGTCGCGGGGATGGAGGGCGAGGTCGTCACGCTGCAGGACATCTTCGTGTTCGACTTCTCCGCCGGCATCGACGACGACGGCAAGTTCAGGGGCCGGTTGAAGTCCACCGGCCTTCGGCCGAAGTTCCTCGACCGCCTGGCGGAGCGCGGCGTGCACGTCGACGCGGCGCTGTTCGCGCTGGAGACGAAGGGAGCGAACTGATGCTCGGCGAAACCTCCGTGTGGGGAACGGCCTCGTTCCAGCTGGTAGCCGCCGGGCTGGCGGGGCTCGCGATCTTCATCGTGGCGTGGTTCATGCTGGGGAGCGCGGCCCGCGCGAAGCAGGACCGGACGATCGCCGCGCGTATGAAGGCGATCGGGCGGCCCGTCAGGCGGCAGAGCACCTCGGCGGCGCCGGGCGGAACCGGAGGGTGGATCCCCGAGTCGGTCACGTCGTTCGGCAAGCGGTTCGCCGAGCGCCAGGGATTCAGCGAGCGGCTCGACGCACAGCTCGAAGCGGCGGGGGTCAGCGTGCGCTCGGGCGAGTTCGTCGTCGCGACCGTCGGCGCTGCCGTGGTGGGCGCGTTGATGGGGGCCGCCCTGCTGGGGAGCCCCATGCTCGCCTTGATCGTCGCCGGCGTGTGCGGTGTGGGCCCGACCATCCTGTTGCGGCTGTCGCTGAACCGGCGCGCCGACAAGCTCCGCGAGCAGCTTCCCGACGTCCTGACGATCCTGGCGAGCTCGCTTCGCGCCGGACACAGCTTCATGCAGGCGCTCGACACGGTCGCCAAGGAGATCGCGCAACCGGCCGCCGGTGAGTTCCAGCGGGTTGTGGCAGAGGTCCGCCTCGGGCGGCCCGCTGAGGAGGCACTGGAGTCGCTGGCCGAGCGCGTGGGCAGCGAGGACTTCAAGTGGGCGGTCCTTGCGGTCAACATCCAGCGGGAGGTCGGGGGCAACCTCGCCGAGATCCTGGACAGCGTCGCCGACACGCTGCGTGAGCGGGCGATGATGCGCCGTCAAATCCGCGTGCTCACGGCCGAGGGGCGGCTGTCGGCGTACGTGCTGGGGTTCATGCCGTTCGCGATCGGCCTGTACATGTTCGCCGTCAACCGCGAGTACATCTCGCTGCTGTTCACCACGAAGATCGGGATCGGGATGCTGATCAGCGCGGGCGTCGCGCTCGCTCTAGGCATCCTCTGGATGAGGAAGATCGTGGACATCGATGTTTGACATCTGGCTCGTCCTTGCCGTCGTCTGTGTGTTCTTCTTCTTCGTGCTGATCGGGGTCGCCATGGACCAGGCGTCCGCCGAGAAGCGTCGCGCCGTGCGACTGCTCGAGTCTCAGGTGAGCGGCTCCACGACGGAGCAGGTCAACCTGCGCGAGCAGGAGATGGCCCAGAACTTCGGGCAGCGCGTCATGGTGCCGATCGTCGCGCGCGCCACGAAGGTCGCTCGCCGCGTTACCCCGCTCGACGCCCGTGACCGTCTGGCTCACAAGATCATGCTCGCGGGAAGTCCCGCGGGATGGGACGCCGAGCGCGTGCTCGCATTCAAGGTCATCGGTGCCGGCATCGGCCTCATCGTCGGGTTCGCCCTCATGGGGGTGCTCAACCTCGCGCCGTTCATCCGGTTCATGATCATCGCGCTGCTGACGTTCGCCGGGTTCGTGCTCCCGGACTCCACCCTGAACCGGAAGGTAAATGAGCGTCAGCGAGAGATCCTGCGCACGCTCTCCGACACGCTCGACCTGCTGACGATCAGCGTCGAGGCGGGCCTCTCGCTGAACGCGTCGATGGCGCAGGTCGTTCAGAACGTGCCCGGCGTGCTCTCGTCGGAGTTCGCGCGGATGCTGCAGGAGGTCCAACTGGGCGTCCCGCGCTCCGAGGCGTTCCGCCATCTCGCGGAGCGCACCGACGTCGAGGAGTTGAACGGGTTCGCACTCGCGATGATCCAGGCCGACATCTTCGGCGTCAGCATCGCGAGCGTGCTCCGGACCCAGGCTCAGCAGCTGCGGATCAAGCGTCGACAGGCCGCCGAGGCCAAGGCGCAGCAGACCCCCGTGAAGATCGTCTTCCCCCTGATCCTGTGCATCATGCCCGCGCTGTTCGTCGTGATCGTCGGGCCGGGCGCGATCCGCATCCTCAACAGCTTCATCCACCTGAACACGGGCACCTGAGTACGGGCTGACCGCAGGGAGCACCAG
>JALYLM010000100.1 GCA_030774235.1 Actinomycetota bacterium
GTCGCGGGTGAGAGGAACCGAAGCTTCGCGTCGGACTCCGCCGCACCGGCGTAGACCTTGAACGCGCCCCGCGGTGTGACCGCTTGGGCGAGACCGCGGACCGGCCGGAGCACGGCGTCGAACTCGCGGGTCGGCTTCCACGCCCCGGGCGTGGCGAGCACGTCTCCGCGCTGGAGATCCTGCCGCTCGGTTCCGGCGAGGTTCGCCGCGACGCGCGTCACCGGGCACGCGCGCTCCTCACTCTGTTTGTGGGTCTGCAAGCCCCGGATCCGTGCCCGGCCGCGGGTGGGATAGAGCTCGACCTCGTCGCCGACGTCGAGGCAGTCCCCGCCGAGCGTTCCCGTCACGACCGTGCCGGCTCCCTTGATCGTGAACACCCGGTCGATGAACAGCCGCGCCCGGGCGGGGGGCGGCGGAGGAACGCCCGCGATCATCGCATCCAACGCAGCGCGCAGCTCGTCGAGCCCCTCACCGGTGACCGAGCTGACCGGTACGATCCGCGCGGCTCGAAGCGCCGTTCCCGCGAGGCGTCCGTGGACATCCTCGGCGGCGGCCTCGAGCTCCTCGACGGTGACGAGGTCGCGCTTCGTGAGGGCGACCACGCCGCCGGCGGCACCGAGCACGTCCACGATCTGCAGATGCTCCTCGGACTGCGGCTTCCATCCCTCGTCGGCCGCCACGACGAACAGGACCAGCCGCACCGGGCCGACGCCCGCCAGCATGTTGCGGACGAACCGCTCGTGACCGGGCACGTCGACGAACCCGATCTCGCGGCCGCTCGGCAGCGTGCACCAGGCGTATCCCAGGTCGATCGTCAGGCCGCGACGCTTCTCCTCGGCGAAGCGGTCGGGATCCATCCCGGTGAGTCGCAGGATCAGCGACGACTTGCCGTGGTCCACGTGCCCGGCGGTCGCGACGACGCGGAGCTCGGGCGTCACGTCAGTTCTCTTCGAACTCGTCGCCCTCCTGCGCGTACTGGATCGCGCGCGCGAGGTGGGGGATCTCGTCGGGCGCCACCGTCCGGACGTCGAACATGACCGCTCGCTGCTCCACGCGGCAGAAGACGGCCGGCGAGCCGGTCCGAAGTCGCGCTGCGAACGCGGGGGGGTCGGAGACCTCCAGTGCGACGCCCCACGACGGCAGGCGCGACTGCGGCGCCGACCCACCGCCCACGACCGATTCGCACCGGCGAACGCGCGCGTGATGATCGAGGTCGCCGGCCAGCGCCTCGGCGAGCCGATGCGCGCGCCTGCCGACGACGTCGGCCGGCTCGTGGAGCATCCGATGGACCGGGAGCTCATCGATACGGCCGGTCGCGTACATCGAGAGGGTCGCTTCGAGCGCCGCCACCTGCATCTTGTCCACACGCACGGCTCGTGCCAGCGGATGACGGCGGAGCTCCGCGACGAGGTCTGCCCTGCCGACCACGCACCCGGCTTGCGGGCCGCCGAGCAGCTTGTCACCGCTGAACGTCACGAGGTCGGCGCCTTCGGCGAGCGCGTCCGTGACACCCTGCTCGCCGGGAGGCAGGGCCTTGCCGTCCTCGAGCTGTCCGGACCCCACGTCGTAGATGAACGGAACCCCGTGCTTCTTCGACAGCGCCGCGAGATCCTTCGCCTCGGCCGCGGCCGTGAACCCGACGACGCGGTAGTTGCTCGGGTGGACCTTCAGAAGCGCGCCGGTCCGGTCGGTCATCGCCGAGCGGTAGTCGCCGAGGCGAGTTCGATTCGTCGTCCCGACCTCCGCGAGCTTCGCGCCCGAGGACGCCACGATGTCGGGGATCCGGAACTCTCCGCCGATCTCGATCAGCTCTCCTCGGGAAACGAGGACCGGCTTCCCCCTCGCGAGGGCGGCGAGGGCGAGGAGAAGCGCCGCGGCGCAGTTGTTGACGACGAGGGCGGCCTCGGCGCCGGTGAGCGCGGTCAGCATGGTCTCGGCGCGCGCCGTGCGCGTCCCGCGAGAGCCCGTCGCCCGGTCGACCTCCAGATCCGTGTAGGAACGGGCGGCGCGCGCCGCGGCGCGGGCTGCCGACTCGGGCATCGGTGCGCGCCCGAGCCCCGTGTGCAGGACGACCCCGGTCGCGTTGATCACGGCCGTGAGGCCCGCGTGGATCGTCGATGCTCGGGTGAGCGCCTGAGCGAGGATCTCGTCTCCGGATGGGGGGTCGATCCCACGCGCTGCGGCCTCCCGAACACCGTCGAGGGTTCGTGCGAGGGTCGCTTTCAGGAGCCGCCGGCCGAGCGATGCCGAGGCTCTGCGCCCGGGCGCGGAGCGCAGGAGGACGTCGACCGAGGGGACCTTGCGGCGCGCGTCGATGGCCATCGTTCGGAGCCTACCCGCTCCCGGACGGCCCGGCGCCGGCCTCCGACGGCCGGTGCGGCGGTGGGTAGGATAGGGCGCGATGGTGGACATGCAGGAGCGGCCGGCGTTCCAGTCGTCCCAGGTCACCAGCATGATCCGGGGCGGCGGCCTCGACATCGAGGTCGTGCCGTCCGGGGACTTCTCGACCGAGGAGATGATCCTCAACATCGGCCCCCAGCACCCCTCGACCCACGGGGTCCTGCGGATCGTCCTGGAGCTCGACGGCGAGGTCATCACGCGCGCCGAGCCCGTGATCGGCTACATGCACCGCGCGGCCGAGAAGCTCTCCGAGTTCCGCGACGTCCGCCAGGTGCTCGTCCTCATGAACCGCCACGACTGGATCAGTGCCTTCAACAACGAGCTGGGGTGGACGATCGCGGTCGAGCGGCTGACCGGGATCGAGGTGCCGGATCGCGCCCAGTGGATCCGGACGATGTTCGCCGAGTGGAACCGCATCCTGAACCACCTGATGTTCGCCGGGTCCTATCCGCTGGAGCTCGGCGCGATGACCCCGATCTTCTACTCGTTCATCGAGCGGGAGATGGTGCAGGACCTGATGGAGTCGGCGACCGGCGCCCGGATGCACCATTCGTACTGCCGGGTCGGCGGCCTGAAGGACGACCTGCCTGCCGGGTTCATGAAACGCTCGGGGGAGTGTCTCGCCGCGATCCGAACGTGGATCAAGACGTTCGAGGCGCTGATCATGGGCAACGAGATCATCTTCGGGCGCTGCCGCAACGTGGGCGTGCTGCCGAGCGACCTCGCCCTGGCCTACGGCTGCTCCGGGCCCGTGCTCCAGGGCAGCGGCGTGGCGATGGATCCTCGCAAGGACGAGCCCTACGAGAAGTACGGAGAGGTCGAGTTCGACGTTCCGGTGGGCCTCACGGGCGACGCGTACGACCGCCTGTGGGTGCTCATCGAGCGGATGAAGCAGAGCTGCAACATCATCGAGCAGTGCATGGACAAGCTCCCGCCCGGAGAGTTCCGGGCCGCGAAGCTTCCGAAGACGCTGAAGCTCGACGGCGAGATCTACGTCCGCACCGAGAACCCGCTCGGCCTCATGGGCTACTACGTGGTGGGGACCGGGGGCAAGAACCCGTATCGGTTGAAGATGCGCACGGCCTCGTTCTCGAACGTGAGCGTGATCCCCGCCATGCTGCCGGGGGCGCTCCTGCCCGACCTCATCGCGATCCTCGGCTCGATCTTCTTCGTCGTCGGCGACGTCGACCGCTGACCCGTCGACCGGCAAAACCCGACTCCAGTCTCGAACGCCTGCGGCCGATACCAGTGCCGAGGGGGTTCATCTGCCGTGCAGGTCCAGGAGGTCGAACGGGTGGAAGTCTTCCGCACGCGAATGGACAAGGACGGGTCGCTGCAGGTGTGGGCGCCCGGGTGGAGGCTGGAGCTGCGCTTCGCCGCTCTGGTCCCGCCCCTGCTCGCGATCGGGTTCCTCCTGTCGAACCTTCCGCTGCCCGTCCGCCTGCTGTTCGCGGTCGTGCTCATCGGTTGCGGGCTCGTCGTCCAGCGGATGACGTCCACCGGCATCGTGCTCACCGCCGACGAGGTCAGGTTGGTCGGCATGGGGAGGACGCGCACGGCCAAATGGGACGACGTGGCCGGGTTCGTCGGGGAGCGCGACGCCCACGAGGGACGTCCGGTCCTGCTGATCGCCGACGGCGAGCGGCTCAAGGCTCCAGGCTCGCTCCCCTCCGAGACGATGGACACGTTCTGGAACGAGACCGAGGTGTCGGCGATCGACCAGCTGAACGGGATCGTCGAAGCGTTCCGCAGCGGCGAGATGGCGCCGGCGACGGACGCGCCCGAGAAGCGCCCCCGTCCGGCCCGCGAGAAGAAGCAACGACCGTCTCGCGTGAACGCCGACCGACCCCCCCTGATGAAGAGGGTGCGGCGCACGGGCAGGAAGGTCGAGAAGATCGAACGGATCGACATCCAGACCCCCTCGGCGGAGCCCGCCGAGGCAGCCGATCCGGCGCCCGTCGTCGATCCGGAGCGGTCGATGGCCCACGCCGGCGCCACGAGGGCGCCGCGAACGTCGTCCCGGGGAGTCGACCCGGAGTACGTCGTCACGGCGGCGGCCCAGCGATCGTCCTACCCGTCGCGCGGCGCCGAGCGCCTCGCCGAATGGGAGCGGGCCCACGCCACGGCGATCGACGCGGAGAAGGAATCGAAGCCGCGACGCTCGCGCCGCCGTTCGCGGTCGTAGAGCGTTCGTTCAGCGAGCCGTTCCGGGCGCCGCCGCCCCCAACCAACTCGGAGCCTCGAGCCCCGGGCTCGCGAGCAGCAGCCATCGGTGCCGGCCGAGCGCGGTGGGGTCGACCAGCAACGACGCCCGGCTCCGTCCGCTCCATGCGCTCACCGCACCGCGGCCCTCGCCTCGGTCGAGGAGCTCCACCTGGCGCCCTCGTTCGCCCCCTGACCAGCGATCGAACCCCAACGCAACCAGCGCCTCCCGCTGGGTGACGCTCGCGAATGCGACCAGGCCGTTGCGACGAGCGTGCTCGGCCACGAGCGCGAAGTCCACGCCCGCGGTGATGTCCGTCTCGCCGGGGTCATGGAGCAGGTCTCCAACCTCGCGGTGGTCTCGATAGCCGTGCGGCTGACCTCCTGCCGATCCGACACCCCCGTAGTCGATCACGAGCGCGTACCCGTGTTCGAGCGCGATCCCGAGCTCGCTCACGAAGCCGAGAGCGCCTTCCGGGAACACGGCCTCTTCCCCGGGATCGAGGCCGCCGGCCGTCGTGCGAAGCTCTTCGCCGGCTTCCGCGAGCACCTCGATCGGCAGGTCGTCGTCCCCCAGCCCGATCCGGACCTCCCTGGGGGCGTCCTCGGTCGCGCGCACCCGGCGGAAGGGCAGATTGTCCAGCAGCTCGTGGGCGAGCACGACGTGCGCCCCCACTTCGAGGTCCGTACCGACCCGCAATCCGTCGATCGCGGAGAGAGCCTCCCGCGCGCCCGCGCTCCGTTCCACGACGACGTAGTCGAGCGAGAGGTCGCCCAGCGCGTCCATGAGCCGGTGCGCGAGTGTCCCGTCGCCACCTCCGACCTCCTGCAATCGCAACGGCGCGGGCCGTCCGAGCGCGGTGTGCAGCTCCCGGATCGCGACCGCCAGGAGCTCGCCGAACACCGGGTGAACGTGCGGGCTGGTGACGAAGTCGCCCTCATCCCCGATGGGCGGGCGCTCGTAATACCCGTCGGGTCCGTACAGGGCCAGCTCCATGAACTCGGCGAACGAGATCGGGCCGTGATCCCGGATCGCGACGACGATCGCGTCTCGGACCCGCGCGCTCATCTCTTGAGGGTATCCGAGCTCCGAGGCGCGCCGAGCCACGCGGAAGAGCGCCGAGTCCGTCGTCCGGACCGATCGGACCCGGCATACCGGTGCCGCCTGAGAGAATCGCGTTCGTGGAAGACAGGCTTCGGAAGGCTGCGTCGGTGATCGTGGTCCGGGGGGCGCCGGCCGGGCCGGAGATCCTCGTGCTCGAGCGGGGTTCGGGAAGCCGGTTCCTGCCCGGGTATGTGGCCTTTCCCGGCGGAGCGGTCGACGAGGACGACGGGGCCCTCGCGGTCACGTGGTTCGGCGACGAGCTCGAGGCCCCCCGGGCGGCCGCGGTTCGGGAGCTGGTCGAGGAGGCCGGCCTCGGCCTGACCGCGGGCGGGATGATCCGGACGGTCTCCCTGGACCCCGTCCACGACGCGCCGCCGCCGGCCGCCGCGCTGCACCAGATCGCGCACTGGATCGCTCCCGAACGCGTCCCGGTTCGGTTCGACGCGCGGTTCTTCGCCGTGGCGGCGCCCGAGGGCCTGATGCCGACTCCCGACGGGGGCGAGACGGCGGCGGCGTGGTGGGCGTCGCCCCGAGGGCTGTTGCGAGAGTGGGAGACCGGGACGCGGAAGCTGTACTGGCCGACCTACTTCACGATGGCGCAGCTCGCCCGGTGCCGGTCCCCCGAGGACGTGCTGGCCCTGCGGTTCGAGACGCGCGAGGCCACGGACGAGGAGGAGGCCGAGCTGGCGCGCTCGGTCTTCGAGCAGGAATGACCGTGCTGCGGATCGAGCGCATCCTGGCGCCCAATGCCGGCGTCTTCACGCTCGAGGGCACGAACACGTGGATCGTCGGCGAGGGTCCGTCGATCGTGATCGATCCGGGGCCCGACGATGACGGGCACTTGGACGAGATCGCTCGGGCGGCCGGCGCCGTCGAGGCGGTGATCGTCACGCACGATCACGAGGATCACGCCTCGGGCGCGAGCCGGCTCGCGGCTCTCGTCCGCGCCCCGCTGCACGCGTTCCGGCTCGAGGGAGCGAGTCATCTCCGGGACGGGCAGACGATCAACGCAGGTCCGGTCTCGATCGTGGCGCTGCACACCCCCGGGCACAGCTCGGACCACGTCGTGTTCCACCTGCCGCAGGAGGGTGCGCTGTTCACGGGCGACGCCGTGCTGGGCCGGGGCACCAGCTTCATCGATCCTCCGGACGGCGACCTCGTCGCATACCTGCGCTCACTGAAGCGGATGCGCGATCTGGGTCCGCGGACGCTCTACCCCGGGCACGGTCCGGTCGTGCTGGACGGCGACGCGAAGCTGGGGGAGTACATCGACCATCGCGCGGAGCGCGAAGGTCAGATCGTGGACGCGATCGCCGGCGGCGCCCGCACGATCTCCCAGCAGGTGTCGATCATCTACGGGGCGTATCCGCCCGAGGTGCATACCCTGGCAGCCCGCTCGATCCTGTCTCACCTGCTGAAGCTCGAGGCCGAAGGTCGGGTCGTCCGGTCGGGGAAGGGAGACGACGCGACCTGGGAGCCGATCGTGCCGCGCGAGTGCGCCCGCTGCGGCCGCCCGGTGAAGGGTCGCGCCCGCTACTGCTCCACGTGCAGCCTGGTGATCCTGCAGGAGGGTGCCGGGACCTAGCCATCACGCACGGGTCCGTGCCGGCCCCGACCGCGCGGCACCACGTACCGGCCCCGCCCCTCGATGTCGAGCCGGGCGGCTCGCTCCATCGCGTGGAGCGCCCGGTTCACCGACTCCCTCGTGGCGCCGGTGAGTGCGGCGAGATCCTCCTGCGTCAACGACAGGCCGATGCGGGTGCCGGTCTCCGTGGAGAGTCCGAAACGGGCCGCGAGGTCGTCCAGACGACGCTCGAGCCGGGTGCTGACGTCGAACCACGCGAGATCGAGCGCCCTGGCGGTGGCGCGCGTGGCGCGCGCGGCCAGGAGCCCCTGGGCGGCCACGGGATCGACGGGCCTGAGCCGGCTCGGCCGGAGTGCGCGGACCGTGGCGGGCGAGACCTGGCCCACCGGTTCGCCGACCCCGTCGCCGGTCCCGAGAACGTCGATGGCGAGCATCCGGCCGTCGGGAGAGACGATCGTCGCGATGAGCGCGCCGGACTCGACGACCCACAGCCCGGTGCCCGACTCGCCCTGATGGATCAGCGCGCGGCCCTTGGGCACCGCGAGGGTGAGGGGGAGCGGTTCGCGAACGCGGGGCAGTCGCTCCGCCATCGTGCCACTCCTGATGCCGGGTGAGCCGCCGAGGATAGCGCCACGCTCCGACACGGTAGGCTGTGCGGCGGCGACGCCGCGAACGACAGGAGGTCCCGAGTGGCAAAGCCGAAGCTCGACGGGGTGCTCGGATCGGTCCCGATCTTCGCCGGGCTCTCGAAGCGGCAGCTGCGGCAGGTCGCCGCGGTGAGCGAGCTCGCCGACTACATGGCCGGCCACTCCATCGTGCGCGAGGGTGAGATCGGCGACAGCTTCTTCATCGTCCTGCGGGGGCAGGCGAAGGTCACCGTGAAGGGCCGCACGATCCACCGGGCGATGCCGGGCGATCACTTCGGCGAGATCTCGCTCCTCGACGGCGGCCCGCGGACCGCGACGGTGACCTCGGAGACCCCGATGACGCTCCTGTCGATCAGCAGGAAGTCGTTCCTGCGGGCGATCGAGAAGGATCCCCAGATCTCGTTCGCGATGATGGGGACGATGGCTCGCATGATCCGCCGCGTCGACCGTTCCCTCGCCGGGTAGCGGTCCCGGCATGCAGGTCGAGATCCACCGGCCCGGCGACCCGGACACGGTCGTCGCGACTGCGACCTGGAAGGCAGGGCGGGTTGTGGTCGAGGCCGAGGATCCCACCGTCCGTGAGCATCTCGAGAAAGTGTTCCGGCCCACTCCGGTCGTCGTCGACGACGCCTCGTACCGCCGGCTCGGCACACGCGGCGAGGTCGTCGTGCAGCCCGGTGACCTGGAGTGGTTCCGCGCCGTGGCGCAGACGCGCCTTCCCCGCGAGGCCGACCTGGTCGCGCGATTCGTTCCCGGAGTCCGCGAGGGGGGCTACGACCCGGCTGCGGGCTATCGAACCTTCCGGTCGACGATCGAGCGACTCTCCTCGGGATGACCGGTCCCGCGGCGCACGCTCCGGGGTCGATCGTTCATCCCAGATCCTCGTCGCGCAGCCACGCCTGACCCGCGTCGCAGAACGCCCGGAAGTCACAGTGGCGACAGTGCGGCCCGGGCGTGGGATCGAATGACCCCGCCGCGATCGACCGGAGCGTGCGCACCACGCGTTCGCGCACGGCCACGGGGTCGTCCATCGCATGGCTCCGCTCCTCGCCGGTGGCCAGGTACAGGTACGTGAGCGAGACGTCCTGGGGCCGCTTCCTCCAGATCTCGACGCAGGCGAGCCCGTATACGTCGAGCTGTAGAGCCGCGAGCGGATCGTCCAGATCCGGCGCGCGACCCGTCTTCCAGTCGACCACCTCCCAGGGTCCCGCCGGATCGTCGGCGAAGATCGCGTCGATCCGCCCGCTGACGGTGACGTCCTCGAGCCGAAGCAGGAAGGCCCGCTCGGCGAACAACGGTGTCTTGTCGACGAAGCGGCTCTGCAGGAAGGCCGTCCGCAACCGCTCGACCTTGCCGGGCTCCCCCGCGAGCTCTTCCGCCGTGAGGTCGGGCTCGTCGTCGATCTCGAGCAGCCGTCCCTGCCCCGACGCGCGCCGCTCGATCCAGCTGTGGATCTCGGTGCCGATCCGCGCGGCGGGGCCGCTGAAGCGTGGCAGCGGGCGAACGCTCGTCCAGTAGAAGCGCTTGGGGCAGCGCGCGTAGTCGATGACGCCGCTGGCCGAGACCGTCGACGGCACGATCGGATCGGCCGCGGCGTTCTCCGCCGTCTCGCGCTCCCGCAGATGTCGGGCGACCTCGCGGCGACCGGCGGCCTCGCGGTCGAAGATCGCTCGCTCCTCGCCGTCGAGCGCCTCGATCAGCGACGGCTGGACGGCGCTGCCCTCCGCGGCTTCGACGGCGGCGGATCGCCAGCCGGCCGGGAAGAGCGCGTCGGACTCCGCCCGCAACGCCGGCCCCGGCCAGTCCCGAACGAACCGCGCACGGAATCCCAGCATCGGATTGACCTCGGGGATCTCCTCTGGTCCGCGGTCGACCTCGGCCTCGCCGGTCTCGTCTCCCCAATCGGCGAGCTCGTCGAGGAACAGGCTGGGGCCCTTCGCCTTCATGTTCTCCGCATACCAGTGCGCCCCGCTGACCCAGAGCGTCCGGCGCGCTCGCGTGATCGCGACGTACGCCGTCCGGCGCTCCTCGATGATCTCCTGGGCCCGCAGCTCGTCCTTGAAACGCGAGAGGTTCCCGTCGTAGCGGGGCAGGATCGCGGCGTCGCCGCGGAGCTCGAAGTCCAGCGACTTGCCGCGCTCCGCGGGGTTCTGCGGGATCGTGGGGTTCGGCAGCAGGCCGTGCGCGACGCCGGGCACGAAGACGTGATCGAACTCCAGCCCCTTGGCGACGTGGATCGTCATGATCTTCACCGAGTCCTCGTCGGAGGGCTGGACCGGCGCCCACTCTTGTTTGTCGAGCTGCTCCACCTGGTCGACGTAGTCCAGGAACGCGCGGAGCGTGAGCTCTCCCTCGACCGGCTCGAAGGCGTGGACCTGGTCGAGGAAGGCCGCGAGGTTCCGTCGCGCCGCGTTCGCGACCCTGCGATCCGGCTCCGCGTCGATCTCCGTGAGCAGCCCGGTCCGCCGGATCACCTCGCCCAGGAACTCGGGAACGGGCTTGCGCGCCTCGACGCGAAGTTCCCGAAGCTCGTCGCGGAACTCCTCGAGGCGGCGCCGACCCTCCTGCGACAGCCCCTCGATCTCGTCCAAGCGCTCGAGGGCCTCGGCGAACAGGAACGGCTCGGCTTCGGCCTCCTCCTCGTCGACGTCGCGGAACCCGATGTTCTGCTTCTTGGCGAGCGCCGCCACGAGCGCGAGGTCCTTGAACCCGACGCGGTATCGCGGGCCGAGCAGGATCCGGGCGAGCGCCACCGAGGCGCGCGGATCCCGCACGGCGCGGGCGTACGCCAGCACCTCGACCACCTCGGGGAGCTTCAGGAGGCCGGCCAGGCCCACGATCTCGACCGGGACGCCGCGCTCGCCGAACGCTCGCTGCAACATCCGGAACAGCCGGCTGGTTCTGCACAGCACCGCGACGTCGGACCACGCTGCGCCCGCTCCATGCAGAGCGACGGCACGGTCCGCGATCGAGGTGGCCTCGGTCCACTCGTCCAGGTGGCGGACGACGTGCACCTGCCCGTCGCCGTTGGGGGGGTGGGGGCGCAGGGCCTTGTCGGGGTCCGGGCGCTGTGCCGAGGGAAGCGGCAGGATGAGCCTGTCCGCGGCCGCGAGGATGCGCGCCCCCGACCGAAAGTTCGTGTACAGGGGAAGCCGGGCTGCCGGGGAGCCGTCGGCCTTCGGGAACTGCATCGGGAAGTCGAGCAGGTTGTAGAGCGAGGCGCCGCGCCAAGCGTAGATGTTCTGGTCTGGATCGCCTACCGCCGTGACGGGATGACCGCCGCCGAACACCGACTGCATCAGCCGGGCCTGCGCGACGTTCGTGTCCTGGTATTCGTCGAGCAGCACCGCATGGAACCGCGCGCGATGTTCGGTGACGATCTCGGGATGCTCCCGAACGACCGTCTGCGCGAGCTCGATCTGGTCGCTGAAGTCGATCACGCCGAGCTCCCGTTTCAACGACCGGTAGCGCCCGGCGGCGTGTGCGAGCTCGAGGCGTTCCTGCGCCGAGCGGTAGGCGCGATCGGACCGATGGTTCTTCAGCAACTCGAGGCGCGCCTCGACGAAGGCGGCGATCTCTTCAGGGGTGCGGAGATGGTTGGCGGCCTGGTCGTCGAGGTCCAGGATCTTCGACACGAGGGACGGCTGGAAGGTCGCCACGGCGTGCTGGAACGTCATCTCGTCCAGCACACGTCCGCAGAGCTCGTTTCGCTGAGCCTCCGACAGGACCCGCTGCCCCGGCTCGATCCCGGCCAGCACGCCGTAGCGATCCAGCAGCGAGGCGGCGAAGCCGTGGTAGTTCAGGATCTCCGGCTCCTCGCCCTCGGGGAGCTCGACCGCGGACAGCGCCCGTCGGACGCGGAGGCGCAGGTTCTCGGTGGCCTTGTTCGTGAAGGTCAGACACAGGACGTTGCCGGGCAGGGCGCCCGGATAACCGGCCTCCACACGCCCGAGCGCGACGAGCGCCAGGTAGACCACGCGCGCCGCCATCACGCTCGTCTTGCCGGACCCGGCGCCGGCCACGAGCACGAACGGCTCCATCGGCATCGAGATCGCCGCCCACTGCTCGTCGGTCGGATCGGCCCCCATCGCCGCGGCGACCTCGGCGGGGACCGCGACGGGACGCACGGTCGCGCTCACGGCGCGACATCCATGGGCTCGCCGGGGAGCAGAGGCGTCGCCCCCTCCGGGTACAGCGGACACAACGTCTTGAAGTCGCACCAGTAGCAGTCGGCCTCCGGCCTCGGTTGGTAGACCTCCTCGTCGTTCAGTCGCTTCTTGTCGGCGATCAACTGCGACAGTGCGACGCGGACGTTCGTCTGGTACTGCTCCTCGCTGCGCTGCGAGACCTGCCAGACCTTCGGTACGAGGTCCCCAGTGCGCCAGTCCCCCTTCAGGAATGCCAGCTCCACGGCACGGACGGGGCGAAACTCCGCGAGGTCCTCGCATTCGAGCACCGCCAGGTAGTAGATGCCGAGCTGCAGGTTCTCTTCCACCTTGCCCGCCCGGTCGGGGTTGCCGGTCTTGAAGTCGGTGATGCGCGTGCCGCCCGACAGGATCGGCCCGATCCGATCGATCACTCCGTTGATCGTCGCGTCGTCGTACTCGAACTCGAAGCCGCGTTCGACGGCGAGCGACTCGCCCTCGCCGTAGTTGCGGTACCAGTTCGGGAGCATCCGATCGACCACGAGCGCGCGGTACGCGGCGCTCACCGCCTTCGAGGGGAACTCCTGCTCGCGCCAGCGCTCATCGAGGGCGGCGTCGGTCGCCTCCTTGGTCTTCGCCAGCTTCCCGCTCTCACAATCCTCGACGAGCCGATGCACGGTCTTGCCCACCCAGGCCTGATACCCAGCCTGCCGACCGAGCCCGAGCTCGTCGGAGAGCACGTGCTGCAGCTCGCAGTTCGCGAGCGTGCTGAGCTTCGAGTACGACACGCGGAGCCCCTCTTCGTGCAGACGCCGGCCGGGGTCCGTCCAGTCACGCCGGAACCACCACCGGCGAGGATCGATCCCCAACGCCACGAGCCCCTCGAGGGCGGCGAGGCGAAGCGCCGTGTCCGCGTCCAGGTCGGCGACCTGGCGGCGCCAGGCGGCCGCCGCCTCGCGCACGCTGACGGGTTCGTCGAACGGCCCCTCGGGTACATGCGTCCAGGGAACACCGAGCTCCTCGACGAACCGCGATCGGGCGGCGAGTTCGTCCGCGTCGGGATGCTCCTCGCTGACGACGAGCGTGACCCGCCGCCTCGCCCGCCCGAGCACCATGCGGAACAGCCGCCGTTCGTCCTCCAGCCGCTCCCTGGTTCGATCGGATCGGCTGATCGAACGGTCGAGCACCGACAGGTCGAACATCGGCTCCGGACGTGCCAGGCTCGGGAAGTTGCCCTCCGCGGCGCCGGCGACGATCACCGTGTCGAACTCCTGCCCGGCCGCGCCGTGAGCGGTCAGCACCTGGACGGCGTCCGGGTGCGGTCGCTCCCAGGCCGCGTAGCCCGGCCCGTGCTCACCGGCGTCGAGCGCCTCGACGAAGGCTTCCACGCCGCTGTCCGCGCCTCCGCCGGCCTCCGCGACGACGTTCGCGAACGTGACGACGGTATCGAGCTCACGGCGGGCGGCCGTGTCCCGGGCCGCCAGGTCGACGAGGCGCCGCGAACACGGGAGCTCCTCCCACAGAACCTTGAAGGCATCCTGCACCGACATGCCCGCCCACAGGGACGCCTTGGTGAGCACGGCGTTGGCGGTCTCCACGGCCTGTCGCTCGCCGGGTGCGAGGCCGTCGGTCACCTCGAGGGCGTCGGCGATCGAGCCGAGCTTCGCTCGGGCGGCGCGGAGCAGCCCGCGCGCGGCCGCCGCGGAGAGCCCGACGACGTCGGACGTCAGCAACGCCTCGATCAGTTCCTCCCGCCTGGCCGAGTCGGCGGCGAGCCACCGAAGCGCCAGCACGTAGGGGAACGTCGCCGGCTCGGCCGTCAGCGAGAGACCTCGCTCGGGCACGGCCCGGGGGATCCGCGCATCCTCCAGCGCGCGGAGCAGGCCGCCGAGATGCGCACCCTGCCTCCTCACGACGACGGCGAGCTCCGACCAGGGCGCGCCGTCCTCGACGTGCAGCCGCCGGAGCTCGCGGGCGATCGCACCGTGCTCCTCCGACGTGTGGGGGGCGACCCAGCCGGTCACCGCGGGCGGCTCCGGCGCCCGGTGGCATGTGGTGAGCGACACCGCACCGGCGCCGTGCGCGCGTTCGGCGAACCGAAGGATCGGCTCGCGTGTCGTCCCCTGGAACGAAAAGACATGCGCCTCTGGGTCGCCGGCGGCGACGAGACCGCGCGCGCCGATCCCGTGAACGATGGCCTCGGCTGCGATCGTCGTGTCCTGGAAGTCGTCGACGATCAGATGGTCGAGCAGGGGAGACCCGCCGGGCGCCGCCGCCGCGGCTCGCTGGAGCAGCATCGCGAAGTCGACCACGTTCAGAGCGTCCATGACCTGCTGATACTCGCGATAGAAGCGCGCGAGCTCCCCCCAACCGGTCAAGTCCCGGCGCGCGGCTTCCGCCTCGATCTCTTCCGGCGTACGGAGCGCTTCCTGGGCGCGCAGCAGGAACTGGCGCACCTCGTCGGCGAAGCCCCGCATGCCGAGGAGCGACCCGTAGGCCGGCCAGGCCGCCGGATCCTGGCCGACGAGCAGCTCCTGGACCTTGGCGAACTGGTCGGCGGCCGAGAGCACCTCGGGCGGTTCGGCGTACCCGAGCACCGCGTGCCGCTCGCGCAGCACGCGGTGGGCGAGCCCGTGCACCGTCACGACGCGAAGCTCCGGGAGCGAGGCCGGGAGCCGGTCGAGCAGAGCCGGGCGCGTGGCGTCGCGCGCCCGCCGAGATCCCACCACGAGGGCGACGCGCTCGGGGTCCGCGCCGCCTTCGATCAGACGGGCGAACCGCTCGCGCAAGACAGCCGACTTCCCGGTGCCGGCGCCACCCGTCACGAGGAGGGCACCGTCCCCGTGATCGAGGACGAGCCGTTGGTTCACATCGGGGGAGAACGGGGGGGCCGTCACGGTTCGGGATGCTACTGCGCGATACCGACACGCGGGCCGGGCTACCGGTCGGGACGGGGTGGGATCCCCCCCGGTCCGCCGGGGGCGGCGGAGCCCCATGCGTTCGGCACGGAATCGCCCCACGCGCCGGCGGGAGTCGTTTCGCGGCCTTCGACCACACGGCGGAACCACCGCTCGACGTCGCCGGCACCGATGGCACCGACCAACGCGCCGTCGCGTAGCACGAGTCCGTCCCGACCGCCGAGCCACTCGACCACGTCGTCCAGCGTGTCCTCCGGTGTGAACAGGGGTGTCTGGTTCAGCGTTGTGATTGCGTCGCGAACCGGCCGCATCGGGTCACGCCCCCCGATCTTCCTCGAGCCGGCGAGCGACGCCGTGCCGATCACACGCCCGGAATCGACGACCGGAAACGACTCCTCGGGGGCATCTCGCAGGAAGAGGTCGAGCGCCTGGGAGAGCGTCATGTCCGCCGGGATCGCGGGCGGCGGCGGTCGCATCGCGTCGGCCGCACGTCCCGTCGCGAGCCGAGCCAGCAATGCGACCCGGGCGTCCATGGCCCTGCCGGTCGCCATCATGATCGCCCCGATGTAGCCGAGGAAGAGCCACCAGCCCCCGCCGCGCGTCAACGAGATGAATGCGGCGGCGAGCATGCCTCCCCCGACGACGAGGCCCACATAGCCGGTGATCCGCAACGCCGTCCGCCGGTTCCTCGTGATCCCCCACATCGCCGCGAGCAGCATCCGACCGCCGTCCAGCGGGAAGCCGGGAAGGGCGTTGACCCCGGCGAAAAGCACGCTGATGAAGGCCAGGTAGTGGACTGCCTCCCTCGCGGCACCGTGGATCAGCTGCGCGGCGACCCAGAAGACGCCCGCGAGCGCGAACGTGGTCGCGGGGCCGACGAAAGCGACCAGGAATTCGGCGAGGGGACCGCGGGCGTTCGCCCGGGTCTCGGTGGCGCCGCCCCAGAACACGAGGGTGATCCCCGACACCGGGAGGTCGAGCGCCCGAGCCATCGCCGCGTGAGCCGCCTCGTGGGCGAGCACGGCGCCGAAGAACAGGCCCGCCATCAGGACCGCGACCGGGAGGGCGTCGTTCGAGGACAGGTTCGTTCCCGTCGTCAGCGACAGGTATTGCGTGTAGACGAGCAGCGCCGCGATGAAGACCCACGACGTGCTGACGTACACGGGGATCCCCCGTACGGACGCGATCTTCCAGCGCTTTCCGCTCACGTCTTCGAGCCTACCCGCCCGCGACCGGAGCGGGGATCCTCACTCGTCCTGGCCGAGGTCCAGGTCGAGGAGGTCGCCCAGCTCCCGGGCGTTTCGCACGGCGAAGTCGCGGTAGCAGTTGTTCATGAGGACGTGGGTCTCCCGCGTCTGCTTCGCGAGCGAGTCGATCTTCGGCACCCACTCCTGAAGCTCTTCCTTCGGGTAGTCGTAGCGGAAGCGCTCGCTCGCCGTTTCGCTCTTCGTCTTCCAGGCGACCGGATCGCGACCGTGGAACCGCACCATCGACAGGTCACTCGCCGTGGCCGCCGCGATCGGTGGCAGGCTCGAGTCGAAGCCCTGGGGCATGTCCACGCAGACGTACGGCAGGTCGCGCTGCTCGAGGAACCCCAGCGTCTCCTCGCGGTTCCGCTCGGCGAGCCAGGTCTCGTGCCGGAACTCCACGGCCATCCGGAAGTCGCGCAGCCGCTCGGCGCATTCCTCTATATAGGACTTGTTCTTCCGGGAGATCACGAACCACTGCGGGAACTGGAACAACACCGCCCCGAGCTTGCCCGCCGAGTGCAGCGGCATGAGCGCGTCGTGGAACCGCTGCCAGACCTCGTCGACGGCGTCGTCCGGAAGTTTGTCCCGGTACACGGAACGCTTTTCCAGGACCTCGGGCGGCAGGGTCTCGCGGATGTCGGCATACAGTGAGTTCGGCCGCGTCGGGTGGTTCGTCAGCAGCGAGTACGCCTTGACGTTGAACGTGAAGTCCGGCGGCGTGCGCTCGATCCACAGCTCCGCGTTTCGCTCGCTCGGAGGGTAGTAGTACGTGGAGTCGACCTCCACGAGTGGGAACTGCGACGCATAGAACCTCAGCCGCGCCTCGGCGCTGTTGGCCCCCGGCGGATAGAAGCCGCCCTCCTTCACGAGGGTCGGATCGGTCCACGAGGACGTGCCCACGAGGATCCGACCGTTCGCCACGAACGTCAGCGGCGCGAGGCCTCAGGAAGAGTCATCCGCGGGCCCGTCGGGTTCGGTGACGATCGAGTCGGGGTCGCCGCCCGCGTGGCCACGCCGGATCGCCCTGTCCTTCGCGCTCGCCGCAACCGCCTTCGCGCGCTTCAGCATCCGCTCCGCCCAGACGTACTCGGTCGAGAGCACCGCGAACCCGGCGAAGATCAGCAACCACCCGGGCAGGATGGGAAGCGCCAGGCCGACCAGTCCCACGAGGAT
>JALYLM010000101.1 GCA_030774235.1 Actinomycetota bacterium
CGGCCTCGGGCTCCAGGCCGAGCTCCTGCCGGATCCCCTCGTAGCCCTTCTCCTCGAGCTCGCGCGCGAGCTCCGCATCGCCCGACTTCACGATACGCCCGCGCATCATCACGTGGACGCGCTGGGGCGTGATGTAGTTCAACATCCGCTGGTAGTGCGTGATCAGCAGGACGCCGAGATCCGGGCCCACGAGCTGATCGACCCCGGTCGCCACGAGCTTCAACGAGTCGATGTCCAGGCCCGAATCGGTCTCGTCGAGGATCGCGATCCGCGGCTGGAGCACGGCGAGCTGGAGGATCTCGTTGCGCTTCTTCTCGCCGCCCGAGAAGCCCTGGTTCACGTAGCGGTTGACCATCGCGTCTTCGATCCCCAGCTTGTCCATCTGCTCCTTCATGTGCTTGCGGAACGCCAGCGCGCTGACCTGCTCGGTCTTCACCGCCTGGTACGCGGTGCGCAGGAAGTTCACGATGGAGACGCCCGGGACCTCGGTCGGGTACTGCATCGCGAGGAACAGGCCCCTCTTCGCGCGCTGGTCGGTCGTGAGCGCCGTGATGTCCTCGCCGTTGAACATCACCTTTCCGCCGGTCAGCACGTAGCCGGGCCTGCCCATGATCACGTTGGAGAGCGTCGACTTCCCGCTGCCGTTGGGGCCCATCAACGCGTGGGTCTCGCCCTGGCGGACGATCAGATCGATCCCTCGCAGGATCTCCTTGCCATCGACGGTCGCATGCAGGTCCTCGATCTCCAGCATCGCCGGCGCCGTGCCGTTGGTCTCGCTCATCTCACACCTCGATCAGGATGTCGTCGTTCTCGACCTTCACGTCGAACACCGCCACTCCCGTGACGGCCGGGAGCGAGCGGGGCTTGCCCGTTTCCAGGTCGAAGGTCGAGCCGTGCTTCGGGCACTCGATCGTGCCGAGATCGGGGTCGACCTCACCCTCGTCCAGGAAGTAGTGCTCGTGCGAGCAGATGGCGTCGATCGCCCGAAAGCCTTCGTCGCCGAGGTTCACGACCGCGACGAGCCGGTCGCCCACCGGGAACCGCCGCGCCTCCCCCTCGGGCACGTCCTCCGTGCCGCAGACCCTCACGAGGCTCACCGGATCCCCCGCTCGAGCTCTTCTTGAATCGCGAGCTCGGCGTTCGCGCGCACCTGCTCGATCCGGACCCGGTCCAGGACCTCCTGGAAGAAGCCGCTGACGATCAGCCGCTCGGCCTCGTCTCGTGGGATCCCCCGGCTCATGAAGTAGAAGACGGCCTCCTCGTCCACGGGACCGACGCTGGCCGCGTGGCCGCACCGGACATCGTTGGCCTCGATCTCCAGGTTCGGGATCGCGTCGGCCTTCGCGTGCTCGGATAGCACGATATTGCGCGAGGTCTGCATCGCGTTCGTCTTCTGCGCGTCGGGCCGGACGTGCACCCACCCGCTGTAGACGGCCCTGCTGTGGTCGCGCAGCGCGCCCTTGTAGAGCAGGTCACTGGTGCAGTTTGGCGCCACGTGGTCCTGGAGCGACCGGTGGTCGAAGTGCTGCTCGCCGTCGGCGAAGAAGACTCCGAGCATCTCGGAGAACCCGCCGGGCGCGTCGAGCACGGTCTCGGCCTCCGCGCGAGCCAGGTCGGCGCCGAACCCGATCGCCAGGGAACGGAACTCCGCGTCGCGCCCGACCTGCGCCCGCTGGACGCCCAGGTGCGTGACCCCGCCGCCCCACTCCTGGATCGAGACGTAGCGCACGTGGGCTCCGTCGCCGACGACGATCTCGGCGACCGCGTCGCTGAACGCGCGATCGAGGTCCCTCGACGACATCCGGTCGATGAACGTCACCTCTGCGCCGTCGCCCGCGACGATCAGCGTGTGTGGGAACACCGCGGATCCGTCGGCGTCGAGCCACGTGAGCGTCTGCAGCGGAAGCTCGATCGCGGTGTCCGGCGGCACGTACAGGAACGTGCCCCCCGTGCGGAAGGCGGCGTGCAGGGCCGCGAACTTCGTCCGGTCGCTCGGCACCAACCGGTGAAGATGGGGCTCCACGAGGTCGGCGTGCTCGGCGGCGGCGACGTCGAGGTCGCAGAAGATGACACCTCGGGAGGCCAGGTCCTGCTGGCCGGACGTGGTCATCACGACGCTCGAGTTGTGCTGCAGGAGCGTCGCGGCGACGTTGCCCGAGGGCGGCGTGGGGCTCGCTCCATGCCCGGGCGTGTGAGGCACGAACGAGAGGTCGAAGTCCGATAGGTCGGTGTAGCGCCACTCCTCGGTCTCCGCGGACGGGATCGGAAGCGCGTGGAACTCCTCGAACGCCTGCTTCCTCACGGCCTCGAGGAACGCCGGCGCCGCGGGAAGGGCCGCCAGCGCCTCCTCGTCGAACGTCTCGGTCCCCGTCATGGGCAAATCCTATCTGAACGGTAGGATTCGCCCCAACCC
>JALYLM010000102.1 GCA_030774235.1 Actinomycetota bacterium
CGTCGCCCGACTGCCCCGGCGGCGGAGGGAGCGAACGAAGACCGGCGGACGCATCGACCGTGATCCCGCTCGCCTGGTGGACGGCGTCCTCGACGGCCGGTTGGAAGCCGCCGCCCAGGTAGAGAACTACGGTTGCCGACTCGATCGACGCGAGCTGCTCGGGTGTGAGCTCCAGATCGTGCGGCTCGGCGCCGGGAGCCGTGAGGTTCGTCACGTCGACACGGTCCCCGCCGACCCGTTGGGCCGCCTCGGCGAGTGGATAGAAGGCCGCTGTCACGTGGGGCCGGCCGTCCCCGGCCGTCGTCCGATGAGAGCACGCGACCCCCCCGAACGCGATCGCACCGGCAGACGTTGCGATGAGAATGGTTCTCATCCTTATCACGCCCGGACTCTAGAAGCGACGCAGGGTCGTGTCAACCCATGAGCGGAGTCCGGCCACCGGTCGGATCTCCCGATCGGCGACCGGGTGGCCCGCGGTACGCTGCGGGCCGTCATGGCCGTTCGGATCGGGATCGGGCTGTTCACCGGACAGGTTCCCCCCGGCTCGGAGCGCTCGTGGACGCGGGAGTATCGCGAGACGATCGAGCTGGTGCGCCTTGCCGAGGCACTGGGGTTCGACTCGGCCTGGGTGAGCGAGCACCACGGCGCCTCCGACGGCTACTTCCCGTCACTGCTCGTGATGCTCGCCGCGTTCGCCGAGGCGACCTCCCACATCCGTCTCGGCACCGGCGTGATCCTGACGCCGCTCCACGACCCGCTCCGGCTCGCCGAGGATGCGGCGACCGTCGACCAGCTCTCAGACGGACGGCTCGTCGTCGGTTTGGGCAACGCCTGGCGCGAGGAGGAGTTCCGGATGTTCGGCGTCCCGATCGCCGAGCGCAAGCAGCGCACGATCGAAACGATCGAGGTCCTGCGTCGCGCCTGGACCGGTCGACGGTTCTCGTTCGAGGGCGAGATCTTCCGCTTCGACCAGGTCCGTGTGACGCCGCCTCCCGCCCGGACCGGCGGCCCGCCGATCCTTCTCGGCGGCTACGCCGACGCGGTGCTCCGCCGCGCCGGCGAGCTGGCGGACGGGTATATCGCGGACGCCCGCGATCCCACCGGCCTCCGGGACGCGATCCGGCTGATGGACGAGGGCGCCCGGTCGGTTGGGAGGGATCCCCACGCCCTCACGCTCACGCTGATGCAGAACGTCTTCGTGACGGAGCCCGGTGCCGACGCCTGGGCCGCGGTTCGAGACGGCGTCCGCCACCAGCTCGGGATGTACGACGCGTGGGACTCCGGCGCCGACACGCCTGGCCGAGACGAGGCGCCGATCCCTGCCGGGGACGAGGATGCCGACCGCGCCGCCACCCCGACCGGCACGGCCGACGACGTGGCCCACGTGCTTCGGCCGACACTGGAGGCGTTCGCGCACGAGCGTGACGTCGAGCTGATCGTGCGTCTGCATTATCCGGGCATGGCGTTCGAGAGCGCGTCGCGCGCCGTGGAGCTCTTCGGCGAACGCGTGCTCCCCGCGCTGAAGGGGTCCTGATCCCTGGGTTGGGTCAGCGCTTCACGCCGTTCGAACGACCCGGTCGCCCCGCCAGGAGAACGACAGGTGGACGACCTGCCCGGCACCCCCGGTGAGAACCCTCTTCCCGTTCACGGCGAGGCTCGCGCCCCCGCCGTTGCCGAGCGTGAGGTACAGGGTGCGGCGCGCCCGGAACGTCAACGACCTCCCCGCCTGCACCGTGCGTGGGGTCACCGTTCTGCCGTCGACGACGGCCTCGATGTAGCACGGCGCGTGAAGCCGAACGACGGCGAGGATCCCGAGTTGCGGCGCCTGGTCGTGGGGATGGATGCCGAGCGAGGTATGCCGATCCGCGACGGAGCTGGGAACGATCGACGGTGCCACGGACGGTGAGATCGGAGCCTGAACGCCGCCTCCGTCACCCCGAGAGGACACCGCCGCGATCACGATCAGTGCCAAGGCGGCGGCGACGGCGCTCAGTCGCCAGCCCGGGCCCGTCCTATTCGGAAGGGGAGATGGGTCGGGCACCAGGGTGAAGGCCGGCGCGCGGCGGGTCTCGTCGAACTCGGCGACCAGGGGTCCCGCGTCGAGGCCGAGCAACTCCGCGTACTCGCGGAGGAAGAACCGGGCGTAGACGTCTCCGGGGAAGGCATCCAAGGACTCGTCGTCCTCCAGCGCGCGCAGGAATCGCTCCTGGATGCACGTCTCCTTCGAAGCGAGCTCGAGGCTGGTCCCCAGCAGCTGCCGCGCGCGGGTCAACTCCTCGCCGATGCCCTGCGGCGGTGCCGGGACGGGATCCGCGTCTCCTGGAGGCGCATGCCGTGCTCCGCAAAACGTGCACCGGTAGCCGTCGCCGGTCAGCTCGATGAGCGACGCATCGAGCGACGCCCCGCAGACATCGCAATGCGCGGCCTCGCCCGGCACCCGTTCGGGGGCGTCGGGCTCGCCCCGCACAGCCACAGACCGCCACATCCCGCCGAGCGCCATGGCGCCGCCGATCCACGCATCACCGAACGGGCGGGCGGAGCCAAGCGGACAGACTCGATGGACGCCGGTCGGTTCGGACCGCCCTCCTGTAGTGGTACGCCATTACCCGGATTCGGACAAGGCAATGCGCCGGCTCGACGATGGGACCGAATCGCCCGCGTGCAATCGAAGGCGTCCGTTGCCGGTGCGCTCGACGAGACCCTCGCGGACGAGACCCTCGACGGCCGACACGATGCGCCGGAGCTCGATGCCGGTCGATTCGGCCAGCGTTCGCGGGGTGGCGGTTGCGCGGTCGCGGAGGATCCGGATCACGGCGCCGCGCGCTTGCCTGCTGGATCCTTCGAAGGCCGGGCCGCGATCCCGAGAGCGCCGGGCCGAGCGGCCGGCAGCCACGAACTCGCACCAGGGGCTGAGGGGGCACTCGCCGCAGCGCGGAGCGAGCGGACGACACACCCCACGACCGAGATCCATCACCGCCTGGTTCCAGGCGCCGGGATGTCGCGGATCGAGCCATGC
>JALYLM010000103.1 GCA_030774235.1 Actinomycetota bacterium
CGCCGTCCGTTCCGCCGTCGAGCTGCCGGTGATGCGAAAGGACTTCCTGGTCCATCCGTCTCAGGTGATCGAGGCCCGCGCACACGGCGCCGACGCCGTGCTGCTCATCGCGGCGTGCCTCAGTGACGCGGAGCTCCACGCGATGCTGTCGGCGGCCGCCGATCTCGGCATGGCCTCGATCGTGGAGGCGCACGCCGACGGGGACCTCGAGCGAGCGCTCGCCACGGACGCGGCCGTGATCGGTGTGAACGCCCGAGACCTCGAGACGCTCGAGATCGATGTGGGCCGCGCGCTCGGGTTGCTTCGGCGGATCCCCGCGGGTCGTGTGCGCGTCCTAGAGAGCGGGATCTCCAGGCGAGCCGATGTCGAGGAGGCCGCGGCCGCCGGCGCCTCTGCCATCCTGGTGGGCGAGGCCCTGATGCGGGCCGGCGATCCGGTCGAGAAGCTGCGTGAGCTGCGCGGCGAGGAAACGAGTCGATGAGCGCCATCGCCCCCCGGAACCCGGCGCCCCCCGACGCGCAGGGACGCTTCGGGACGTACGGAGGCCGGTATGTCCCCGAAGTGCTCATCCCGGCCCTCGACGAGCTCGCCGAGGCCTGGACCTCGCTTCGCGACGATCCCGGGTTCCGAACGGAGCTGGACGGCCTGCTGCGCCATTTCGTCGGCCGGCCGACCCCGATCACCCATGCGCGTCGGCTGTCCGACGAGCTCGGCTACGAGATCTGGCTGAAGCGTGAGGACCTGGCCCACACCGGCGCGCACAAGATCAACAACGCACTCGGACAGGCGCTGTTGGCGAAGCGCCTCGGCAAGGAGCGGATCATCGCCGAAACCGGGGCCGGCCAGCACGGCGTTGCCGCCGCCACCGCGTGCGCCCTGCTCGGCCTGCCGTGCGTGGTCTACATGGGGGAGGAGGACACCCATCGCCAGGCCCCGAACGTCGAGCGGATGAAGCTGTTGGGCGCCGACGTCGTGTCGGTCACGGCCGGCACGAAGACCCTCAAGGAGGCCGTCAACGAGGCCCTCCGAGACTGGGCGGCGACCGTCACGACGACGCACTACATCATCGGATCCGTCGTGGGTCCCCACCCCTACCCGGCCCTCGTGAGGGATCTGCAGCGCGTGATCGGCGACGAGGCTCGTCGCCAGTTCGCCGAGGCGCGATCCGCCGACCCGGGATACGTGGTCGCATGCGTCGGCGGGGGCAGCAATGCGATCGGCATGTTCACCGCCTTCGTCGGCGCCCAGGCTGTCTCGCTGATCGGCGTCGAGGCGGGTGGGCGGGGGATGAACCTGGGCGAGCACTGTGCCTCGATCACCCAGGGACAGCCGGGCGTCCTGCACGGCGCCCTGAGCTATCTCCTCCAGGATCGCGACGGACAGGTCGTCGAGACGCACTCGATCTCGGCGGGCCTCGACTACCCGGGCGTGGGACCCGAGCACGCCTACCTGCACGACGCCGGGCTCGCGAGGTACGTGAGCGCGACCGACGCCCAGGCGCTCGAGGGGTTCCAGGCACTCGCCCGAACGGAAGGGATCGTGCCGGCGCTCGAGCCCTCGCACGTGATCGGCTGGCTGATGACCCGGCCGCTCCCGCAGGGTTCGACCGTGCTGGTATGCCTGTCCGGCCGAGGAGACAAGGACCTGGACACGGTTCGCGCCGCCCTCGAGGCACGGACGGATGGGTGAGCTCGAGAAGGCGCTCAGGACACGGCGCGACGAGGGCGGCCGGTCGTTCGTCCCGTACGTGACCGGCGGGGTTCCGGGCGTAAACGCGGAACTGCTCCGCGGGCTTCAACGCGTTGGGGCCGACGCGATCGAGGTAGGCATCCCCCACTCGGATCCGGTGATGGACGGCGGGGTGATCCAGGAGGCCTCTCGCCGTTCGTTGGAGGCCGGGACCCGACCCGGTGACGTGCTGGCCACGATCCGCGAGGCCGCCCTCTCGATACCCGTCGCCGTGATGACGTACGTGAACCCGGTCCTGCGCCGGGGCATCGGCCCGTTCCTCGACGAGGCACGAGAGGCCGGCGTGGCGGGTACGATCGTCCCCGACCTTCCGGTCGACGAGGCCGACGCGTTCGACGCGGCATGCGCCATCCGCGGGATCGATGCCGTGCTGCTGGCGGCGCCCGGCGCCGGGGCCGACCGGCTCGCTCGGATCGGCGCCGCCGCCCACGGGTTCGTCTACTGCGTCGCCGCGTACGGCGTGACGGGCGCCCGCGGCTCTCTGTCGAACCTCGCGTGGGAGCTGGTCGATGCGGTTCGTGCGCACACGGACCTCCCGCTGTTGATCGGGCTCGGGATCGGCACTCCCCAGCTCGCCGCCGAGGCGTGCGATTTCGCCGACGGGGTGATCGTCGGCAGCGCGCTGATGTCGAGGCTGCTCGAGGGCGACCGCGTCGGGACGGTCGAGCTCGCGGGTGCGTTTCGCGACGCCATCCCGGTCGCCCGCTGAAACGGCGCCCCGAGCCCCTGACCAGCCCTCGGGACGGGACCCCTTCGTATCCTCGTTCGAGGGGCCGGCGGGGTCTCCAGCTGGCTTCGGATGGGGAGATGTGGTACTCACTGACCCGACGAGGCAGTAGGGGGAGAAAGGGGAGTGCATTGAGGCATCGAACGCGGATCTCCACGATCGCGGTCGTCGGAATCATCGCGATCATCGGCGCTGCGTGCGCCAATAACAGCAGCACAACGACCGGCGGATCGACGTCCGGCGCGCCGGACTGCAACACCCCGCCGGGGTGCGTCACCGTGGCGTCCGGGGCCCCGATCGAGATCGGCACGCTGCTGGCGACGACGGGGGCGACGAAGAGCCTGGGACTGGACAGCCTGTACGGTGTCCAACTCGCCGTCGACTACCTCGACCAGACCTTCGACGGAACGAACGGACAGGTCGACGGCCACGACATCAAGCTCGTGAACGAGACCGACGGGTGCTCGGCCGACGGCGGCCAGAAGGGTGCCACGACGCTCGCCGCCGACCCGCAGATCGTCGGCGTGATCGGAACCAGCTGCTCGAGCGCGTCCCTGGGCGTGGCGGACACGATCTTCTCGAACAAGGGGATCACGATCATCTCTCCGTCGGCGACGAACCCGGCACTGACGACGGCGGGCACGCACAAGCCCTACTACTTCCGGACGGCGCACAACGACCGGATCCAGGCCGCCGTCGTGGCCGACTTCGCGATCCAGGTGCTGAAGGCCAAGACGGCCGTGACGATCCACGACGAGAGCCCGTACACCCAAGGCCTCACGGATGGATTCAAGCTCAACTTCGAGGCCCAGGGGGGCACGGTCCTGAGCGAGGAGGCCGTCAACAGCGGGGACACGGACTTCAAGTCGCTGCTGACGAAGATCGCGCAGAATGCGCCGGACGTGCTGTACGCGCCGGACTTCAACCCGGTGTGCGCCCTGCTCGAGAAGCAGGCGGCCGACGTGTCCGGGCTCGCCAACACCACGATCATGGGTTCGGACGGATGCTCGGACTCCACGTTCATCCCCATCGCGGGAACGGCGGCGAACGGCAACTACCTGTCCGGGCCAGACCTCACGTCCTTCAGCGGCGGAGACTTCTACCAGAACCAGTTCCTGCCGGCTTACAAGAAGCTCGCCGGCTCCGCCCCGATCTCGGTGTTCCACGCACACGCGTTCGACGCCGCGAACATCATGTTCGACGCGATCAAGAAGGTCGCCGTGCAGGGAAGCGACGGGTCGCTCACGATCTCGCGCGTCGCCCTCCGTGACGCGGTGCAGGGCACGAGCAACTACCAGGGCATCATCGGGACCCTTACGTGCACGCCGCTCGGCGACTGCGCGACGTCGGTGAAGATCGGCGTCTACAAGATCCCGAACGTCCCGTTCGTGGACCCGACCGCGAAGCCCGTCTTCAGCGAGACGAAGACGCTCGCACAGGTCAAGTAGCCCGGCACGAGGAAGAGGCAACGGAGCTGTGGGCGGGCGGCAACGCCCGCCCACGGTCTCCGTGAGGTGAACATAGGAGGGTGCGCCCATAGCGAACGGAGAGCGCGGGGCTCCGACGGTCGCGGTTCGGACCCTCAGCAGGTTCGAGCGACTCCCGCTCCGCAGGATCGTCCTCCTGGGCCTCACCGTGGCGATCGTCCTGGTCGTGGGCGGGGGGATCGCGAAGACCCTGACCCTCCCGGCGGGCCAGCGGCTCTCCTGGTCGTTCTGGGTGAACCTCACCATCATCGGCCTGGCGCTCGGCTCGATCTACGCATTGATCGCGCTCGGATACACACTCGTGTACGGGATCCTGCGGATGATCAACTTCGCGCACGGCGAGGTGTTCATGGCCGGCGCGTTCGGGTCGTTCTTCTTCGCGACCGCCTATGGGGCCAGCGGATTCCTGAACCGGCACCCGCTCCCGGCCCTGGCGATCCTGTTCGCGTCGGCGATAGCCGTCTCCGTCGGCGTGGCGGTCCTGCTGGAACGCGTCGCCTATCGGCGCCTCCGCAACGCCCCACGTCTGGTGCCGTTGATCACTGCGATCGGGGCCTCGCTGTTCCTCCAGAACACCTTCCAGGGGCTCTTCGGCGCCGAGCCCCGCGGCTACCCACGCCCGAGCCTGCTGACGGGGACGGTCACGACCGGGAGCGTGAGCTTCGACAAGATGGACCCGATCGTATTCATCACGGCCCTCGTGATGATGCTCGCGCTCCAGTTCTTCGTGAAGCGCACGAAGACCGGGAAGTCGATGCGCGCCGTCGCTGAGGATCGGGAGATCGCGAGCCTCATGGGGATCGACGTCGACAGGACCGTCGTCACGACCTTCGTCATCGGGGGCCTGCTCGCCGGCGTCGCGGGCGTCCTCTACAGCCTCACGTTCGGGACGGTGAGCGCCACGATGGGCTTCCTCCCCGGGATCGCCGCCTTCACCGCCGCGGTCCTCGGCGGGATCGGCAGCATCCCGGGGGCCGCGATCGGCGGCCTCATCCTCGGCATCGCGGAGTCGGTCGGGCCCTACCTGCTCCTCGAGGGCGTGCATGCGCCCTCGCCCTTCGAGCTGAAGGGCGTGGTCACGTTCTCGATCCTCGTGCTCGTCCTCATCTTCCGCCCCGAGGGGATCCTCGGCGCCGGGGAGGTCGAGAAGGTATGAACCGAGGGGTCTTCGTCCGGTCCGCGGCCCGCGCCGGCGCGATCGCGGGGATCGTGGTCGTGTACGTCGCGCTCGTCGGCATGATCGAGAAGTTCGACGCCCTGGCGATCTTCGGGAGGGTGACGTTGACCTGGGTCCTCATCGCACTCCCTCCGGCGCTCGCCGCATACCTGTCGCTGCGACCGAAGGTGATCGCCGGTGAGCTCGTCGGCGCCGACGGGGCGACCCTCGCCGTCTCTGGCTTCATCGCCGGCGTCGCGACGATGGTCCCCGTGGCGATCCTGATCGGCCTCGTCGATTGGATGGGGGTCGACACCGCGCGAGGCGTCCTTCGGTCGGTGTCGCCCGGGCTCATGTCGATCCTCGCCTTCCACACCGGAGCCTGGACGGGGACCTCGATGCTGGCGATCCTCGTCGTCATCTCGGCGCTCGTCGGCGCCGGGTTCCATCTCGTCCCGCCCCGGTGGCGCCGGCCGATCGCGAACGGCCTGTCCGCGGTCGTGCTCATGGGGCTCCTGCAGCGGATCGTGCCGACGGCGCTCGACCAGATCGGCGTCCGGCGCGACTGGCTGTACTCGCGTGTAACCCTGGGCCTCACGGACATCGGCGCGGTGATCGTGTTCATCGCCGCGGCCGGAGCCACTCTCGCCCTTCGCGGCAGGCGGGTCGGAGACCTCCTTCGCCCGCCGCGTGCCCCGGCGGAGGGGAGCCATCCGCTCGAGGGACGGCTCGGACGCCGTCGCACCATCGCCGTCATCGCCTGGCTCGCGATCGCGGCCCTCCTCGTCGCCTTGCCGTACCTCGTGGGTCCCGTCGTGTCGAGGATCCTCGGAACCGTGGGGATCTTCCTCCTGCTCGGGCTCGGGCTGAACATCGTCGTGGGGTACGCGGGGCTGCTCGATCTCGGATACGTGGCGTTCTTCTCCGTCGGCGCATACCTCACCGCTGTCCTGACGGGAGGCCAGCGGAACACCTTTACCGGCCCCCAGTCGCCGGTCTTCGGCGCCCACCTGTCCTTCTACCTCGCGATCCCCATCGTCGTGATCGTCGCCGCCTTCATCGGCCTCCTGATCGGGGCCCCGGTGTTGCGGCTGCGCGGCGACTACCTCGCGATCGTGACGCTCGGCTTCGGGGAGATCGCGCGGGTGATCTTCGGATCGACGTGGGCCAAAGACCTCTTCGGTGGGTCGGCCGGCATGAGCGCCATCACGAAGGCCCCGATCGGATCGTTCGAGTTCCAGGACGACCCTCGCCACTTCTACTACCTCGCGCTGGGGTTCTGTCTGCTCGCGATCTTCGTCTCGTACCGATTACAGGACTCGCGGATCGGCCGCGCCTGGAACGCGATGCGCGAGGACGAGCAGGTCGCCGACGCCATGGGCATCAGCACGACCCGATACAAGCTCCTGGCCTTCGCGATGGGCGGGGCGATCGGCTCGATCGGGGGCGCGATCTTCGCGGTGAGCATCGGCTCGCTGACGATCGCGAGCTTCCAGCTCATCGTGTCCATCACGGCGCTGGCGGTCATCATCCTCGGGGGGATGGGCAGCATCCCCGGCGTCATCCTCGGCGCCTGCGTGCTGATCGGGCTTCCCGGCGTGCTCTCGGAGTTCGAGGACTACCAGCTGCTGATCTACGGCGGCGTTCTCGTGGGGATCATGCTGCTTCGGCCGCAGGGGCTCGTGCCGAACGTCCGCCGAACCCGCGAGCTCCTCGAGGAGGAGCGAGCGCAGGACGAATGGGCCAGCGAGGTCCGCGAAACCGGAACGGTTGCGGCCCTCGAGGCCTCCGGTGGTGAGCTGACCTGACCGCCCTCCTGGAGGTCCGCGGCGTCTCCAAGCACTTCGGGGGACTCTACGCCCTGAACCAGCTCGACCTGCACGTCGGTTCCGGAGAGATCGTTTCGGTGATCGGGCCGAACGGTGCGGGCAAGAGCACGGTGTTCAATGTGATCACCGGGCTCTACGGGCCGGACGCCGGCGATATCACGTTCGGCGGTCAGAGCATCGTCGGCCGATCACCGCACCAGATCACCCGGCTCGGCATCGCGCGGACCTTCCAGACCGTCCACCTGTTCCCGAACATGACGGTCCTGGAGAACGCGATGGTTGGGCAGCACACTCGGTCGTCGGCCGGGGTCGTGGGCACGGTGTTCCGCACCCCGGCGCAGCGTCGGGAGGAGCGGAAGATCCGGGAGCGTGCCGTCGACGCGCTCGGGTTCTTCGGCTCCCGGCTCGCGGGATACCGGCAGGACCAGCCGGCGTTCGCGCTCTCCTATGCGAACCGGCGCCGCCTCGAGATGGCTCGCGCCCTGGCGAGCGAGCCGGCGCTCGTGCTGCTCGACGAGCCGACGGCCGGGATGAACCCGCGGGAAACGCTCGAGCTGCGCGACCACATCGTGCGGATGCGAGACGAGCGAGGCCTCACGGTCCTGCTGATCGAGCACGACATGCGGGTCGTCAAGGGTGTCTCCGATCGCGTCGTCGCCTGCGACTACGGCCAGAAGATCGCCGAGGGGACCTATGAGGAGGTCGCGAACGACGAGCACGTGATCGAGGCGTACCTCGGCACGAAGGCGGTCGGGTGACGGCCGAGCCCCCTCCGACGCGGGGGACCGACGGTCGGCGTCCGGTCCTGGAGCTCCGCGGGGTCAGCACGCACTACGGGCTCGTGTCCGTCTTGCGGGACGTGGACATCCAGATCTTCCCCGGCGAGATGGTGTGCCTGCTCGGCGGCAACGCCAGCGGGAAGACGACCACGCTGAAGACGATCCTCGGGTACGTGACACCCAGCCAGGGGGAGGTCCTGTTGGACGGAGACGTGGTCTCGGGTCTCACGACGACCGAGATCGTGTCGCGGGGGGTCTCGATGGTCCCGGAGAACCGCCGGCTCTTCCACAACATGACGGTGGCCGAGAACCTCGAGCTCGGTCACTACCTTCGCAAGGACCGCCACAAGGTTGCCGAGGACCTGGAGTCCGTGTTGGAGACCTTCCCACGTGTGCGTGAGCGCCTGAAGCAAAAGGCCGGGACGCTCTCGGGTGGGGAGCAGCAGATGGTCGCGATGGGGCGGGCCCTCATGGCCGATCCCAAGGTCCTGTTGATGGACGAGCCGTCGATGGGCCTCGCGCCGATCCTCGTCGAGCAGGTCTTCGAGATCATCAAACGCATCCGAGAGCTCGGGCGGACGGTCTTCGTCGTCGAGCAGAACGCGAACATGGCGCTCTCGATCGCGGACCGGGGGTACGTGCTGCAAACGGGTCAGGTCGTCCTTTCCGACACCGCCGAGGCGCTGGTCGCGAACCCGCAGATGCGCGAGGCGTACCTGGGTGAGCTCTGAGACGTTGCGGGTCGTCGACGGCAACGAGCTCCGGCGGCTCCTTCCGATGCGCGCCGCGATCGACGCCCTCCAGCACGCGTTCACGACCCAGGATCCCTCCGCCGGCACCCCGCTCCGCTCGCGGATGCTCACCCGGGCCGGCGAGCTGTATCTCATGCCGGCGGCCGGGGACGAGGGCGTCGGCGTCAAGCTCGTCACCCTCACACCGACGAACGCGTCGCGTGGGCGTCCGCTCATCCACGCGACGTACGTCCTGTTCGATCCCGCAACGCAGGCTCCGGTGGCGGTCGTGGACGGCGCGGAACTGACGGCGCTGCGGACCGCCGCGGTGAGCGGCCTGGCCACGGCGTTCCTCGCCCGAGACGACGCTCGTCGGCTGGTCGTGTTTGGAGCCGGCGTGCAGGCCCGGTCGCATCTCGAGGCCATGCGAACCGTCCGCCCCGTGGATGCGGCGATCGTGGTCTCGCGAACGCGGGCGCGAGCCGAGGCACTCGTCGCGGGGGCGCGCGCCTCGGGGCTCGAGGCCCGACTCGGCTCGCCGGACGACGTCGCCTCGGCGGACCTCGTGTGTACCTGCACGACGAGCGACATGCCGCTGTTCGACGGGGCGTCGCTGCCGGCAGGGGCTCACGTGAACGCCGTCGGGGCGTACCGGCCGGACGCTCGCGAGCTCGACAGCGCCACCGTCTCGCGGGCGCGGGTCGTGGTGGAAACGCGCGAGGCCGCGTTCGAGGAGGCCGGCGATCTGCTGATCCCGATCGGCGAGGGAGTGATCGACCGAGGCCACGTCGTGGCCGATCTCGCCGAGCTCGTGATCGGAGCCACGGTCCGCCGCTCTCCGGACGACGTCACCGTGTTCGAGTCGGTCGGGATCGCGTTCGAGGACCTGGCGGTCGCGGCCGCGGCCGTCGGCCGATCATGAGTTCCGAGTCCGCCGACGTCGTGGTCGTGGGCGGTGGGATCGTCGGCGCGAGCGCCGCGTACCACCTGGCGGCCGCCGGGGCCGGCCGCGTGTTGCTGCTGGAGCGGGCCGACGCCGTCGGCACCGGAGCGACCGGCGCGTGCGCCGGCGGGTTCCGCCACCAGTTCTCCAGCCGGATCAACATCGAGCTCTCGCTGGCCAGCGTCCCGATGATTCTCCGCTTCGCCGAGGAGCACGGACTGCCGCTCGACGTCGTGCAGCACGGGTACCTCTTCCTCGTGCGGACTCCCGCCGAGTGGGAGGCGTTTCGCATCGCCGCGGACCTTCAGCACACGCTGGGGGTCGACGCCCGTCTCCTGAGCCCGGACGAGGCGGCCGAGCTCGCCCCCGGGATCTCGCTGGAGGGAGTCGTGGGCGCCACCTATTGCCCGGACGACGGCATCGCCGATCCGGCCGGACTCACCCAGGGTTACGCGACGCTTGCCAGGCGGGCCGGTGCCGAGCTGCGTCTCGGGATCGACGTCGGCCGGATCGAGACGGCGGGCGGCCGGGTGACGGGCCTCACGACCACCGGCGGTAGCATCGACACGTCGGTCGTCGTGAACGCTGCCGGTCCCTGGGCCGGAACCCTCGCCGCCACGGCCGGCGTGGACCTGCCCTTGGAGTCGATCCCGCGGATGGTCGTCACGACCGGCCGTTTCCCCGGGGTGCCGGAGCGGCGCACGCTCGTGATCGACGCCGCGACGAGCTTCTACTTCCACCGAGAGGGAAAGGGCGTGCTGATGGGCATGGGAGGGCGAGACGAGCGTCCCTCGTTCTCGACGGCGGTCGACGAGCGCTTCGTCGCGGAGCGGCTGCTGCCGACGGCCCTGCGGATCTTTCCACCGCTGGAGGCGGCGGGAGTGGCGTCGACCTGGTGTGGCCTCTACGAGATGACGCCGGACCGTCATCCGATCGTGGGACCCTCGCCGGTCGGAGGGCTCTACCTGGCGAACGGCTTCAGCGGTCACGGGTTCCAGCACGCCCCGGTCGTGGGCAAGCTCCTGGCCGAGTTGATCGTGGACGGGCGAGCCCGCACCGTCGACGTCGCCGGGTTGGCGTTGGAGCGGTTCGCTCGGGGGGAACAGACGCCGGAGGGGCACGTCGTCTGACTC
>JALYLM010000104.1 GCA_030774235.1 Actinomycetota bacterium
GCCAGGGTGCGCTCGGCCACGACGTCCTCACCGTCCTGCGCGTCGATCACGCGGAGCAGTCCCCTCGCGGCGTAGAACCGCTGGAGCGGGGTGGTCTGCTCCCGATACACGGCGAGCCGACGCCGCACGGTCAGCTCGTCGTCGTCGGGACGCCGCTCGAGGGGAGTCCCGTCGAAGTCGCAGACGCCCTCGTCGGCCGGCGGCTTGAACTCCAGGTTGTACGTCCTCTTGCAGGTCGGGCACGTCCAGCGATTCGAGAGGCGGCGCACGGCCATGTCGTCGGGGATGTCGTACTGGAGCACGGCCGTCAAAGGACGGTCTGCCTCGCCGAGCGCCCGCTCCAAGGCCTCGGCCTGGGGCACCGTTCGAGGGAACCCGTCGAGGATGAACCCCTTCTCGGCGTCGGGTTCGCGGAGCCGCCCCATCACCATCTGGACGACCAACGCGTCGGGGACGTATTCGCCGCGGTCCATGTACGACCGAGCCTTGATGCCCAGCATCGTCCCGTCCTGCACGTGTTCGCGCAGGATGTCGCCGGTCGAGATCTGCGGGATGTCGAACCGCTCGACCAGCCTCGCCGCCTGCGTTCCCTTGCCCGCGCCAGGCGGCCCAAGCAGGACGAGGCGCATGGCTATTTCAGGAAGCCCTCGTAGTGCCGCATCAGCAGCTGCGACTCGATCTGCTTCATCGTCTCCAGGGCGACGCCGACGGTGATCAGGATCGAGGTCCCGCCGAACGGGAACTGGTTGAAGGCCCAGTACGCCAGCACGACGGACGGGATCAGGGCGATGACCGCGAGGAACATCGAGCCGGGCAGCGTGATGCGCACGAGGATGTCGTTGAGGTAGTTCGCCGTCGGCGGGCCGGGCCGGATGCCCGGGATGAACCCACCCTGCTTTCGGATCTGGTCGGCGGTTCGAACGGGATCGAATTGGATCGCGGTGTAGAAGTACGCGAAGAAGATGATCAGCAGCGCCAGCATCCCCATGTAAACGACGCTCCGCTGGTTCTGCACGTACTGGTTCACGAACGTCTGGAACCAGGACGCGTGGATCACGCTGGCCAGCAACGAGGGGAAGTACAGCACGGAGGTCGCGAAGATGATCGGGATCACCCCGGCCTGGTTCACCTTGAGCGGCAGGTACGTGCTGGTGCCGCCCATCATCCGGCGGCCGACCACCCGTTTCGCGTACTGGATCGGGATCCGCCGCTGCCCCTGATCGATGAAGACGACCGCCACGATGATCGCGATCCCCAGCAACAGCAGCGCGATGAACTTGCCGTTGCCGCCCTGCTTCAAGATGTTGTAGCCCTCCGTCGGCAGCCGCGAGATCACGCTGACGAAGATCAGGATCGACATGCCGTTGCCGACACCGCGCTGCGTGATCAGCTCACCCAGCCACATGATCATCGCCGTGCCGGCCGTGAGGGTCATGACGATCAGCGAGACGTTCTGCCACGTGAAGGTGCCGGAGCGGAACACATCGGGGATCTGGCTCGCACCCGAGTGGAAGAGGAACACCAGCCCCGTCGACTGCAGGAGCGCGAGCACGACCGTGACGTAGCGCGTCCACTGGTTGATCTTCTTGACGCCGCCTTCACCTTGGTCCTGCCACTGTTGCAGCTTGGGGATCACGACCGTGAGGAGCTGCATGATGATGGAGCTCGTGATGTACGGCATGATCCCCAGCGAGAAGACGGCCATCCGCGACAGCCCGCCGCCGGAGAACAGGTTGATGAACTGGAGGAATCCGTTCTGACCGTTGGCGTTCAGCTGTTGGGACAAGAGCTTGATATCGACCACCGGCACCGGTACGTGCGATCCGAACCGGTATACGGCGACGATGAACAGCGTGAACAGGATCTTGTTCCGAAGGTCCGGTACCCGGAACGCGTTGAGGAAGGCCTTTAGCACGGTGGCCTATCGTACCCCGGTCAACCGAGAACCTCGGCGGTGCCCCCGGCGGCCTCGATCTTCGCCCGCGCGGCACCTGAGAACGCGTGAGCCCTGACGGTCAACGCGTGGTCGAGCTCGCCTCTGGCGAGCACCTTCACCGGCTTCCCCTTGTGGACGAGCCCGTGAGCGTACAGGGCCTCCGGTGTCACCTCTCCGCTCGTGAAATACCTGCCCAGGACCTCGACGTTCACCGCCGCGTACTCGACGCGGTTCGGGTTCGTGAAGCCCTTGAGCTTGGGGACCCGCCGCTGCAACGGCATCTGCCCGCCCTCGAACCCGGCGGGGACCGTCTTTCGAGCGCCGGTGCCCTTCGTGCCGCGGCCGGCCGTCTTGCCACGAACGCCCGCGCGGCCACGCCCGACCCGCTTGCGATCGGTCTTGGAGCCCTCGGTGGGACGGAGGTGATGGAGCTTCATTCGACCTCCTCGACGTCGACGAGGTGGCGGACCTTCGAGATCATGCCGCGGATCTCGGGCCGGTCCTCCTTGAGGACGGAGTCGTGTAGGCGATGCAGGCCGAGCCGGCGGATCGTGTCCTTCTGATCCCGCGGCCGGTCGATCGCGCTGCGGCGTTGCGTCACCCTCAGCTTCATCTGCGGCCTCCACGCGGCGGGGCATCCGCCTGGTCTGCGTACGCCTCTTCGAGCGCGGCCGTGCGTGTGGCCTGCGCCCGCGCATCGGCGGCGGCCACCGCCTCGAGCATCGGCTTCGGCGCGACCTCGTGGACGTCGCGGCCCCGCAGCCGCGCGACCTGGTTCGGACGGCGGAGCGACTGGAGACCCTGGACGGCCGCCTTCACGATGTTGATCTGGTTCGAGCTGCCCATCGACTTCGACAGGATGTCCTTGATGCCGGCGCACTCCACCAGCGCCCGGACGGCGCCGCCGGCGATGACCCCGGTACCCGGGGCGGCCGGCTTCAGCAGCACGACGCCGGCGCCGGCCTCACCGGTCACCTCGTACGGGATCGTGGTGCCCATCATCGGAACCTCGAACATCTTTCGGCGCGCCTCCTCGACGCCCTTGGCGATGGCGGCGGGAACCTCCTTCGCCTTGCCGTAGCCGACCCCGACGCGACCGGCTCCGTCGCCGACGACCACCAGGGCGGCGAACGAGAACCGGCGGCCCCCCTTGACGACCTTCGCCACGCGGTTGATCGAGATCACCCGTTCCTCGAACGGGCTCTTGTCCTGAGCGCTCGCGTCGTATCTCCGCATCAGATCTGCAGTCCTCCCTCACGCGCGCCCTCGGCGAGCGCGGCCACACGGCCGTGATACAGCCGTCCGCCGCGATCGAACACGGCGCGGTCGATGCCCGCCTCCTTGGCGCGTGTGGCGATCAGCTCACCGACCGCCTTCGCGGAGGAGGTCTTGCCGCCGGCGCCGACCTCGCGGTCGGAGGCCTGGGCGAGCGTCGCGGCACGCTCGTCGTCGATCAGCTGTACGTAGATGTGCCGGTTCGACCGGTACACCGCCAGCCGGGGTCGCTCGGCGCTGCCGATCACCTTCTTGCGAACCCGCGTGTGTCGGTGCAGCCGGGCGTCGCGCTTCGTCTTCGCGTCCATCACGCGCTACCCTTCGCGGCCTTGCCGGCCTTCTTCCGCACGTACTCACCCTCGTACCGGATGCCCTTGCCCTTGTAGGGCTCCGGCTTGCGAACCTTCCGGATGTTCGCCGCGATCTCGCCCACCGCCTGCTTGTCGTTGCCCCGGACGACGATCTGGGTCGGCGTCGGGACCTCGAAGTCGATCCCTTCGGGCGCCGTGACGACCACGGGATGCGAGAAACCGGCCTGGATCTCGAGGTCCCTTCCCTTCATCGCGGCCCGGTATCCGACCCCCACGACCTGCAGCCGCTTCTCGAATCCGTTCGTCACGCCCGCGACCATGTTCGCCACGAGCGTCCGTGTGAGCCCGTGCAGGCTCCGATGGAAGCTCTCGTCGTCGGGCCGCTCCACGCGGACCAGCCCCTCGTCGCTCACGAGGCGCATGTCGGCGTGCATCGTCTGGGTGAGCGAGCCCCGAGGGCCGTTCACGGTCACGACGTTGCCCTCCGCGATCGTCACCTCGACGCCGCTCGGGATCGCGATTGGCTGCTTGCCGATCCTGCTCATCCTCTGTCCTCGGTCCCTCGATCGCGCATCTTCATGATCGTCACCACACGTACGCGAGGACCTCGCCGCCGACGGCCTTGCGCGAGGCGTCCTTGTCCGTCATGACACCCTGGGACGTCGAGATGATGGCGATGCCAAGGCCTCCGAGCACGCGCGGGAGGCGGTCGCGAGCCGCATAGACACGCCGGCCGGGCTTCGAGATGCGCTTGAGGCCCGTGATCGTGCGCTGGCGGCCCTTCCCGTACTTCAGCCGCACCCGAAATGCCCCGTGTACGCCTTCGCCCTCGCGATCGAAGCCGCCGATGAACCCCTCGGTCGCGAGGATCGTCAGCAGGGCCTCGTTCAGATTGGATACCGGTGTGATCAGGTCGTCCTTGTACGCGAGGTTAGCGTTCCGAATGCGTGTGAGCAGGTCGGCCACCGGGTCCGACACGTTGCTGGAGAACTTCCTCGTCGCGCTCACCATGACGACTTCGTCACCCCCGGGAGCTCGCCGAGGTGCGCGAGCTGACGGAAACAGATGCGACAGAGCATGAACCTCTTGTAGACCGCCCGGGGGCGGCCGCAGCGGCGGCATCGCGTGTACGCCCGCACGCGGAACTTCGGCTGGGTCTGCTGCTTGTTGATGAGTGCCTTCTTCGCCATGTTCGTTTCCTCAGCTCGCCTGCACGACCGCGGGCTGTCCCGCGAACGGGAAGCCGAGCGCCGTCAGGAGGGCGCGTCCCTCGTCGTCGTCGCGAGCTGTCGTCACGATCGTGATGTCCATCCCGCTCACCTTCGCCACCTTGTCGTAGTCGATCTCCGGGAAGATCAGCTGCTCGGTCACGCCCATCGTGTAGTTCCCGTGACCGTCGAACGCCTGCGGGTCCAGACCGCGGAAGTCGCGGATCCTGGGCAACGCCAGCGTCACGAGCCGGTCGAGGAACTCCCACATGCGGTCGCCGCGGAGCGTCACCTTCGCCCCGATCGCCATCCCCTCGCGGAGCTTGAAGCCGGCGATCGACTTGCGGGCCTTCGTCACCACGGCCTTCTGACCGGTGATGACCTGAAGATCCGTGAGGGCGGCGTCCAGCATACGACCGTCCTTGACGGCGTCGCCGACGCCCATGTTCACGACGATCTTCTCCAAGCCCGGCACCTGCATGATGTTGGCCAGCCCGAGCTGCTGCCTGAGCTGGGGCCTGAGCTCCTCGCGGTATCTGGCCTTCTGCCTGGGGGTGTAGGCGTCGCTCACAGCTCCGCCTCGCATTTCCTGCAGATCCGCACCTTCTCGCCGTCGACCACGGAGTGACCTACACGGGTGGGCCTGCCGCAGCTGTGGCACACGATCTGGACGTTGGAGATGTCGACGTATGTCTCCACGTCGATGATGCCGCCCTGCTGCAGGGCCTGGCTGCTTCCCGAGGCTCGACCGGTGGCCCTGGCGTGCTTCTTGGCGAGCGCCACCCCGTCGACCATCACCCGGCCTTCGCGTGGCAGCACGCGGACCACGCGGCCCTCGCGACCGCGGTCCTTGCCCGTCATCACGCGAACTTGGTCGTCGCGTTTGATGTCCACACCCGACATGGCTACAACACCTCCGGTGCGAGCGAGATGATCTTCATGAACCGTTTCTCTCGCAACTCCCGCGCCACCGGCCCGAAGATGCGCGTGCCGCGGGGGTTGCGCTGGTCCGTGATGATAACGACGGCGTTGTCGTCGAAGCGGATGTAGGAGCCGTCGGGGCGCCGCCGCTCCTTCGCGGTGCGCACGACGACGGCCTTCACGACCTCGCCCTTCTTCACGGCGCCGCCCGGAAGTGCGTCCTTCACGGTGCCGACGATCACGTCGCCGATGCTTGCGTAGCGACGAGCCGAGCCGCCGAGGACGCGGATGCACAGGACCTCCTTGGCCCCGGTGTTGTCCGCCACCTTGCAGCGTGTCTCCTGTTGGATCACTTCGCTCGCTCCACGATCTCGACGACGCGCCAGCGCTTCGACTTCGACACCGGACGCGTTTCCATGACGCGAACGATGTCGCCCAGGTGGGCATCGTTCGCCTCGTCGTGTGCGGAGAGCTTCGACGACCGTTTCACCGTCTTGCCGTAGAGCGCGTGCCGCACCTGGCGATCGATCCGGACGACGACCGTCTTGTCCATCTTGTCCGAGACGACGACACCCGTTCGCACCTTGCGGGCGCCACGCTCGGCGGCGCTCGTCTGCTGGTCGCTCACCGCTCCTCCTCGGCCACGATCGTCTCGAGCTCGGATTCGAGCTCACGCTCCCGGAGCACCGTCGCGATCCGCGCCAGGTTGTGACGAACCTGCTTCAACCGGGACGGGTTGTCGAGCTGACCCGTCGCCAGCTGGAAGCGCAGGTTGAACAGCTCCTCCTTCGCGGCGTCGATGCGCGCCAGGAGCTCCTCGTCGGGGAGCTCGCGGAGCTCCGTCGCCCTGCTCGGCATCCCCTACTCCCCCACCCGGCTGATGAACTTCGTCTTGATCGGCAGCTTGTGCTGCGCGCGTTGCATGGCCTCGCGAGCCAGACCCTCCGGCACGCCGGCCAGCTCGAACATCACACGACCGGGCTTCACGACCGCGACCCAACCCTCGGGGTTGCCCTTGCCGGAACCCATCCGAGTCTCGGCCGGCTTCTTCGTGTAGGGCTTGTCCGGGAAGATGTTGATCCAGACCTTCCCGCCACGGCGGATATGGCGGGTGATCGCCACGCGCGCGGCCTCGATCTGGCGGTTCGTGATCCACGCGGGCTCCATCGCCACGAGTCCGTAGTCGCCGAAGTGGATCTCGGTCCCACCCTTGGCCAGACCACGGCGCCTCCCCCGATGCACCTTGCGGTGCTTGACCTTCTTCGGGGCGAGCACTCACGCATCACCGCCCTCGGGCGTCTCGCCGGCAGCCTCGGGCGTCTCGCTGGAGACCTCGGGCGTCTCGGGACCCTCGGGCGCTTGGGCGGCCTCCGGCGTCTCGATGACCTCGGGCGCCCGGGTGACCTCGGGCGCCCGGGTGACCTCGGGGACGTCGGTGGACGCCGTCGGCTCCGGCGCCTCGGCCATATCCGGTGACGTCACCGCCTCGGTGGAAAGCGTCGATCCACCGCGGCCCACCTTGTCGACCAGCGCCGCGCTCGCGTGGGCGCGCGCCAGCGCCCGCTCCGTCTCCTGCTCGCGGTGCGGCACCTCGTCGCCGTGGTACACCCACACCTTCACGCCGATCTGCCCGAACGTCGTACGAGCCTCGGCGGTGCCGAAATCGACCTTCGCTCGCAAGGTGTGAAGGGGCACCCGCCCCTCTCGATACCACTCTTTGCGACCCATCTCGGCACCGCCCAACCGACCGGCACACGCGACGCGGACCCCGAGCGCCCCCGCGCGCATCGACGTCTGAACCGCTCGTCGCATCGCGCGACGGAAGGCGACGCGCCCGGCGAGCTGCTCGGCGACACCCTGGGCGAGGAGCGCGGCGTCGGTCTCGGGCCGCGACTCGCTGGCGGCCTGGTTCATGTCCTCGACCTTCACGTCGACTCGCTTCTTCGTGTATCTCTCGATGTCCTTGCGCAGGCGGTCGACCTCCGCGCCCTTGCGCCCGATCACGATGCCCGGACGAGCCGTGCGGATGAAGACCCAGATCTGGTCGCCCTTGCGCTCGATGTCGATCGACGAGATGCCGGCCCGGGACAGCCGGGACCGGATGTGCTTGCGGATCCAGATGTCCTCGTGGAGGTGCTCCGCGTAGTCGCGATCGGCGAACCAATTGGACTTCCACGGGTAGATGACTCCCAGCCGGAACCCGTACGGGTTGACCTTGTGACCCACTAGCCTTCCTCTCCCATCGACCGAACGAAGACCGTCACGTGCGAGGTGCGCTTCCGAACCCGAGCCGCCCGCCCGTAGGCACGGGGCCGGAATCGCTTCAGGGTCGGCCCCTGGTCGACCCAGGCCCGCGAGACCAGGAGGTTCTCGGCGACCACGCCGGGGTTCCGCTCCGCGTTGGCAACGGCGGAATCCAGGAGCTTCTCGACGTCGCGCGAGGCGCCGAGGGGCGAGAACCGAAGGATCCGGCGAGCCTCCTGGACATGCTGGCCGCGGATGAGGTCGACCACGCGACGCATCTTGCGCGGCGTCGTGCGGACGTACTTCATCGATGCCTTGGCTTCCATCTATCTCACTCCCGACCGGCGCTCGTCCCTGGCGTGGGAGCGGAACGTCCGTGTCGGTGCGAACTCGCCCAGCTTGTGTCCGACCATCGCCTCCGAGACGAAGATGGGAACGTGCTTGCGGCCGTCGTGCACGGCGAGCGTGTGGCCGATCATGTCGGGCACGATCGTGGAGCGTCGCGACCACGTCTTGACCACCCGCTTGTCGCCCTTCTTGTTCATCTCGTCGATCTTGACCATCAGGTGCTCGTCGACGAACGGACCTTTCTTCACGGATCTGGGCACCTAGCCACGCCCCTTCCCACGGCGACGGAGGATGTACTTCGTCGACGCCTTGTTCTTCTTCCTCGTCCTGCCTTCCTTCTTGCCCCACGGCGACGACGGGTGACGACCACCTGAGGACTTGCCCTCACCGCCACCGAGCGGGTGATCGACGGGGTTCATGGCGACGCCGCGGACCGACGGACGCTTGTTCAGCCAACGAGACCGCCCCGCCTTGCCGAGCGAACGCAGCTCGTGCTCGGGATTGCCCACCACGCCGACCGTGCCCTTGCAGGCCGACTGCACCAGCCGCATCTCGCCGGAAGGCAGGCGAAGGGTGGCGTAGCTGCCTTCCTTCGCCATCAACTGGACGCTCGTGCCGGCCGAGCGGGCCATCTTCGCGCCGGCGCCCGGCTTCAACTCGATGGCGTGGATGACGGTCCCGACCGGGATGTTGCGGAGCGGCAGGGCGTTGCCGGCGCGGATCTCCGCGTCGGGCCCCGACATCAGCATGTCGCCGACCTCCACGCCTTGCGGTGCAAGGATATAGCGCTTCTCACCGTCGACGTAGTGGAGCAGCGCGATGCGCGCGCTGCGGTTCGGGTCGTACTCGACGTGGGCGACCTTCGCCGGAACGCCGTCCTTGTTCCGCCGGAAGTCGATCACCCGGTAGCGGTTCTTGTTTCCCCCACCCTGATGTCGCGTGGTGATCCGTCCCTTGTTGTTGCGACCCGCCTTGTTCCGACCCTTGGCCACGAGAGACTTCTCGGGAGTGGCGCGGGTGATCTCCTCGAACGACGAGACGCTGGCTCCGCGTCGTCCCGGGGTCGTCGGCTTGTACTTGCGAACGGCCATCGCTACTTCCCACCCTCGAAGATCTCGATCGCATCACCTTCGGCGAGCGTGACGACCGCACGCTTCTCGTCGGGACGCCTGCCTTTCGTGAAGCCCCGGCGCTTCAGCTTGCCGCGCCGGTTCATCGTGTTCACCGAGACCACGCGGACGTCCCAGATCGACTGAACCGCCTGCTTGATCTCCGTCTTGTTCGCATCCGGGCGCACGACGAACGTGTACGTGTTCCGTTCGATGCCGGCATAGGACTTCTCCGACACGACCGGGCGGACGACCACATCGCGAGGGGACTTCATGCCGATCCATCCTCGGTCGTCGCGCTGGGCTCCGATGCGGTCGCAGTGGGCTCCACGGCGAAGCGGGCCTCGAGCGCGTCCAGGCCATCGCCGGTGAACAAGACGCGATCGGCGCGCAACAGGTCGTACACGCCGAGCCCTCCGGCGTAGGCGATCTTGACGGTTCTGAGGTTGCGGAACGATCGCTCGACGGTGCCTGCCTCGGTCGGCTCCGGAAGGATCACCAGGATCCGACCTCGGAGGTCGAGCGCCTCGAGAACCGCGATCGCCTCGCGGGTCTTCGGCTCGTCGAACGCGAGCTCCTTCACCACAGCCAGCTTGCCGCTGCCGAGCGCGTCGGTCAGCGCGGACCGGAGGGCGCCCTTGCGCATCTTCTTGTTGATCCGCTGATCGTGGTCGTGCGGGGTCGGCCCGTGGGCGACACCACCCCCCGACCACTGGGGCGATCGGATCGAACCCTGACGAGCCCGCCCGGTCCCCTTCTGGCGCCACGGCTTCTTGCCTCCCCCGGATACCTCGCCGCGGGTCTTCGTGGAGTGAGTTCCGGCGCGGATGCCGGCGAGCCCGGCCACCACCACCTGGTGCATGAGCGACACGTTCACGGGCGCCTCGAAGACGCCGCCGAGAAGATCACGCGTGCCGGCCTTCTTGCCGGTTGCGTCGAGAACGTCGATCGTCGCCATCACGCGTCCCTCGTCGCCTGAGTCTTCACCGTCGAGCGAACCATCACGAGACCCCCGGGTGGACCGGGGATCGCGCCCTTCACCAGCAGCAGGTTCCGCTCGGGGTCGGCCTGGACCACCTCGAGGTTCAAGACGGTGATCCGGGCGTTTCCGAACTGACCCGCCATCCGCATGCCTTTGAACACGCGCGACGGCGTCGCGCACGCGCCGATCGACCCGGGCGAGCGGTGCTTGCCCTGGGTGCCGTGAGAGGCGCCGAGCCCCGCGAAGCCGTGCCGCTTCATCGGGCCCGAGAAGCCCTTCCCCTTCGAGACGCCGACCGCATCGACCCGATCGCCGGGCTGGAACACGTCGGCCCTGAGCTCCTGGCCGGCCGTGTAGGTGGAGGCGTCATCGGTGCGGAGCTCGACCACATGGCGCGCGGGCTCGGTGTCGTGCTTGTCGAAGTGGCCCTGCATCGGCTTCGTCACGCCCCGAGGACGCGTCGTGCCGAAGGCGAGCTGCACGGCGTCGTACCCGTCGCTCATCTTCGTCTTGACTTGCGCCACGACGCACGGCCCGGCCTGGATGACCGTGACCGGGATCGCGCGCGTTTCCTGAAAGATCTGGGTCATACCCAGCTTCTCCCCGAGGATCCCCTTGATGTCGCTCATGGCTTCACAGCTTGATCTCGATATCCACGCCGGCCGACAGGTTCAGCCGCTGCAGCTCCTGCACCGTCTTCGACGTCGCGTCCACGATGTCGATCAGCCGGCGATGCGTGAGCATCTGGAAGTGCTCCCGCGAGTCCTTGTACTTGTGCGGCGACCGGATCACCGTGTAGATGGAACGCTCGGTGGGCAGGGGCACCGGCCCGACGACCTTGGCCCCCGTGCGCGTGACGTGCTCGACGATCTCTCGAGCGGCCACGTCCAGCATGCGGTGGTCGTAGGCGCGGAGCTTGATCCGGATCTTCGGTCCTGCCACGGTCGTGCGCCTTCTTCCTGGTCTCGGGCTACTTGAGGATCTTCGTGACGCGCCCGGCGCCCACGGTGCGCCCGCCCTCGCGGATCGCGAAGCGCAGGCCCTCCTCCATGGCGATCGGGGCGATCAGCTCGACGGTCATCTCGACGTTGTCTCCG
>JALYLM010000105.1 GCA_030774235.1 Actinomycetota bacterium
CCCCCTTCCCCGCGGCGCCGAGTCGGTCGAGAATCAACGCCATGGCCGAGGAGGCGATCGCGATCGAGAGGTCCGCCGGGGCGCCGGTCAGTCCAGCGCCCGAGCGAGCAAGGTGGCCGTGGTTCGTGTTCGCCGCCTTCGTCGGCACCTTCGTCCCGGGCATGGTCTTCCACTTCATGAACGGCCAGGAGGTGATCACCACCATCCCGTTCGCCCTGGCGTTCACGATGTTCTCCTTGGTGGGGCTTCTCGTGGTCACACGGGATCGCCACAACCGGGTGGGGCTCCTGCTCCTCGTCGGGTCGTTGATCATGGTGGCCTGCTCCTCGGCGGGCGATTTCTCCACGTGGGCCCTGTCGCGCGGCTACGAGGGACCGGTGGTCGCGATCCCGGCCCTCACGACCAACTTCGGGTGGCTGCTGGGTCTCCTCGCGCCCTTGTTCCTGATCCCGCTCCTGTTCCCAGACGGGCGTCTCCCGTCGGATCGATGGCGGCCGTTCGTGTGGTGCTGCGCGGGGTTCATCGCCGTCGTCGCGATCAACTTGCTCTTCGGTCAGCGTCTGTTGGGCGGCTCTGGCGACGACATCGGGGTCCCCAACCCGCTCTTCATCCGGGCCATCGGAAACGTGACGCTCGACCCGTTCATCGCGATTGCGCTGCCGACGTTGTTCGGCCTGGCGGTCTTCTCCCTGATCCAGCGGTTCCGGCGCTCCACGGGAGTGGAGCGTCAGCAGATCAAATGGGTGGCGTTCGGCCTCCCGGTCGCGGTCCTCCTGCTCGTCCTCAGCGGCTTCGCGGGCAACGAGACGCTCCTCGGGTCGGTGCTCGGTGGGATCAGCTACCTCGTGTTTCCGGTGACGATCGGGATCGCGATCCTCCGGTTCCACCTCTACGACCTCGACCTCGTCGTCCGGAAGACACTGCTCTATGGGTCGCTCGCCGCATTCATCAGCGTGGCCTACGTGGGGATCGTCGTCGGGGTCAGCGCGATCGTCGGCTCCGGAGACTCGCAGAATCTCGCGCTGTCAGTGGCCGCCACGGCGATCGTCGCGATCGGGTTCCAACCGGTCCGCACGCGCGCCGAGCGCTTCGCGAACCGCCTCGTCTACGGCAAGCGGGCGACGCCGTACGAGATCCTGGCCGAGTTCTCCGGGCGCATGGGGGAGGCATACAACGACGACGACGTGCTCTCGAGGATGAGCCGGGTCCTCGGCGAGGGGATCGCGGCCGAGCACGCGCAGGTATGGCTGCACGTCGGCGAGGAGCTCCGCGTCGCCGCCACCTGGCCGGAGAACTCCGTTGATGCGGCCCCGGTTAGGATCGGCTCCGGGCCGCTCCCGCAGCTGCCGGGCGCCGATGCTAGCTGCGCGGTGAGCTACGCGGGCGAGATCCTCGGCGCGCTCTCGGTCAAGAAGCCGGCGAGCGAGCCCCTCGCGCCGGCCGATCTCGCCCTCGTCTCGGACCTCGCCGATCACGCCGGCCTCGTACTTCGCAACGTCAGACTCACCGAGGACCTGCGGGCACGCCTCGACGACCTGAAAGGTGCGCAGACCCGGATCGTTCGTGCCCAGGACGCGGAGCGGCGGAAGCTCGAGCGCAACATCCACGACGGCGCCCAGCAACAGCTCGTGGCGCTCGCGTTGAAGCTCCGCCTTGCCGACTCGCTCGTCGGACGAGACGACGAGAGGGCCCACAGCTTGCTCAATGATCTGGGGATCGATGTGAGTAACGCCCTTGAGGACCTGCGGGACCTCGCGCGCGGCATCTATCCGCCGCTCCTCGCGGACAAGGGCCTGGCCGCCGCCCTCGACGCCCAGGCCAGAAAGGCGGCCGTGCCCACCACGGTCGTCGCCGACGGGGTCGGGCGGTTTTCCCAGGACGTCGAGGCGACCGTCTATTTCTCGTGCCTCGAGGCGCTCCAGAACGTCGCCAAGTATGCGGAGGCGACGGCGGCAACCGTCAGGCTCGGAACGCATGGAGGACACCTGGAGTTCGTGGTCTCCGACGACGGGCGTGGGTTCGATCCCAAGGCCACCGGCTACGGGACAGGTTTGCAAGGGATCGTCGATCGGCTGGCCGCGATCGGGGGCACCGTTGAGGTGCGAAGCGCGCCCGGCGTGGGAACGTCGCTGACCGGGCGGATCCCCGTGGGTTCGCCTTGGCAATGAACGAGCGAACTGCGGACCTAGGATGGCCGAGTGGATCCAGACGCCCTGCTCGCCCTCGTCCGGTTCCACGCGTGGGCGAACGACCGGATTCTGACGACGACGGCCGACCTGTCGGATGAGGAATTCCGGAGGACGGCGAATCTCGACCACGGCAGCGCCTTCCAGACGCTTCGGCATCTCGTCGACGTCGACTGGAGCTGGCGCGAGTTCTGCATCGGGAACGACGTTGGAGATACCTACGTATGGGA
>JALYLM010000106.1 GCA_030774235.1 Actinomycetota bacterium
CGCGTTCAGGCTCGCCGCGTTCGCCGGGCCCCGGCCGTTCGTGACGTCCCGCACGGCGACGCGCGCCTCGAACGTCGAGACGGTCTGCACGAACCGGGCCGCCGGGCGCGCGTGAAGACCATGGGGGTTCCGCACGGTGAGCCTCAACGATGACGTGCCGTCGTCGGCCGGGACGGCCGCGTCCGTCGCGGCGGGTCCCTGCACCGCCGTCCCGAGGTGCGCGATCTTTCCCGCCAGCCCACCTCGCGCCTCGGTCGCGACCGCATCGAGCGACGCACCCATCTTCGCCGTCACGGCCGCGGCCACGGCCCCCTCGACGAGCGGCGCCTCGCACAAGAGCACCCCCGTGCGACGCTCCTGTGGAAGGAGCTCGAGCGCCATCTCGGCCGAGAGCACGGCGCTGCCGAGGTCCATGAGCACGAGCACGCCATCGGGGGACCAGGCGCGATCGATTGCCTCCTGCACCATGACGGCGTCGGTGCCGATCGGGTGGTCGGGGAGGTCCAACCCGCCGGCGGTCTCCAACGCGACGTCGGGTCCACCCATCTCTCGGGCGAGCTCGGCCACGCCCTGGGCGATGCGATGGCTGTGCGACACGATCACGATCCCGACCACGATCGCCCCGTCAGGCTCTCGACGCGAGAACGCCGATCAAGACGAACCCGTACCCCACGGTAACCAGGCCCAGCGCAAGGAGACCGCGGTCGAGCAGACGTTTGGTCGTCGCCGACAGGCCGAAGTCCAGCAGGACCGAGCGCAAGCCCAGCATCGAATGCACGGTGACCACGATCAGGAACACCGATTCGATCGCGAAGATCACCGGGTTGCCGATGTATTCCAAGACCTGCCGGTACGTGCGCAGCCCGCCCACCTGCCTGACGACGAAGTGGTTCGCGACCATGTGGACCGTTACGAGCGCGAGCAGCGCGACCCCGGAAACGGCCGTCCATCTCCACGTTCTCGACCGCGAGCCGGGGGGCGTCTCGTCCCGGTCGGTGGCGCGAGGAGTCGCGACCATCGTCCTATCCGCTCCCCACGATGTGGATCGCGGCGCCGAGCAACAGGATCGCGCCGAACACCATCAGCGACCAATACAGGGCCTTCTGGCGGTCGGGCGCGTACCCGCTGCCGACGAGCGCGAGGCGAAGCCCGTTCAGGCCGTGGACGAGCAGCCCGAGGATCAGCAAGACGTCGAGCCCCAGGAAGGCGGGGAGCGTGGCCACGCGCAGGAAGGACGACCAGGCTGACTCGCCCCCCAGGAGCATGGAGAGGACGGCGAGATGCAGGTAGAGGTAGAAGACGAGCCCGAGTCCGGTGATCCGGTTCAACGAGAATGCGAGATGGCCCGCTCCGCGCCGGCGGACATCGAACCACGCAACCGGCCCGAAGCCCTTGCGCTGGACAGGGCCGGGAGCCCGGCGCGCCGCTCGGATCGCCTCGAGGTCCCGATCCGGGCCGGGTCCGACCGAACCGCGCCGCCCGTCGGCGGAGTCGCTCACGTCGGCGTTCCCTGCCGGCCCCGAAGCTCGCGACGAAGGCCCATGATCCGCTCGGCCGGACGCACGTTCGACGGGCACGCCTCCGTGCACTCGAACGCCGCGTGGCACCGCCACGCCGCGTTGTCGGCGTCGGCCCATGCCAGGATCGACTCGCGATCGGCGCCTCGCGACTCCTCGAGGAGCCGCTGGGCATAGGCGAGGGCCGCGGGGCCGACGTACGTGTCGTCGGTGGCGGCGACCGGGCACGCCGACAGACAGAGACCGCACTCGATGCAGTCTTCGAACCGCTCGTACGCGTCGATCCCTTCGGGAGGCGCCGCCTGGGGAAGGAACTCGCTGGCGCGAAGGATCGGGTGCGGGGACGGGAACCGCTCGACGAACGGCTCCATGTCGACGACGAGATCGTTCAGAACGGGAAGGTTCGCGAGCGGCTCGACGGTGACGGTCCCGGTGAGGTCGTCGAGTCGCGTCACGCAGGCGAGCGCCTCGCGGCCGTTCACCCGCAGCCCGCAGGTCCCGCACGAGGCGTGCAGGCAGGAATGCCGCAGCGCAAGAGACGCATCGCGATGCAACTGTATCCATCGCAGTGCGTCGAACACCGTCGTCGGCCGGCCGGCCGGCACGTCGAACGAGTCGTAGTGGGCGGAGGCGTCCCCGCGCTTGAACCGGAACACGCGCATGCTCCGCAGGGCGTTGCCGTCTCCGGCGTCGGTCCGATCTTGCGCGCCGGCCGTCTCGGCCACGGTCATGCGGCTAGGAGAGCCGTGTGGGCCAGCAGGACCGTGTCGCGCGTGCGGCACGGCTCGTCGATCCCGAGCTTGCGGCAGACGACGTCGGCGCAGAGCTCCGCCATTCCCCGAAGCGTCGTCGCCTTCCCACCCGTGATCGTGACGAACCCGTCGACCCCGTCCGTGTCGGCGTGATCGATCGTCTTGAACGTTCGCGACAGCTCGCGCCCCGTGTCTGCGTCGCGAGTTCCGATCAGGGGCCGTGCCGCCGACCATGCCGAGCGGAACTCGGCCGTGCGCACCGCCGGGATCAGCCTCGATCCCTCCTCGTACATGCGCCGGACGTGATCCTCGGGCACCTCGAGCTCGTCGGGGTCCTCGACGACCCACGAGCTCGTTCCCACGATCGACAGTCCCCGTTGGGGCACGACGATGTCCCCGTCGCCGGACCGGTGGAGGTGGTTGACGACCATGTTGCACAGGCGGCCGCGCAGCGCCAGCAACACGCCGGGCGACGGCCGGATCGGGACGTCGACGCCCGCGAGGCCGGCGACCCGCTCGGACCACGGCCCGGTCGCGTTCACGATCAGGTCCGCCTGGATCTCGGCGTCGCGGCCTGTCACCTGGTCGTGCACGGCCGCCCCCGTGACGGCACCTCCTCCGACCAGAAGGCCGGTGACCTCGACATAGTTCAGGAGCTCCGCTCCGTTCGCCTTCGCCGTGGCGAGGAACCGCATCGGCATCCGCATCGCGTCCATCGTGGCGTCCGGGACGCGAACCGCCGCCTTCAACGATGGGTTCAGCAGCGGCTCCAGCGCGAGCGCCTCGGCAGGGGACAGCGCTTGCGTCGGGATGCCGCTCGCCTCGCACCCGGCGCGGAACTGGGGAAGATAGTCCATGTCCTCGTCGTCGATCGCGACGAACAAGCCGTCGTTCTCCTCGAAGGAGCCGGGGGCGATCTTCCTGAGGAGCCGGTTCTCCTCGATGCACTCGACGGCCGACTCCCGATCGCTCACGGCGTATCGGGCGCCACTGTGCAACAGGCCGTGATGTCGTCCGGTCGTGCCAGAGATGAACTCGCCCCGCTCGACGAGCGTCACCGCAAGGCCGCGAAGCGCGAGGTCGTGCGCCAGCGCAGCTCCCGTTCCACCGCCGCCAACGATCAGGACGCGCGCGGCGGGAGAGACTGATCCTGCGGCCATGTTGCCGAGTATCGCACCCCCTCCCGCCCCGTCGTGTCAGTGCTGGTGATGCTCCTCGTCCTCCTGGCCCTCCGCGAACGACCCCTTGTGCTCGGCCTTGTCCGAGTGGGGCTCCTCCTCCTCGCCCTCCGCGAACGTGCTTTTGTGCTCGCCCTCGTCGGTGTGGTGCTCCTCCGACTGGCCTTCCGCGAACGAGCCCTTGTGCTCGGCCTGGTCGGTGTGGGGCTTCTCCTCCTCGCCCTCCGCGAACGTCCCCTCGTGATCATGCTCGTCGTGCATCGTGCCTCCTTCTCGCGACGGCGGCCGGCGGGCCGCGGCGCGGCCCGGCCACCCGTCTTCACGTCTCGTCGAGGCGTCGGTTCGTTTCAGTCCACCCAGTCGAACGTTCGGGTCACCGCCTTCTTCCACTGCGCATACTCGGACGCGACCGTGTCGGCGTCCATCTGCGGGGTCCAGTCCTTGTCCTTCCCCCAGTTCTGGCGCAGGTCCTCGTAGGAGTCCCAGAACCCGACCGCCAGGCCGGCCGCGTACGCGGCACCCAGCGCCGTGGTCTCGGCCACCTTCGGGCGAACGACGGGAACCTGCAGAACGTCGGACTGGAACTGCATCAACAGGTCGTTGTAGACCATGCCGCCGTCGACCTTGAGCTCCTTCAGCTTCACGCCGGAGTCGGCCTCCATGGCGTCGAGGACCTCGCGTGTCTGCCACGCCGTGGCCTCCAGGGTCGCCCGCGCGATGTGACCCTTCGTCACGTACCGCGTGAGGCCGGCGATCACGCCGCGCGCGTCGCCCCGCCAGTACGGCGCGAACAAGCCCGAGAACGCGGGGACGAAGTAGACCCCGCCGTTGTCCTCGACGGTCTTCGCCAGGTCCTCGATCTCCGGCGACGTGGAGATGAGACCGATGTTGTCCCGGAGCCACTGCACGAGGGCGCCGGTGATGGCGATCGCCCCCTCGAGGCAGTACACGGCCGGCTTGTCGCCGAGCTTCCACCCGACGGTCGTCAGGAGCCCGCTCTTGGACTGGACCATGTCCGTGCCGGTGTTGAGGAGCATGAAGTTGCCGGTGCCGTAGGTGTTCTTCGCGTCGCCGACGTCGTAGGCGGCCTGGCCGAAGGTCGCGGCTTGCTGATCGCCGAGGTCGCCCGCGACCGGGATGCCGGCCAGCGTGCCGACCGCGTCGCCGTAGACGGCGGATGAGGGCCGGATCGCGGGCAGCATCGAACGCGGGACACCGATCGCCGACATCAGGCTGTCGTCCCAGTCGAGCGTCTCTAGGTTCATGAGCATCGTGCGGCTCGCATTCGAGACGTCCGTCACGTGCTGACCGCCGTTCGTCCCGCCGGTGAGGTTCCAGATGCACCAGGTGTCGATGTTGCCGAAGACGAGGTCACCCGCGTCGGCGCGCGCGCGAGCCCCCTCGACGTTGTCCAGGATCCAACGTACCTTCGTGCCCGAGAAGTAGGTCGCGAGGGGAAGTCCCGTCTTCTCGCGGAACCGGTCTTGACCCCCGTCCGCCGAGAGCTCGTCGACGATGTTCTGCTGGCGCGTGTCCTGCCACACGAGCGCATTGTGGACGGGCTCGCCCGTGTTCCGGTCCCAGACGACGGCGGTCTCGCGCTGGTTCGTGATCCCGACGGCGGCCAGATCCCTCGCCGAGATCTTGGCGTTCGCAAGCCCGCCGTCGATCACCGCCGTGCACCTCGTCCAGATCTCCTTCGGATCGTGTTCGACCCATCCGGGCTTCGGGTAGATCTGCTCGTGCTCCTTCTGGTCGATCCCGACCACCTGTCCTCCGTGGTCGAAGATCATGAAGCGTGTGCTCGTGGTGCCCTGATCGAGGGCACCCACATAGTCCGCCATGACGACCTCCTTCGGTCTAGCCGCCGCTCCAGGTCTCGGCGGCGGTCTTCAACAACAGGTACGAGGATGTCGCACCCGGATCCTGATGCCCGGCGCTGCGCTCTCCCAGGTAGCTGGCGCGGCCCTTCCGGGCCACGAGCGGGATCGTGGCCTTCGCGCCGGCCTCGCCGGCTTCCATGGAGCGTCGCAGTGCTTCGGCGAATCCGGCGCCCTCGCCGACCGCCTCGGCGAGGGCGTCGCGAGCCGGCATGAGGGCATCGAGCATAGTCTTGTCGCCGGCCTCCGCCTTCCCGCGAGCCTGCACTCCGCTCACCGCGGCTCTCAGCGCCTCGAGCCACGCCTTCGCATCGATCTCGGTCATCCCACCGGTGGCGACGC
>JALYLM010000107.1 GCA_030774235.1 Actinomycetota bacterium
ACCCTCGTCGATCTCGTTACCGACGATGACGCTCGCGAACCCGCACTGGGGACTGATCGCGAGGCGGTCGGTGCCACCGACGAACGAGCCCGCCTCATCCAGCCGTCGCAGCAACGTCTCCTCGTCCTCGAGCTCACGGGTCTTCGTCGACACGATCCCCATGACCATGATCGAGCCCTCCCGCAGGAACCGGATCGGCTCGAAGCCGCCGTCGCGCCCGACGTCGTCCCATTCCACGAGGAAGGCGTCGTACGGAAGCTCGTCGAACAGGCGCTCCGCGACGGGTTCGAGAGAGCCCTCGCACATCCACGATGACCGGTAGTTCCCGCGGCAGATGTGGAGCGCCGTCGTGACACCCTCTGGGATGCCGTCGAGCACGCTGAGGTCGGCCGCGATCGCCGCGTCGACGAGGCGGTCCACCGCGTGTCCCGCGCCCTCGAACCGTGCAACCCACGCCGGGTCGACCAGGTACGGGTACAGCGGGAAGTCGAACTGGATCGAGCGGGCTCCGGCGGCGACCGCCTCGGCGACGAGCTGCCGCTCGATCTCGATCGCGTGGCCCACGAATTCCTCGAGGGACCCGTACGCGCGGTCCGTGACGCCGACCTTGTACGTGAACGGATGGGCGAAGATCGAGGCGGCCGGGAACGTGACCTTGAAGGGGTAGCCCTCGGCGGCCGTCGAGACGAACGCCGCTTCGCGCGCGGCGGGTGAATCGACCGGCCGGAGGCGATCGACGATCGAGTGGACCGGAAGCGGGACGTCCTCGCCGCGTGCGTTGCGGAAGTGCACGACGGTGTCGGTTCGGATGCCCTCGACCGCGTCGTAGAAGGAGTTCATGAACATCCAGCGGCGGAACTCGCCGTCGGTGACGACGTCGAGACCGACATCGATCTGGCGGCGAACGGCCTCCCGGATCGCGTCATCCTCCAGCGCCCGAAGCTCGGTCCGATCCTTGGATCGCTCCTCTTCGAGCACGGCCGAATGGCCGGGCGCGTAGAAGGCCGCCGCGGCCGCCTTCAGTGGTCCAGGTCGCAGCAGGCTCCCGACCGTCTCGGCGCGCGCGGGCGTGCGGCCCGTCACGGCGGGTTCCAGCGCACCCACATCGAGTCGGGCGCCCGGAACTCCCAGCCCGAGACCACTGCGGGACGCTCCGGATCGAGCCGGAGGTTGGGCAATCGGTCGAGCGCGATGTCGAAAGAGACGCGGGCCAGATGCCGGCCGAACCAGGCGCCCAGACAGAAGTGGTTCCCGATCGCGAACGCGAGATGAGCGCCCTCGCTGCGGCGGATGTCGAACCGTTCGGGATCGCTGAACCGCCGAGGGTCTCGGTTCGCCGACGACAGCACCGCGCCGATCAAGGCCCCGGACGGCAGACCGACGCCCGCCAGCTCGGTCCCCCGGGTCGACTGCCGGGTCGACGTGCCGACGGGCCCCGCCCAGCGCAGGGTCTCCTCGACGGCCGCCTTCACCAGACGGCGATCCGCGCGGGTGGCGTCGAGCTGCTCGGGGTGCGAGCCGAGCGCCCAGACGACCAGCGCGATCAGATCGCGCGGCTCCTGGAGTCCCCCCGACAGCATCAGCTTCGTGTTCGCGACGATCTCCTCGCGCGTCATCCCGTCCCCGCCTGCGTCGTGGCGGAGCATCCACGACAGGACCGAGCCGTCGGGTTCGGTCTCGAGACGATCCAGTACGCGCTCGATCGCGGCGCCGAGCTCTGCGCTCGCTCGGTCGGCCGGCGCCTGCTTCCGAGGGTCCCCTTCGAAGTTCGCGAGCCCGGGCATCATGCCCTGGTTCCACCGGAGCAGGTCCTGCCACGGCACGTCGTCGAGTCCGAGCATGAACTGCAGCGAGCGCACCGACATCGGGTCGCAGAACTCCGTGAACAGGTCGGCCTCGCCCCGGTCGGCGAACCCGTCGGTCAGCTCGTGCGCGAGCTTCGGGATCATGCCCTGCGTGCGCTCCTCGACGTCCCGCGGGCGGAAGGGAATCTCGGTGATCCTTCGGATCCGCTGCTGGCCGCCGCCCTCCGAGCCCAGCATGTTCCGGCCCATCGTTCGGTTCAGCGTCGAGGGATCGGTCTCAGCGGTGAACGTCTCGGGCGCGAGGTCCACGGCGCGGACATCCTCGTACCGCGTCACGAGCCATAGCTGCACGGCGGGAACCCAGCTCACGGGCTCCTCGTCGCGCAGCCGCGCGTAGATCGGATAGGGATCTCGCTCCAGTTCGTCGAGCGTGATCGACTCGCCGACGCTCAACGATCCCGCCTCCGTCCCGCTGCGAGGATGCGGTATTTTGGGCCCGAATCATCGGGCGCGCAAGGCGATGATGGCCCGCGTATCGTCGCGAGGGAGGGTCGATTGGACACGAAGGGGAAACGGCTCCGACTCCTCTACCCGGACATCCACGGCCTCGAGCGAGGTGAATACCTCTTCGGCGAATGGGCGTCGACGGGCACGGCGGCGTTCTGCATCGGCGTCTACCCGCTGACCCACGACAGGGAGATCCTGCCGGTTCCGAGGACGCAGTTCGACGTCGGGTTGCACGACGTGGACGCCGTGCTCGATCGGGATTCGCTCCACCCGGGGTGGGAAGAGAACACGGTCGTCGGGATCGCCGACGTCCAGTCCCATGGCGAGCCCGCGCCGTGGGATCCGCGGCACGCCCTCCGGGAGGCGTGCCGCCCGTGGCAGGAGATGGGGCTCGAGCCGCAGGTCGCCTTCGAGCTCGAGTTCTACCTGCTGGAACCCGACGAGGCGGGTGGGTGGCGTCCGATCTCGATCCCGGGCCACCGCGTCTACGGCACCGGCATGGCCGTCGATCCCACCGGCACGATCGACGCCGTCGTGAACGCGGC
>JALYLM010000108.1 GCA_030774235.1 Actinomycetota bacterium
CCCCCCCCCCCACGACGAGTACTGGGTGGAGGGAGACCTGACGACCGCTTCGACCGACAGCCGTCACTTCGGACCCGTCGGCCGCGACGAGCTGAGGGCGAAGGTGCTGCTGGTCTACTGGCCGAAGGATCGCCGCCGCCGCGTCCGCTGACGGGTGACGGCCGATGGGCCGTTGCCGGAGCTGCACAGCTCGGATAGGGTTTGCAGGTGCAACGAATCATGGTGGGCCGATCGTGATCCGTACCCGGGAAGTGGGCCTCGTGGGGGCGATGATCCCGGACCGTCTCTGCTGTCTCGCCTGACGCGAGGCAGCCCGGCGGCGGGCTGGCACGCCCACCGCCTTCCGCGTCCCCAACACCGCATCGGAGGTTCGTCATGGACGTCATCACCACCACGGTCGACGCTCGAGGGCAGTCCTGCCCCGGGCCGCTGGTCGCGCTCGCCCGCGCCCTCAAGGACGCGCGTCCCGGAGACCAGCTCGAACTGCTCGCGACCGATCCCGGTTCGAGGTCCGACGTCCCGAGTTGGGCGACGATCTCGGGAAACGAGTTGCTCGAGGCGGAGGAGACCGCCGAGGGTGTCCACCGCTACGTGATCCGGAAGGTGTGATCGTGATGGCCGCCACCGAGGAACGGGTCGACGAGACGAGCACGTCCTACGCCGAGCTACTAGGACGGATCGAGGCGCTCGAATCCGCGCAGCATGCCTCGATCAAGAAGAAGAACAAGCTGACGATCATCGCCTGGGGCGGAGACCTCGACCGGATCTGGCCGACGACGATCCTGGCCACGACGGCGGCGGCGAGCGGCATGGAGGCGAGCGTGTTCTTCACGTTCTGGGGGCTGTTCGCGATCGTGAAGCCCGACGTGCGGATCACGGGCGAGAACTGGATGCAGAAGATGATGAGCGCGATGAACCCGGGCTCCGCACAGAAGGCGAAGCTCTCGCGCTACAACTTCGCGGGTGCCGGCCCGTCGATGTTCAAGAAGCTCGCGAAGGATCGTCAGGTCGCCAGGCCGGAGGAGCTCATCTCCACGGCCCAGGAGCTGGGCGTGCGGCTGATCCCATGCCAGATGACGATGGACCTCCTCGGCCTGAAGCGCGAGGACCTGCTCGACGGACTCGAGGAGCCGATCGGCGCCGCCACCGCCATCGCCGAGATGCGCGACGCGGCCGTGTCGCTCTTCATCTGAGCCGTCGTCTCAGCTCGCGCGGCGGGCCCGGATGTTCAAGCGCACGTAGTCGATGACGGGCTCGCGGAGACGGCGTGCGACTTCATGGACGAAGCCCGAACGGCCGGCCGGAGCGATCTGCGCCAGGGTGTCGCCCAGGCAGATCGTCTCCAGGTAGGACTCGAGGTCGGCGGCCTCGATCCGTACCGGCTCGTCGTGAAGCCAGCACTCGACGTCGGTGAAACCCGCCGCCTCCAGGCGCAGCGTCGTCTCTTCAGCCGATGCGAAGTGCTTGCGCCCGCCGAAGTCGGCTCCCATCTCACGAAGAACGGCTTCGAGCGAGGCGGTGTTGCCCGCGCCTCCGCACTGAGCCGCAAGCTGACCACCGTGACGCAGCACGCCCGCGAGGTTCCGGAAGAGGGCGTCGTGATCGGGGATCCAGTGGAAGGTGGCGGTCGACAGGATCGCGTCGACCCGTTGCTCGAACGGCAACGGTTGCTCGAGGTCGGCCACGACGAACTCGACTCGTTCGTCGCCGGCGAGCCGCCGGCGAGCTCGGTCGATCATCGCCGCCGAGCCGTCGAGGGCGATGACGGTCCCATCCGGGAGCCGATCCAGCAGGAACGCGGTGACCTTCCCGGTGCCGCACCCCGCATCCAGGACGCGCTCGCTGCCGAACAGGTCGAGCCACCCGACCACGGCCTCCCCCCATCGCGTCATGGGGATGGGGAGACGGTCGTAGGCGTCGGCGTCCCATTCGCGAGGCATCCGGCCCCAGGCTACGGCGGGGACGGCGCCCGGAGCGGCGGCCCGCCCCGGACGTGGCGAGATGGTTCGTGACACTAGTTAGTCTTCCGAACTATCATGTGAGCCATGCCGACCGCACCCACCACCGTGGACGCCGGGAGCCTCGCCTCGAGGCTTCGTCTATCGGTGACGCGTGTCTCTCGGACGCTACGGCGGGAGGGAGCTGGGGCCGAGATCAGCCCCACGCTCATGTCCGCGCTGGCCACGGTGGAGCGTCACGGGCCGATGACGGTGGGTGAGCTCGCGACCCACGAACAGGTGCAGAAGCCGACCGTCACGAGGATCGTGGCTGCGCTCCTGGAGCGCGATCTGATCGCCCGCACGCAAGACCCGTTGGACGGACGGATCTCGTGGCTGGAGGCGACGGGGCAGGGGCGTCGTCTCCTCCAGAGGATCCGGCGACGGCGCGACGAGTACCTCGCGGCTCGGCTGAAGCGATTGAGCCCGGAGGAGCTCGAGACCCTCGAGCGAGCGGCCGAGCTCCTCGAGCGCTTGACGGAGGCGGGTCCGTGAGCCGGGTCGGGGACTCGTTCCATCGAACGTTCCATTCCCTGCACGAGCGAAACTTCCGCATGTACGTGATCGGCCAGTTGGTCTCTGCGGCCGGGACGTGGGTGAATGCGACCGCGACGGCGTGGCTCGTCCTCGAGCTCTCCGGCAGCGGGATCGCGCTCGGCCTGAACACTGCCCTGCTTTTCTCGCCGATCCTGGTCGTCGGCCCCTTCGGTGGCGTCCTGGCAGACCGGTTCGACAAGCGACGGATCCTCCTCGTGACGCAGTCGGCCTTCGCCGTGATCTCGCTCACCCTGTGGGTCTTGACCGGGACGGGAGCGGTCCACCTGTGGTCCGTCTACGCCCTGTCCTTCCTGAACGGGATCGTGACCGCGATCGACAACCCCACGCGGCAGAGCTTCTACGTCGAGATGGTCGGCACGAGGAACCTCACGAACGCGGTAAGCCTGAACAGCGCGGCCTTCACCGGCGCCAGGATCGTGGGGCCGGCCCTCGCGGCCGTGTTGATCGCTGCGACGAACGGTGTCTCCGTGTGCTTCCTGATCGACGCCGTCTCCTACGTGGCGGTGATCGGCGCGCTCCTGGCCATGAGCGTGGAGCAGATGCACCGACAGGAGCGCACGACGCGAGAGAGGGGACACCTCGTGTCCGGACTGCGCTACGTGTGGGCTACCGACGAGCTCCGGAGGCCCTTGCTCGTGATGGCCGTGGTGTTCGCGTTCTCGTTCAACTTCGCCGTGTTGCTGCCCCTGCTCGCGCGCCGAACCTTCCTCGGCGGCGCGGGGACGTTCGGCGCCCTCTCGGCGCTTGCCGGGGTCGGCTCCTTCCTCGGCGCGATCGTGCTGGCGAACCGGAGCGCCGCTCCGACGATGAGGCGCCTCGGGGCGTTCGCGATCGCGGCGGGTGCGGCCCTCGTGGTGGCCGGGATCGCCCCGACGCTGCACCTGGCGCTCGTGGCGATGATCCCGCTCGGCTTCTCGGCGATGGCGTTCATGATCACCGGCAACACGATCCTGCAGGTGAACGCCCGGCCGCAGGCGCGAGGGCGCGTCATGGCTCTCTACGGGGTCGTGTTCCTGGGCTCCACGCCGATCGGCTCACCGATCGCCGGGTGGATCGGCCAGAACTGGGGGGCCCGATGGGGGTTGATCGTGGGCGGGGCCGCGGCGCTCTCGATCGGGCTCGTGACACTCGTGCGTTCGCGACACGAACGCGCAGCCGCCGAAGCGGCCGCGGAGGAAGTCGTCGAGGCCGGGGCGGTGCCCGCGTCCGCCCCGGCCTGACGACGTCCTAGTCGACGGCCCGAGAGTCGTCGACGGCTTCGTGGTTCTCGGAGAAGGCGAGGAGGCTCGCGTACCAGCTCGGCTCGTAGGCGACCCGCCTGTCCGGCGAACCGGTCGCCTGGTCGTCGGTCGCGTGTGTCGCCTGATCGCTCATCGCGTCCTCCTGCTCCGCTCCTGCCGGTCGCGGTACCCGGCTCCACAAGCAGGATGCCGCAGCCTCGGGGCGGGGTCGATACCCACGCCGAGCCAAACATGTCTACCTCGCGAGGCGTACGTAGGAATACGTAGCCTCGGAGGGCCCGGATCACACTACGTTTCGATCTCCCGCTCGATCCGCCACGCTCCGCCCGGCTCGGGCCGGCTGACATCGAGCAGCGTGCCGTCCTTCAGCGACAACCGGAAGCCGATCAAGCGCTCGCCGTCGCGATCCTCTCGCCACGAGCGCACGACCTCCACGGGCTCCTCGACGCCCCCCCAGGCGATCGACCTGGGCCACTCCTCGGCCCGTCCCCCCTCGTAGAACCGCAGGCCGATCTCGGGATGGCGCCGGAGCCACCGTGGCAGCACGGGCACCCACGCGAGGAACAGGACTCCGATCAGGGCGGCCGACCCGGCCTCCCCGAGCAGCGGGATGAGCGGCACGGCCGCCGCTGCGGCCGCGAGCCGCGCCCCGTTGTAGGCGAAGTCGTAGACGGCGAACACGCGGCCGCGCAAGCCGTCCGGCACGGCCTCCTGGACCATCGTGTCGATCGGCACCTTCTTCCAGGCGAAGGCGAGGCCGACGACGAAGCTCGCGACCAAGACCGACCATCGGTTCACGAACATCGCGACCCCCAACAGCGAGAGGCCACCGACGGCGAACGCGATCGCCACGAGCCGTTCCCGAGGTAGCCGCGTCCCGAGCCGGCGCACCGTCAGCAGACCGAGCAGCACGCCGACCCCCCCGGCGCCGATCAGCCACGAGAACGAGCCGACGCCCTCCTTGAAGCGCTCGCGGAAGACGACGAGGGCGAGCACGAGCACGAGTCCCTGACCGAACTGATCGAGCGAGATCGACGTGATCGGTGCGACCGCGCGTGGCGTGTGCAAGATCTGGCGCATCCCGTCGACGAACTCGAACCCCACGCGCCGCAGCTGGGTGTGCAGGAGCCCAGGTTCCTCCGGGAGCTGGTGGGGTCGGAGATCGCTGCGGATGCGCCCCGCCAGCCAGGAGGTCGCGAGCCACATCACGGCCGACGCGGTGACGATCGGGACGTTGCCGGCGCGGTCGGAGATGAGACCTCCGAAGAACACACCCACGAGGAGGGCGACGGTCCCCCCGACGGTTGCGATCGAGTTCGCGGCGAGGAGCTCGTTCGCCGGCACGAGTCGCGGAACGACCGCCTGGGCGGTCGACAGGAAGAAGCGGTTCACCGAGGTGACCCAGAGTGCGCCCGCGTAGAAGCCGACGGCCTGCCGGTCCGGTGAGAGCAACACGAGCGCCACCGGCGCCGCGCGCAACAGGGGGGCGATCACCATGATCCGCCGGCGCGACCACCGGTCGATGAACACCCCGGTGAACGGGCCGATGAGCGAGAACGGCACGACGACGATCGCCGACGCCACCAGGAAGCCGCTCGCCGTCGTCTGCTTGTCGGGCGAGAACGCCAGGGAGGCGACCAGGGCGGCCTGGATGAAGCCGTCGGCGGTCTGGCTGACGAGCCGCATCGCGAGCAGCAGCCGGAAGTCGGCGTGACGGAGCGCGTCCCTTGTGGTCCCGTTCGTTCGCGGTGCTCCCACGGGAGCATCGTAGAGTCGCGGGTTCGCTCCCATCTCCGGGAGCGGGCCGGACCGGTTGCCGGCCTACGCGCGCAGGTCGAAGAACGCGGTCCAGTCCGCGTCTTCGGACTGCCCGTTGCCCACGATGAACTCCTCGACCATCTCGCGGGCCGCATCGTCGCTGAACTGCACCGGCGGGGACTTCATGAAGTAGGCGCTCGGACCGATCAACGGGCCGGCGACGCCCCGATCGAGCGCGAGCTTCGCGCAGCGGACGGCATCGATCACGATCCCGGCCGAGTTCGGAGAGTCCCACACCTCGAGCTTCATCTCGATCGTGAGCGGCACATCGCCGAAGTTGCGGCCCTCGAGGCGGATCATCGCCCACTTCCGGTCCTCGAGCCACGGGACGTGGTCCGACGGTCCGATGTGGATGTCGTGCTTGTCGAGCGGCTTCTCCAGCTGTGACTGGACCGACTGCGTCTTCGAGATCTTCTTCGACGTCAGCCGTTCTCGCTCGAGCATGTTCATGAAGTCCATGTTGCCGCCGAAGTTCAGCTGGTACGTGCGGTCGAGCTTCACGCCGCGATCCTCGAACAGCTTCGCCAGCACCCGGTGTGTGATCGTGGCGCCGACCTGGGACTTGATGTCGTCGCCCACGATCGGAAGGCGCGCGTCCGAGAATCGCTTCGCCCACTCGACGTTGCTGGCGATGAACACGGGAAGGCAGTTCACCATCGCCACCCCGGCCTCGATCGCGCACTCGGCATAGAACTTCCCGGCCTGCTCCGAACCGACCGGGAGGTAGCAGACCAGCACGTTCGCGCCGGAGTCCTTCAGGATCCGCACGACGTCGGCCTCGGGCCGGTCGGACTCGGTGATCACGTCGCGGTAGTACGTCCCCAGACCGTCGAGCGTGTGGCCGCGGCTCACCGTGACGCCGGTCGGGGAAACGTCGGAGAACCGGATCGTGTTGTTCGGCTCCGAGAAGATCGCCTCGGCCACGTCGGTGCCGACCTTCTTCGCGTCGACGTCGAAGGCCGCCACGACCTCGACGTCTCGGACGTGGTACCCGCCGAGATCGACGTGCATGAGCCCGGGCACACGGTCGGTCAGATCGGCGTCCTTGTAGTACTCGAGGCCCTGGATGAGCGACGAGGCGCAGTTGCCGACTCCGACGATCGCCAGACGAACGGTGCTCATGAGGCGCGCTCCTTTCTGTGGAGCGTCGCCGCACGGCGCTCCCTCCCCCCCCGGATGGCGAAGCCCGTGCGGTCGCGCTCGACGCGGATCAGGTCCTCGAGCCAGGCGATGTCCGACTCGGTGGCGCTGAGGCCGTGCTCCATGAGCGCGAGCGTGTAATCGTCGACCCGCTCGCGCGTGGTGCGCAGCGAGTCCTTGATCGTGCCCAACCGGTCCTCCAGGTGCGCGCGTCTCCGCTCGAGCAGCCGGATCCGCGTTTCGGGCGGGAGATACCGGAAGAACGCGAGGCGCATGCGGAAGCGCGTGTCCTCGGTCGAGCTGTCGTTCGGAGCTTCTTCGAGCAACTCGAAGAAGAGCTTCTCGCCCTTCTCGGTGATGCGATAGACGTTCTTGCGACGGGTCGTCGGGGCAGTGTCGGCCGGCAGCGCCTCGACCGCGCCCTCACGCTCGAGGCGGCGGAGCGTCGGGTACAGGGAGCCGTAGGAGACGCGCCAGAAGCCGCCCAGCGACTCCCCGAGCTCCCGAGAGAGCTGATATCCGTGCATCGGGCGTTCCTTCAGCAATCCGAGGATCGCGAGTTCGAGCATGATGTGATCCGTTTCCCCTCTCGCCGGCGTCCGATGTCCAGCAGGCAGGCTGTATATCGAGCATATATATCGGTCCGATATATCTACTCCCTCGCCGACCGGACGTCAAGTTCCGGATCGGTCCCGGGTCGGCGCATCGGCGCGGGATGGCGGCCGGCCTCGAGGGCACACAGTGCTCCCACGACGCCGATCGCGCCACAGCCGGCCCACAGGGCGTCCGGGCTCGCACCGTAGACGTTCGTACCGATGAGCGGTCCGAATACCGCGGCGCCCGCGTACATCATCCCCAGGGCTCCCTGGTACCGGCCACGCTGGTGCTCGGGCGCACGGTCGGCCACGAAGGCCGACGTCGACGGGGACTCCACGATCTCGCCGAACGTCCAGACCACGACCATCACCATCAGGCCGGGGACAGAGTGGAAGACGACGAGCGTCGCGAACCCGAGCCCCACGAACAGCCCGCCCACGGCCACCATGTGGGTGCGCTTGCGATGCTGCGTCCACGACGAGATCGGGAGCTCGAAGAGCACGACGAGCACCCCGTTCATCGCCTGGAGGTAGCCGTAGGTGGTCGTCGGGTAGCCCAGCGCGTCCTTGACGTGCACCGCCAGCGTGCTCGCGTTCTGCATGTAGACCGCCGCCGTCACGAACACCGCCGCCAAGAAGAAGAGGAACCCGCGATCGGCCAGGATCGATCTTCGCGCGGTCGCGAGGTGCCGTTCTTCGTGCTTCGCCGTTCGGGTGCCGTGGGGGATCGCCACGAGGGCGATCGCCCCGAACGCGGCCGAGGTCACGGCGTCGCCGACGAAGAGCAGGGTAAACGAGCGTTCGGCGAGGATGCCGCCCAGCGCGAGGCCGATCGCCCAACCGACGTTCAGCATCAGCCGGTGTGCGCTGAACGCCGCCACCCGCCGCTCCGGAGGGATCAGGTCGGCGATCAGCGCGCTCGAGGCGGGCCGGTAGAGCTCGGCCACGAACCCGAGCAGCACGACGATCCCGACGATCCCCCACAGACCGTGGACCCAGACGAGGCTGAGCGTCAGCCCCGCGCCTCCGAACATCGAGAGCGCGATCGTGTTCCGCCTGCCGAGACGGTCGGCGAGCAGCCCGCCCCCTCCCTGTGCCCCCACGGCACCGAGGCCGTACCCGGCGAGGCCGAACCCGGCCTGAGGCACGGTGTAGCCCCGGTGCGTCAGGTACAGCGTGACGAACGGCAGCACGAACGTGCCGAGACGATTCACGAACGTGCCGGCGAACAGGACCCATGCTTCCCTGGGAAGCGCGCGGAGGTTCGCGCGCATCGTCGCGCGAACGGGAGTCATCGACATGAAGGACCGATGCTACCGAGGGGCGTTACGCCGTCGGGCGCGTCCGCCCGTAGCCGGAGAGGTAGCCGGGGATGTCCGTCCCGTCGGGAAGGTCCGCCGCGGGCTCGGGCTCGCCGACTCCGAGGCGCAACGGCAACACGCCGGCCCAGATCGGCAGATCGACGTCCGCGGCATCGTCGATCGGCCCTCCCGTGCGGATCTTCGCCGAAGCCTCGTCGAGCGAGATGGCGAGGATCGCCGTCTCCTTCAGCTCCTTGTCGCTCGGCATCCGTGCGTCGGCGGTCCTGCCCGGCACGACGTGCTCGACGAGCGCGCGCTGCGCGAGGTCCATCTCGGCGGGGTCGGTGACCTCACGCGCCGCGCCGTAGACCACCGCAGAGCGGTAGTTCAGCGAGTGCTTCGGCGTCGACCGCGCCAGGACGATGCCGTCGACGATCGTGGCGTCGATGCACAGCGGGATGTCGGTTCGGGCGGCGCGGAGTGTGCGGCTCGCCTGCGAGCCGTGGATGTAGAGCGTGTCGCCGACCCTCACGTGGATCGTCGGGATCACGCGCGGCTCCCCCTCCGGCGTCACCCAGGCGACGTGGCAGATCAGTGCCTCGTCGAGGATCGCGTCCACGACATCGCGGTCGTAGATCCCCCGCTCGGGATGGCGGTGGACGAGGGTCCGATCCGACGGCGCGCGACTCACGCCCCGATGCTATCCGTGGTTCCGCGTGGCGGTCGTACGACGTTCAGGCGCATCCTCCGCGCGGCGCGGTCCAGCGCGGCCAGCAGCGGCCGCCCGAGGAGCACGACCATGACGAGGTTCCCGATCGCTCGCGGCAGGTCGAACGGCAGCGACGTGGCCAGGTAGTAGGTCTGGAAGTGATGGAGGTTCGTGGCCGCCGAAGCGGCCCGGTCCCAGCCGACCGCAGAGCCGCCGGCCAGGAACGGCCATTCCCACAGGTCCATGACGGCGCCGTACACGAGGCCGGCGACGAAGCCGTAGGCGGCGAGCGAGCCGATCCGAACGCGCCACCTCGCACGCGTGTTCGCGCCCCCGACGCCGCTGGGTAGGAGGCCGGCGCCCACGCCGACCCACCCGACCGCGACCATCTCGAAGGGGAGCCATGGGCCCAGCCCCCCGATGAACAGGCCGCTGGCGAACATGCCCACCGCTCCCAGCAGGAATCCGAAGCCCGGCCCGAACGCGTTCCCCGCGACGAGGACCACGATGAACATCGGCGTGAACCCGAGGATGAACCCGGGCAGGCGCAGCGCCACCATGGCGGCCCCCAGGATCCCCAGCAATGCGACGGTCTTCGGCCCGAGACCGCCCCGTCCGAGCTCGACGAACAGGAGGACGCCGACGCACCCGACGAGGCCGGCAAGGATGAGCGGCCCGTCGGCCTTGTGGTTCTCGTTCAGGCCCGGTGCCAGCGGCAGCAGGAACGGCCACGCGAACGCGAGGACACCGATCACGTTCGCGCCGACCAGGACGGCGGCGCGCAGCCACGGACGTCGAGCGCGTCCGGTGGTTGCCACGCGGCCGGCTACGTCGGTCCCTCGGCGGGCGGCAACGGCCGCACTCACGCGAGCGCCTCCGCGACCTGTTCGGGTGTGAGCCATCCGGGGCCGAACACCCGCGTCATCTGCGGCGCGAAGACCCGCGAGTCTCCGAGCACGGTGGCCGGGTCTCCGTCCGCGACGATCTCGCCGCCCGCCAGGATCACGACGCGGGTCGCGACGGTCGCGACGAGCTCCACGTCGTGCGTGGCGAACAGCGAGACGCCTCCGTCGGCGGCCCGGAAGCGGAGATAGCGCGCCAAGAGCTCCTTCGCCCCCGGATCCAAGCCCCGGGTCGGCTCGTCGAGAAGAAGCACCCGTGGGTGCGCGGCGACGGTGGCGGCGGTGGCGACGAGCAGGCGCTGTCCTGCCGAGAGATCGCGCGGATGACGGCCGGCGAGACCCTCGATCCCCAGGACCGCGAGAACGTCGATCGGGGAACCGCCCAGCCCACGTGCCCTCAGCGTCGTACTGACCTCATCGTCGACTCGCTCCGCGAACAGGACGGTCTCGGGCTCCTGCGGACACAGCGCGGCGTCGATGCCGGGTCGGGGCGTGCGGCCGCCCACGGTGACGGTGCCGGACGCCGCCGCCTGGACGCCGGCGACGGAGCGCAAGAGGGTTGTCTTCCCGGCTCCGTTTCGACCCATCACCGCCACGATCTCCCCCTGACGAACCTGCATGCGGATCCCTCGGAGCGCCTGCGCGTGGCCGTGCGCGGCATCGAGGCCGCGGATGTCGACTTCCACCTCGCCGGGGGCGGGCGAGACGCTGCCGTTCGACGCCGCCCGTGGCGTCAGACCGCGGGCCGTGGCGCGAGCCTCCCGGACCGTGAGCGGGATCGGATCCCACCCCAGGAGCCGGCCCAGAGCCGCGACCGGCGGTCCCGCGGCGAAGGCGGGGATCACCTCGGCCGGGTCGCCTCCCCGAACCCGGCCGTCCTCGAATCCGATCGCGAGGTCCACCCATCCGGCGACCCGCTCCAGCCGGTGCTCGGCCAGGAGCACCGTGATCCCGTGGTCGTGGACGAGTCGCTGCAGCGCGGCCATGACGTGCTCCGCACCCTGAGGGTCGAGCTGGGAGGTTGGCTCGTCGAGCACGATGATCCGTGGGCCGGCCGCAAGCGCCGCGGCGATGGCGACGCGTTGCTGTTCACCGCCGCTCAGGCTCCGCACGCTCCGGTCGCGCAATGCGGCGATGTCGAGCAGGTCGAGCGTCTCCTCCACGCGCCGGCGCATGTGCGCGGGCTCGACGCCGAGGTTCTCCATGCCGTACGCGAGCTCCTCCTCGACCCGGTCGAGGACGAAGGAAGCGACCGCGTCCTGGGGAACGAACGCGACGACGTCGGCCAGGCGGCGTGGTGGATGGTCGAGCGTGTCTCGTCCGCCCACGCAGACGCGCCCCGCGAACGTCCCGCCCGTGAAATGAGGCACGAGCCCGTTCGAAGCTCGCAGGAACGTGGACTTCCCCGCCCCGGTCGGTCCGATCGCGAGCGCGAACGCGCCCTCCCGGATCTCCACGGTGACGTCGTCGAGCGCCGGGCGGACGGCGTCGGGATACGTGAACGACACGGACCGGAACTGCAGGCCTTCCGGAGCGCTCACGGCCGCTCCACCCCGCGCCGGCCCAGCCCGGGCAGGGCGAGCAGGGCGATCGCGGCGAGCAGGACCGGATCCGCGGCCGGCCACAACAACGGGAACGTCGAGGGCTGCAGCCCGTCTCCCCCGGGTCCTCCCAGCCACGCAATCGCGAACACCCCGGCTCCCGCCGCGGCCGTCGCCGCCACGACGATCGCCGGACCCGTCCAGCGTTCCGGCCGGTATCGGGAGCGCCGACCGCGACCGTGGCCGCGGGCATCCATGCTCTCCGCCAGGGTGACGGCCTCCTCCATCCCGGTGGCGAGTACGGGAACCGCGAGCGCAGGCAGAGAGCGCAGCCGCGACGTGCGGATCCCGCGCAACTCCTGCGCCTCCCTCACGCGACCGACCGTCTCGATCGTGCGAGGGGCGATCGACAGCGCGAGCGCCGCCGCCAGCGCGGGCTCGTGGAATCGTCGCGGGGCCAACCGAACGACGCCGAACGGATCGGTCACCGCGTTGAACGTGCCGAACACGATCAGCAACGCCGCCAGGCGCATGCCCTCGAACGCCGCGTACGCGACGTTCTCCGCGTTCACCGTCCCGAGAAATACGAGGAGCGTGCGGATGCCCATCGCCGCGAGCCCCGCGACCATGAAGATGCGGAACGATCTGCCCGTGGGGCCGGGCACACGATGTGCCGCGTAGACGAACCAGGCGACGGCGATGAGCGGCGCGAGATAGAAGGGATCGGTCGTCGTGAACGCGAGGAGGCCGGCACACGTTGCCCAGACGATCCACATCCCGGGGTGGAACCCGTCGCGACGGGCCGAGCCGGGCCGGCCGGCCTCGGCCGGCGCATCCGGGATCATGGTCGGGGCGGCGTGCGCGGAGATCCTCACGGTCGCCGCCCCTCGGGTTTCGGCTCGGAGGCGTGCGACCCGGGGCGGCCGCGGATCCGCAACCATCCGGCGAGGCCGAGGATCGCGACGGCGGCGACCGCGATCGCGGCGCCGGCCGGCGGTCCGCCCGGGCCGCCCCCCCCGGTGGTCGCGGCGGCCGCGACGATCCCGCGAGGCG
>JALYLM010000109.1 GCA_030774235.1 Actinomycetota bacterium
TCGACGTTCACCCGCTGGGGGAACAACTCGTGACCCTCGAGCGCAGGCCCGATGTGCTCGACGTGGAATCGCTCGGGATCCTCTCCGAGGAACAGCACGAGGTGAGGGTTGCCCATCGACAGCGCGCTCGCCGTCACCGTCATCCCGCCCCCGATGTCGAACGGTTGTCCCAGGAAGGTCTCCCACGCCGCTCCGCGCATCGGGATCGCCGCCTTCGCGAACTCTGGGGGGCCCATCTCGACGGTGGCTCCGACCACGCGACCGCCGGCGAGCTCCAGCTCGGCGTGACGGACGCCGGCAGCCGTCTCGATGTCCACCGAAGGAGACTCGAGGCGTCCCCGCTCGTGCAGGTGCGCGGCGAGGCACCGCACGCCGTTCCCGGAGATCGCGGCATCGGTCCCGTCCGCGTTGGTCAGCCGCATCGCGAATGGGACGCCGGTGCCTCGCGACACCGTGATGACGCCGTCCGCGCCGACGCCGAACCATCGCTCGCAGAGCGACCGGGCCTCGTCGGGCGAGAGTGCCGGCCCGTCTCCCGGATCCTCCACGATCAGGAAGTCGTTGCCGGCCGCCTCGTACTTCACGAACGCGACGAGGTCGCTCACGCGCCTACCAGGTACGTTCGGATCTCGTCGGCCACTGCCGGCGCCCCCTCCGGTCCGACGTCGAACCATCGGATCCGCCGATCCCGCCGGAACCACGCCAGCTGTCGTCGCGCCAGGTTCCTCGTCCTCTTCACCGTGAGCTCGACGGCGTCCTCCAGGCCCGTGGACCCCTGCAGGTGTCGGGCGAATTCAGCGTAGCCGATGGCCTGCGTCGCGGTGAACCAGTCACCGAGTCCTCTCCCGACGAGCGCGCGAACCTCCGCCAGGAGCCCACGCTCGAGCATCTCGGCGATCCGTCCCCGCACGCGCGCGTCCAGGGCGTCCCGAGGCATCGCGACCCCGGCCGCCCTGATCCGGTCCGACGGAAAGCGGTCCCAACCCGATGCGAACGTGGAGAACGCGCGACCCGTGATCGCGGCCACCTCGAGCGCGCGGATCGTCCGCCGGCCGTTCCGCGGCTCGATCTTCGCGGCGGCGGCCGGGTCCATGGCGGAGAGTCGCGAGTGCAGGTGCAACGCGCCGACCGCCGCACACTCCAGCTCGAGCTCGGCTCGTGTCCGTGCGTCCGTGCCGGGGAACTCGAGGTCGTCGACGAGGGCCCGGAAGTACAGGCCCGAGCCCCCCGCGAGCAGCGCCGGGCGCCCTCGTGCTTCCACGCTCGCGAGCGCGTCGCGACCGAGGGCCTGGTGCCGGGCCACGCTGAACGGCTGGCTCGGCTCGGCGACGTCGATCAGGTGGTGCGGCACGCGGTTGCGCTGCACCGGCGTGGGTTTCGCCGTTCCGATGTCCATCCCTCGGTAGACGACCATCGAGTCGACGCTGACGATCTCGGCCCCGAGCGCCTCCGCGACGACGATCGCGGCCTCCGTCTTTCCCGACGCCGTCGGTCCGACCAACGCCAGCACTCGTGGGCCCTCCATCGTCGCGCTCAGACGCTGACGGTGTCGGGCGCCGGGACGACCTCGCCGGTGAGGTGATGCGGAGCCGCGGCCACGATACGAACCTGGACGAACGATCCGGGCGGCGGCCCCTCCCCGAGATGCACGATGCGGTTCGTTCTGGTCCGGCCCTGGGTCGCGGGTCCCTTCTTCCCCCGGCCCTCGACCAGCACCTCGAACGCCCGACCCACCTGCTCCGTCGATCGTGCCAACGAGATCTGCTCCTGCAGCGCCACGAGACGCTCGAACCGTTCCTGGACCACCTCGCGCGGCACCTGGCCGTGCATCGTCGCGGCATGCGTCCCCGGCCGCGGCGAGTACTGAAAGGTGTAGGCGCTGTCGAACCGGGCGCGTTCGACGACGTCGAGCGTCTGTCGGAAGTCCTCCTCGGTCTCGGCGGGAAAACCGACGATGATGTCGGTGGTTACGGCGACGTCGAGGATCGCATCTCGGATCGCCTCGAGCCACACGAGGTAGCGCTCACGCCGGTACGAGCGCCGCATCGACTTCAGCACGCGATCCGACCCCGACTGCAGCGGAAAGTGGATGTGCTCGCAGACCGTCTCGCACGCCGCCATCGCGTCGATCACGTCGGGCGTGAAGTCGTGGGGGTGCGGCGACGTGAACCTGATCCGACGGAGCCCCTCCACCGCGTCCACCTCGTGCAAGAGGCGCGCGAACAGCGGGCGGCGGCTAGAGCCGGGGACCGTGACGTCGCGTCCATACGTGTTGACGTTCTGGCCGAGCAGCGTGACCTCGACGACGCCGCGCTCAACGAGCCCCTGCACCTCGGCCACGATGTCGCCGATCGGACGCGATCGCTGAGGGCCGCGCACGAGCGGCACGATGCAAAACGTGCAGGCGTTGTCACATCCGGGGGCGATCGACACCCACGCGCGGAACGCGTCGTCCCGGGCGGCCGGCAGAGCGCTCGGGAACACCTCGGTGTGCTCGCGCACGTCCATCTGAGGACCGTCCGTCTCGGCCTGTCGCAGAAGGTCGAGCAGGTGGGGCAGCGCATGCG
>JALYLM010000110.1 GCA_030774235.1 Actinomycetota bacterium
GCTGCCGCGAACGTGCCGATCGCGATCCCCGACGCCGTTCGGCGCAATGCGCGTCCCTCGTCGCTCCCGGCCATGCGGAGGAAGGTCGGGAGCAGCCGCGACAACAACCCGCTGAAGAGGAAGAAGAGCGGGACACGCGCCGCCGTCAACGCAACGAACAGGATCGAAACCTCCGCGGGAGAGGCGCCGAGGAACGTGAGCACGAGCGGTCCGCCGGCGAGGAGCAGCTGCAGGATGCCATTCGCCCCCATGGTGAGCGCGAGGAACCTCACCGGTCGGAGTGGCTCCGCAGCGGTGACTCCGATCCCACGGGCTTCCCTCGGTTGTCTTCTCAGGATCAGCCACAGGCCCGTAGCCCCCAGTGCTCCGAACGGCATCGTCCATGCGATCGCACGCGTGCTCGCAGCAACGAGCACGACGCTCGCCGAGAGGACGGCGCGGCCCAAGGATTCGGTGGCGGTGACCAGCCCGTAGGCCCTGAACCGCTCGGTGCCCGCCAGGCGGCCCCGAACGATCACGAAGGCGCCGAAGGTGCACGTGACCAGGCCGACCACGAGGGCAAGGTCCCCCGACCCCTGAAACAGCTGATCTCGCAGCAGCCAGCAGACCCCCGTCAAGACGATGGCGATCGCCGCGATCCATCCCCAAAGCCTCACCGAGGATCGATCGCGAGCGTCCTCGACCTCCCGACGCAGGAGGGTGCGATGCGTGACGTAGGTCTCGACGGGATACAGAACGACGCTGACGATCAGATACTGGATCGTCCACAGGGCGCCGATCGGCGCGTAGTTCACCTCGCCCAACGATCGAGTACCGATGACCTGGAACAGGTAGGCGCCCAGACCGGCCAGGGCCGCGCCGACCACCATCCACTGCGTGCCGCGGGTCCGCAGCCCTCGGGTCACCGTGCCGAATGCGCCGAGGGAAGTGGCGTCCACGCCTCGTTCTGCCGCCACGCCCGTCGAACCGATCCCTAGTCGTCCTCGAGACCGTTCCGGACGATGAGCAACCGATCGCCGGCGTGCCGATACGTGTCGAGGATGTACCGGCGGTAGAAGATGGCGGCGGTGTCCATGAGGATGCCGAAGACGGCGTCGGGGTTCACGTTGCTCGAGAAGCGATAGTCGATGCGAACCGGTGCCTCGAAGACGTTCGTGAATCCCAGCATGCGGGCGACGACCAACAACTCCAGGTCGAAGGCGTACCGCTTCTCGAACATCCTCGGGAGAACCCGGGCGAGGACGTCTTTGCGGACGAGCTTCAGTCCCGTCTGGGTGTCCCGGACGTTGATCCGGAAGAGCACGCGGGCGAGCTTGTGGTATGTCCAGCTCATCACCCGTCGGAGCTTCGGGTAGCTGACCTCCGACATCGGATGCCGCTTGGACCCGAGGACGATGTCGGGCTCGTAGAGGTGCATCAGGGACAGGAACGGACCGATCGCCTGGGGATCGATGTCGCCGTCCGCATCGATGAAGCCGACGAACGCGCCGCGAGCCGCGCTGAGACCGACTCGGAGGGCGTGCCCCTTGCCGGCACGATTCGCGTAGTGGATCACGCGGACGGATGGGGAGGGGAACCGACGGGCCACCTCGATGGAGCCGTCGGTGCTGCCGTCGGACACCACGATGATCTCGTGGGAGCCCCCGTCCTTCAGCTCGGCGGTCAGGCGCTCCAAGAACCCTCCGAGGGCGGGGCCGGGGTTGTAGCACGGCAGGATCATGGACAGCTCCACCTCATCGTCGGGCGTCGGCGCCGCGGCGATCTCCTCATGTGGGCGCAGCTCCGACAGGGGCGGCGACCATCGCGAGACCGCCCGAGCCCCGACGTAATGCAGGAGCGCGGCGCCCGCCGCACCGACGAGGGCGGTTGCCGCGATGGCATCTGCGGAAGGGTGCACGAGCGCCACGGCGACGACCTCGAGTGCGACGATCCCGAGGAGCAAGAGATGGGACCTGGATGCCACGACGAGGTGGAAGTACGAGAGCTGCCAGACCACGGCGAGC
>JALYLM010000111.1 GCA_030774235.1 Actinomycetota bacterium
GAGCTCGTGGTGGTGGGCGGCGGCGACACCGCGATGGAAGAGGCGACGTTCCTCACGAAGTTCGCGTCGAAGGTCACGATCGTCCACCGGCGCGACCAGTTCCGCGCCTCCCCGATCATGGCGCAACGCGCGCTCGCCAACCCGAAGATCGAGGTCGTGTGGAACAGCGTCGTCGAAGAGATCCTCGGCGAGGCCGCCGTTACGGGCGTCGGGCTTCGCGACGTCCTCACCGACGAGACGAGTGAGTTCGCGACGGACGGGGTCTTCATGGGGATCGGCCACACGCCGAACACCTCGCTGTTCCAGGGCCTCGATCTCGACGAGAACGGCTACATCCTGGTGCGAGAGCCCAGCACGTCCACGAACATCCTCGGCGTCTTCGCCGCCGGCGACGTCGCGGACACCACGTACAAGCAGGCGGTCACGGCGGCCGGGATGGGATGCAAGGCGGCGATGGACGCCGAGCGCCTGCTCGAGGCCGAAGCTCACGCCCGTCGATGACCGATCGCGCGGGAATCCCCGGCGACCTGGGATGGTTCTGGGAAGCTGGGCGGTGAGCGTACCGGCTCCGAGGCCCGGCGAAGACCGACGACCCGAGTGGCGACAGACGAGGAGCGAGGAAGCGATGGCGAACATCGGCGATGTGACCGATCAGGAATTCCAGAACGCGGTGTTGGAATCCGACACCCCGGTGCTGGTGGATTTCTGGGCAGAGTGGTGCGTGCCGTGCCACATGGTCTCGCCCGTCGTCGAGGAGATCGGCCAGGAGAAGGGCACCTCCCTGAAGGTCGTCAAGCTGAACATCGACGACAACCCCGACGTCACGCGGAAGTACGGCGTCATGTCCATCCCCTCGTTGATCCTGTTCAAGGGCGGCGAGGAGGTCACACGCGTCGTCGGCGCGCGTCCGAAGGACGCGATCCTGCGGGACCTCGACCCTCACCTCGCCTGACGGGCCGCCACCCGACCCGGTTGCCGAGGTCGATAACCCCGGGCAGACTCCCAGCGTGCGCTTCTTCCGACTCGGGGACGAGGGTCCAGAGGTCCTCGACATCCAGGATCGCCTGCTCGCCGTGGGCCAGGCCGTCGACGGCTCCGACCGTAGGTCCATGCGGTTCGGCTCATCCACGGAGGCAGCGATCAGGGACTTCCAGCGCCGGCGGCGTCTGCCGGTCGACGGGATCGTGGGGCCGGACACGTGGAGCCAGCTCGTCGAGGCCGGGTTCCGGCTGGGCGACCGCGCCCTCTACCTCCGATCGCCGATGTTCCGCGGGGACGACGTGCGCGAGCTCCAACGAAAGCTGAACGCCCTGGGCTTCGACTCGGGCAAGCAGGACGGGCTGCTCGGCCCGAGGACGGCGCAGGCGACCCTCGAGTTCCAGCACAACGTGGGCCACGACGTCGACGGGATCATCGGGCCTCACACCGTCGCGACCCTCGAACGGATGCGTCCGCCGGCGCGCGGACCGAGTCGCGCCGAGGTCCGTGAGCGCGAAGAGCTCCGGGCGAGGCACGCATCCATCGAAGGACAGGTCATCGCGATCGACCCGGGGTCCGCTTCGTCGATGCCCATGGGGATAGCCGGATCCAGCGACCCGGGCATCGACACGTACGCGATCGCGGCCGCGCTGGCGCGCGAGCTGGCGGCCGCCGGAGCCAAACCCGCCCTCCTTCGGGGTGAGGGCGAGGACCCCTCGCCCACCGACCGCGCGCGGACGGCCAACGACCTCGGCGCGGCCGTCTGCGTGTCGGTGATGCCCCCCTCCGATCCGGGGGCGACGGGCCCGTCGTGCGCATTCTTCGGCGGCGCAACCAGCCACTCCCCCGCCGGGATGCTCCTGGCCCGGCTCATCCTCGACGAGCTCGAGTCGGCGCTTCACCGGAAGGGACGGCTTCGACGGCTCACCGGAGCGCTGCTCCGAGAGACTCGCATGCCTGCGGTGCAGGTGGAACCGTTCGTCGGCGCGCACGAGGGCGGCTCGCCGCGGCCGGGCGATGCGGATCCCGTCGATTCCATCGCCCATGCAGTCGCGGCGGGGGTACGGCGGTTCTTCCGAGGCGGCGAATCTGGGGGCGAGAAGCCCGTACCCACCTAGGGTCGGCGTTCCGGGCGGTGCGCACGTGAGCGGGCGAGCACCGCAAGAACCAATCCGAGCGCCAACCCCAGGAGCGACGCTCGCACGGCCCGGTCGCGTTCGGAGGGCCCAGCGTCGCGCGTGTGCAGATCGTCGGCCGCCATCGTCGATCTATGCTACGCGCCGATGCGCTTCTGCCTGATGCTCGAGGGGCAAGAGGGCGTGACCTGGAGCGAGTGGGTCGCGGCTGCGCAGACCGCGGAGCGTCTGGGGTTCGACGCGATCTTCACATCCGACCATTACCTCAGCGTGATGGGCAACCGAGAGCGTGGGTCGTCGGACGCGTGGACGAACCTGGCCGGCCTTGCCGCCGTCACGTCGACCATCCGCCTGGGCACCCTGGTCTCCCCGGTCACGTTCCGCCTTCCCGCGGTCCTCGCGAAGTGCGCCGTCACGGTCGATCGGATCAGTCACGGCCGTGCCGAGATCGGCATGGGCGCCGGATGGTGGGAACAGGAGCATCGCACCCACGGCTTCCCCTTTCCGCCGGCGCCCGAGCGCTTCGATCGCCTGGAGGAGCAGCTCGAGATCGTCCACCGGCTCATGACGGAGGATCGGTTCACCTTCCTCGGGAGGCACTACCGGCTCGACGACGTCCCGTTCGCGCCGAAGGGGATCCAGACGCCGCACCCGCCGATCATCGTCGGAGGTGGGGCCGGGCCCAGGCTCGCCCGGCTCGTGTCTCGGTGGGCCGACGAGTACAACACGGTCGGGGGACCGCCGGCGTCGGCGCGCGAACGCTTCGAGCGGATCCGTGCCCGACTCGACGCCGACGGCCGCAACCAGGACACGCTCACGACCTCCCTGATGACCTGGTGCTACGTCGGCGCAACCCATGCCGACGCGATGGCTCGGATCGAGCGCGCGCGGGAACGAGCGATGCGCGCCGGAACCCCCGACCACGAACTCGACGACCTGGAGCGGGAGTGCATCATCGGATCGGCGGAGCGGGCGGCGGAGCGCCTGAGCGAGTATGCGGCCGCCGGCGTCCAGCGGATCATGCTGAACCACGAGCTCTTCGACGACCTCGAGATGCTCGAGATCCTTGCGGAGCAGGTCTTTCCGAACGTCGTGGAACCGGGAGGCTGACTCCGAACGAGTCGGCCCGAGCCGGATCTGTTCCCGGGTCCGGCCCGGGCCCGATGCTAGGCTGACCGTCCCGTGGCCGAGTTCTCCATCGACCGATTCGTCGACCTGTATGCCGATCGGACCTCCCAGATGTCGGCGTCGGAGGTTCGCGCGTTGTTCGCGGTCGCCGCGCGACCCGAGGTCGTATCGCTCGCCGGCGGCATGCCGTTCGTCGAGGCGCTGCCGCCGGAGGACGTGTTCGGTGTCGTGCGCGAGGTGCTAGCGGAGCAGGGCGGCGTCGCGTTGCAATACGGCGGCGGCCAGGGCCATGCCGCGCTGCGCGACCGACTCGTCGACCTCATGGCGGCCGAGGAGGTCGTTGCCGACCCCGAAGACGTCGTCGTCACGACCGGCGCCCAACAGGCGCTGGATCTCCTCGGCAAGATCTTCATCGATCCGCGCGATCTCATCGCCGTCGAGGCCCCCGCGTACGTCGGGGCGCTCACGGCATTCGGCGCCTACCAGCCCAGGTACCTTCAGATCGACCTCGACGACGAGGGGATGATCGTCGATCAGCTCGAGGAGGCGCTCGTTCGTGGGGAGCGTCCGAAGTTCGTGTACACCGTTCCGAACTTCGGGAACCCAGCCGGTGTGACGTTATCCTACGATCGCCGGCTTCGCCTGGTGGCGTTGTGCAGGGAAGCGTCGATCCCGATCGTCGAGGACAACCCGTACGGCATGCTGCGGTTCGAGGGAGACCCGATCCCCTGCCTTCGAACCCTCGACCCAGAGAACGTTATCTACGTCGGCACCGTCTCGAAGGTCTTCTCTCCAGCCATGCGCGTGGGATGGGCATTGGCCGGGCAATCCGTGGTCCAGCGCCTGGTCCTGGCCAAGGAGGCGGCCGATCTGTGCGGCTCGTCGTTCACGATGCTGGTGACGGAGCGGTATCTCGCGGGCGATCGTTGGCGGCCGAACCTCGACACCCTCGTGGCCACGTACCGCTCGCGCCGCGACGCGATGCTCGAGGCGATCGAAGAAGTGTTCCCAGACGGGGCGGCGTGGACGACCCCCGCAGGTGGCTTCTACGTGTGGGTGACGCTCCCCGGTTGGATCGACACGCGCGCCCTGCTGGCGGCGGCCGTCGAACGGCGCGTCGCCTACGTTCCGGGCACGGCGTTCTACCCCGACGGTCGAGGGAAAGATCAGATGCGACTTGCCTTCTGCTACCCGAGCGAGGAACGGATCCGCGAAGGCGTCGCCCGCCTCGGGGCGCTGCTTGCCGATGAGGAACAGCTGTATCGGAGCCTTCACCCATGAGGATCGCGGTCCTCGCCGGCGGGCGGACGCCGGAGCGGGATGTGTCCCTGCGAAGCGGTCATCGTGTGACGGGTGCCCTGGCCGAGCTCGGACACGAGACGATCTTCGTGGACCCTGCCGAGCGCTCGTTGACCGAATCTCTCCAAGAGATCCGCCCGGACCTGTGCTTCCTCACCCTGCACGGGAAGGAGGGGGAAGACGGCACCGTCCAGCGATTGCTCGATCTCCTCCAGATCCCGTACACGGGAACGGCTCCCTTCGATTGCGAGATCGCGTTCGACAAGGTGCTCGCGAAGGACGCGCTGCGCCGTGCCGGCGTCCGAACCCCCGAGTGGGTCGCCGTGGAGGCGTGGGCGTTGCGCGATCTGGGCGCGGGCTCGGCGATGGGTGTCATCGCCGAGCGCATCGGCTTCCCCTGCGTCGTGAAACCCTCGCGCAGCGGCTCGGCACTCGGCGTCGGATTCGTCGACCGCGAAGCCGACCTCCCTGCCGCGATCATGGGCGCGCTCGCGTTCAGCGGCGCGGCCGTCGTCGAGGTGAAGGTGGATGGAACCGAAGTCGCCGCGGGGGTCGTCGGCGCTCCGGGCGAACCCCTTCCCCTGGTCGAGATCGAGCCGAAGGATGGCGTGTATGACTACGTCGCACGCTACACCGCGGGCGCGACCGAGTACTTCGTGCCGGCCAGGGTGAGCCCCGACGTTGCGGAGGCCTGCGCGGCCGAAGCCGCGCGCGCCGTCGAGGCTCTCGGTCTTCGCGACCTCACGCGGGTCGACATCCTGGTGGATCGCTCCGGAACACCGTGGGTACTGGAGGTCAACGTCTCGCCCGGCTTGACCGAGACCAGCCTGGTCCCGATGGCCGCCCAGGCGGCCGGCATGTCGCTGGCCGACCTCTGTCGGCGGATCCTCGACGCAGCCACGGCACGGCGAGATCGCCACTAGACGTTCGTTGCCGCTCCGGAGGGTAAAGGAACGGTATGACGCTGTCTAACGTTTCGGTGGCTCCGTCAGTCCGGCGCGAGCCCGGGACCGGAGCCGATGATCTCGGAAACGATCCGCTCCAGGTCGTCGGCCGATCCGAACTCGATGATGACGCGACCGCGCTTCTTCCCCATCTGGATCTGTACGCGGGTCGCAAGCTGCTCGGAAAGGATCTCCTCGACCTCGGTCATCGCCGCGTCCGTCGGAGGAGGCGCCAACTCCGGCGTGGCCACGGCCTCGCGTGCCGGCGAGTCCACGTACCGACGGACCAGCTCCTCGACCTCTCGCACCGACAGGTCCTCGGCGGCGATTCGTAGGGCCAGGGCGCTCTGCGCGCCGGCATCGCCGAGGCCGAGCAACGCACGCGCGTGGCCGGCCTGGATCTTCTCGTCCGTCAGGAGCTGCTGCACGTCCAACGGCAGCTGGAGGAGGCGGATCGTATTCGCGATGTGCGAACGCGAGACGCCGACCCGGTCGGCGAGCTCCTCCTGCTTCAGCCCCAGCTCCTCGAGCAGCTGCCGGAAGGCCTCGGCGAGCTCGATCGGGCCCAGGTCCTCCCGATGGATGTTCTCGATCAACGCCTCGCGCAGCGTGTCGCTGTCGTCACTGTCGCGAACGACGACGGGCACCGTGGCGAGCCCGGCGAGCTTGGCCGCTCGAAGACGCCGCTCCCCCGCGATCAGCTCGTAGCCGGCATCACCCGATCTGCGAACTACCACCGGCTGCAGGATCCCGACCTCGCGGATCGACGCCGCCAGCGCCTCGATGGTCTCGTCGTCGAACCGCGTCCGCGGCTGACGCGGGTTCGGGGCGACTGCGTTGACCGGCACTTCCAGCAGGCCACCGAATCCCTCGCCGGCCTCGGGCGCTCCGGGGATCAGCGCCGAAAGACCTCGACCCAACCCGCCGCGTTTCGACATCACTCTCCTCCCTTGCGGAACAGCCGCCACCGACGTCTGCGCGATGGGTCCTCGTTCTCGAGGGTGGCCCCGATCCCAGCCGCGTCGGCCTCACCCGGTTCTTCGGCCTCCGGGACCGGGGGCACGACGACATCGTCGTCGTCGATCACGACCACCCGATGCTCGGGGAGATGCCCGGGCGGCGCCGGTGAACGCGGCGCCGACACGCGGGCCTCGGAGGTGCGTGGTTCGGGGGCGTCCTCCCACAGGTCGTCGTCGTCCATCTGCTCTACGACCTGCGCGACCGCGTCGCTGAGGACGTCGCCCGTCGACGGAGCCTCGGAGCCGCCCTCCGCTCCCAACTCTTCGAGCCACGTCTGCGCCTCCAGCTCGGTATCACTGGGGACCGAACCCTCGACCTCTTCTGGCTGTTCGCTTTCTTCTTCCGACGAGACTGGGGTTTCGGTCACGTTGTCGGCGACGGTGGCGGCGGTGGCTTCGGTGGCGGCCCCGTGCTCGTCCTCCGCCGCCGGCCCGCCGCGGGTCGAGCTCGAGTCCTCGAGAACGGCGCGGACCGTGGGAACCGCGTCCATGACGGCTTCCTCGCTTCGAGGGAACGAAGGGGAGTTGTCGGTCGAGGGCAAGACGACCGTCGGAAGGTCGCCGAACACTGGCATCGGCTCCGCCGGCGGTGGGCGCAAGGCGACCTCCCGGGCGAGCTCCCGATACGACTCGGCTCCTTTCGACTTGGGGTCGTAGACCGTGATGGGCTGGCCGAAACCCGGCGCCTCGGAAAGACGGACCGTTCTGGGGATGATCACGTCGTAGACGAGGTCGCCGAAGAACTTCTTGACCTCGGCCACGACCTGCTCCGACAGCTTCGTCCGAGGGTCGAACATCGTCATGACGATCCCGGTCAGCCGAAGTTCGGGGTTGATGTTCTGCTGGACGAGGGAAACATTGCGAAGCAGCTGGCCAAGCCCTTCCAACGCGTAGTACTCGCACTGGATCGGCACGATGAGCTCCTCGGCCGCCGTGAGGGCGTTGATCGTCAGCAGTCCGAGGGAAGGTGGGCAGTCGAGCAGGACGAAGTCGTACGCCCCCTCGCGGATCGGCGCGAGTGCCTTCTTGAGACGAGCCTCGCGGGAGAACTGGCTGACGAGCTCGATCTCAGCTCCTGCGAGATCGATCGTCGATGGGATCGCGAACAGTCGCTCCACCGGCGTGGCGATCACAGCGTCGGCAACGGGAGCCTCCGCGACGATGACGTCATACACGTTGTGTTCGCGCGCCTCGTGTCGGATCCCCATCCCGGTCGATGCGTTTCCCTGAGGATCCAGATCGACGACGAGAACCCGATATCCGATGTGGGCCAACGCCGCCCCGAGGCTGACCGCGGTCGTACTCTTGCCGACCCCTCCCTTCTGGTTCGCGATCGCGATGATCCGTGCGATGCCTGGTGTTTCGGGCGGTCGGGGTGACCGGTCCTGGGCCTGGCGCTTCGGGCGCGCAGCGGCTCGGCCATTGGATGAGGAACGGGCGGTCGGAGTGCGCGAAGCGGGGTTGCCGCCGGAAGAGGCCTTCGTCACTGCCGGGACATCATAACCACCGGCCCCGACCATGCAAGCGAAGGTGCCCGAACGACCTCGACACGCAGGTCGGGGGGCACGTCCGAGACCCGGAACGACGCTCCAGCCCAGTAGAGGAGACGGCCCCGGGGCCTCAGGTGTGGCTCCGCGGCCCACCACGAGCTAGCGGCGGACCCGAAGGCCCGGGCCAGGCAGACGTCAGCAACGACGCGAAGGTCTTCGATCCGGCCGTGAACCACCGTGGTGTTCCGGAGCGCGAGCTGGTCCACGACGAGGTCCAAGAATGCGGCCCTGCTCCGACGGCTCTCGACGAGCGCGACCATGAGCTCGGGGCGGGCGATCGCAACGACGACACCCGGGAGACCGGCGCCGGAACCGATATCGATGGCGGATCGATCGCCCGTCCGGAGGAGTTCGACGGCCCGAAGGCAGTCGCCGAGGTGTCGCTCCCGAAGCCGCCCCGCGTCCCCGGCGGCGATCATGCGCCCAGGAAGGGCCCGTTGTCTCAGAAGTCGTTCGTAGCTATCGAGCGACGCCGCCACAGACTCGGAGAGTTGGAATGGCCTCCCGGTCCAACCCTGATGTTTCACGTGAAACACCACCTCGGTCGCCTCGCCAACTCCGCTGAAACCCGCCACTGGAGGGTACGAGCGACGGCCGACTCACTGAGGGTCTTCGCCGCGATCACATCCTCGCGGACTCAACGTTTGCGGATCACAACGTACCGGTTGGGGTCTTCCCCGACGGAAAGGGTCTCCGCGCCGGCCACCTCGGCGACGGCGTCGTGCACGAGCTTGCGCTCGTACGCGTTCATCGGTTCGAGCTCCTCCTCCCGACCGCTGCGGACCACCTGCTCCGCCAGCTGCCGAGCCCGCTCCTCGAGCTTCGCCTCGCGGCGCTTCCGGTAGTCCTCCACATCCACGATGACGCGGATCCGCTGGTCGAGGTGCCGCCCGACCGCCATCCTCATCAGCTCCTGAATCGCCTCGAGGGTCTGTCCGTGCCGACCGATGAGTAGTGCCATGTCGTCTTCCGGGCCGTCGACGATATCGACGTACATATGGTCACCACGGGGATTCGGCTCGGCGATCGCATCGATGTCCATCTTGACCAGCAGTTCCTCGACGAAGTCAGCAGCCGCATCGGCCTGCTCCTCCAGATCGAGGACGGCCGGCGCGTCCGACTTCATCCTGACCCTCACGATCGCCTCCTGGCCACCGACACCGAGGAACCCGCCCTTCGACTCCTGCACGACGTCGACGATCGCCTCGTCCTCCGTGATGCCAAGCTCGACGAGGGCAGCCTCGAGCGCCTCCTGCACGGACCCGGCACGCTTCTCGATCTCAGGAGCCACCGTCGCCTCCTGCCTCGGGTCTCTTCGGCTTCGGTCGTCCGCCAGGAGGTCTCCGCGGCGCGGAGCCGCGCGGATTCGAGCCTCGAGCACCGCCTCGCGGGTTCCCGCCCTTCGGGTTCCCGCCCTTCGGGTTCCCGCCCTTCGGGTTCCCGCCGCCCTTGGGGTTCCCGCCTCCCTTCGACGTTCCACCCCGCGTGCCGTCACCCTTTGACCCCGTCCGATCTCCCCCGGCCCCGGGCCTGCGAGGAGGAGGCGTCTGCTGATCGCGGCGCTGGCGCTCATCCTGCGCCCGTTCCATCAGCGTCGCGAGCCAGCCTCTCCTTCGCGGCTTGTCCGGTTCCGCTGCCTGCTTCGCACGTTGTTGGGCGATCTGGCGCTCGATCGCCTGGGGCCCGATGTGACCGGCGCGCAACAGTACCCACTGCTGGCCAATCATGAACACGTTCGCGATGGTCCAGTAGAGGACGAGGCCTGCCGGGAAGCTGAAGCCGATGAACCCGAACATCAACGGCATGATCCGCAGGATCGCCTGTTGCTGCTGCGAGGAGGTTCCCGGCGGGCTGACGCGTTGCATCTGGAGCTGTTGGTAGAAGGTCGTGGCGATCATGAGGGCGAGAATGATGAGGTACGGGATCTTCGCCGGCACCCCAGATCCACAGCCATAAGAGGCTTGCGACGTGACCTGAGTTCCGTTCTCGGCCACCGGTTTGCCGTCCCGCAGCATCGGCCGCCCGGCCACGACCGGGGCACGCGACGCGTCGTTGATCGCCACCTGCTGCTGACCCCCGTCGCGGGCAGAGCACACGAGGTTCACACCCGGCAAGAAGGTCGTGCCGCGGTGCTCCAGCACCCTGACGAACAGCGTGCTGTCGGGGGGGAGATGGCTGTTGACGACCGCGTACGCGGGCTTCGAATTGTACGTCGTGGGCTCCAGGCCAGGGGTCCTGATCACGGCGTACATCGCGACGAGGATCGGAAACTGAAGCAGCAGTGGAAGACAGCCCCCGAGTGGGTTGACGCCTGCCTCCTTGTAGAGGCGCATCGTCTCTTCCTGGATCTTCTGATTGTTGCCCTTGTACTTCTTCTTGATCTCCGAGAGCTTCGGCTGGATCGCCTGCATGGCTCCCATGGACTTGATCTGCTTGATGCCGAGCGGCAGAACGACGACCCGTAACAGCACGGTGAGGATGATGATCGCGACCCCGTAGTTCGGAACCACGTCGTAGATCCACGCGAGCACCCAGCCGATCGAATCGAGGAGGATCTTGAACAGCGGGGAGACGACCGGGATCGTCGCGAGCATCAATCGACCGTCCCGCCGGATGGTGTGATGGCCTCATACTCGGCCCGCGACACGGGCTCGACGCCACCCCCTCCGAATGGGTTGCAGCGCAGGATCCTCCAGCCTGCGAGCGCGACCCCTCTCAGTGCGCCGTGCGAGCGGATCGCCTCCTCCGCGTACCGCGAGCAGGTGGGGGAGTAGCGGCACTGGCCCCCGAGCCAGCCCGACAGCGTGGCTCGGTAGAGGCGGATGCCGCCGATCAATACCGCTCGAAACGGAGCTCCCGCTCCCCGCGCCGGCTGTCGGACGCCCGTCATGTGGCCATGCCCCCGCGGCGCAGCAGTTCGCTCATCTCGGCCACCAGCTCCAGCGTTGTCGCGCCGCGGATGGCCTGCCTGGCCACCAAGACGGCGTCGTACCCCTCCAGCGGAGCAACCTCACGCCATGCCGCTCGCAGGATGCGCCGGGCTCGGTTCCGCTCGACGGATCCGCCCACTCGACGCGCGGCGACCGCGGCGAACCCTCCGGTCCCTGGCGCGAGAAACAGTACCATCCGACTTCCGTGGAAGGGTTCGCCCTTCTCGAACACGCGCCGGACCTCGCCGGGACGCACGGCCGGCCGCTAGGCGCTGAGGCGAACGCGCCCCTTGCGGCGGCGCGCGGCGAGGATCGCACGGCCCGCGCGGGTGCGCATGCGCAGACGGAAGCCGTGCCGTCTCGCGCGGCGGCGGTTGTTCGGCTGGTAGGTGCGCTTCCCTTTGGCCATGACGTCCCGAACTCGACGAGAAGGCCGGCTCACGCCGGCCGACCAACGAGTATACGAGGTCGCGTCATCGCAGGACAAAGGTCTTGACAACAGAAAGTGCGTCAAGACCCTCGGCCGAACGAGCGGCGAGAAAAGGGCCGGTGCTATAGTCCGGCCCGCTTCCCCCCGGTGACACCCGGAACCGCGATCCGGAGCGACGCCACCTTCCAGTGCGAAGTTATCCACCGTTGTGGAAAGGGTTTGTGGATACGTATGGCGGCAGCGCCCCCTGAGTCCGCGGCGAACGAGGCGTGGACGCATGTCCTGGAGCGCGCCCGGCTGGAGCTGCCCGAAGCGACCGTCGTCATGTGGTTCGCGGACGTTCGAGCCGTCGGGCTCGAGGGGGAGGCATTGCGCCTGTGCGTACCGAGCCCCCTTGTACGAGAGCGCTTGCAGCACAATCATTTCGCGCTGATCGAAGACGCGGTCGCCGAGGCCGTCGGACGACCCGTGAAGGTCGAGATCGACGTCGACCAGGCCCTGCGCGATCGCGCGTCCGACGCCGCACTCGCCGCGGAGCCCCCTCCGCCGTCCTCCTACGCGGCGATCGGCGCTCCCCCCGAGCGTGCCCGCGTCGACAAGCCGCTCGGGGCGCCCGGGCTCCCGTTCCCGAGCTACACGTTCGATGCCTTCGTGCCCGGCCCGAGCAACCGGTTCGCGCATGCTGCGGCGATGGCTGTTGCGGAGGCGCCGCCGTCCACCGCGTACAACCCGCTGTTCATCTACGGCGGCACGGGGCTGGGCAAGACCCACCTGCTCGTGGCCATCGGCCATCACATGTACCGCCTCGCGCCCGGCATCCGCGTCAAGTACGTGACGTCGGAGCAATTCGTGACGGAGTTCGTGAAGATGGTCCGAGAGAAGCAGGGGGAGAACTTCCGGCGACGCTACCGGGACGTGGACATCCTGCTCATCGACGACATCCAGTTCCTCGCCAAGCGCGAAGAGACCCAGAACGAGTTCTTCCACACATTCAACCACCTGCACGGAGCCGGAAAGCAGATCGTGATCGCCTCGGACCGGCCGCCTCACGAGCTCTCCGGCCTCGAGGAGCGCCTCGTCAGCCGATTCCGTTGGGGCCTGTGCGTCGACGTACAGCCACCGGACCTCGAGACGCGTATCGCGATCCTGCAGCTCAAGGCCGAGCGAGACCACATCGCCGTACCGGCCGACGTGATCGAGTTCGCCGCGTCGAAGTTCGATCAGAGCGTTCGCGAGCTCGAGGGCGCGCTCGTTCGAGTCGTCGCCTGGTCCGAGCTCACCGCTCAACCGATCGACCAGACGCTCGCCGAGCGGGCGCTACAGGACCTGATCCCGCAGACCGAGAACGAGATCCCGCCGAAGATGATCCTGGAGGAGACGGCGAACTACTTCGCGCTATCCACCGGGGATCTCATGTCAAAGAGCCGGTCCCGTCCCCTGACCCAGGCGCGTCACATCGCGATGTATCTGATGCGGGAGTGCACGGGTCTCTCGCTCGTCAAGATCGGCGAGATCTTCGGCGGTCGCGACCACACGACCGCGCTCCACGGCATCAAGAAGGTCGAGGCCGACATGCGAGCCCGCGACGCCACGTTCAGGCAGGTCCAGGACCTGACGAGGCTGATCCGCGGGCGCGTGCGGGGCGCCGCATGACTTGGAGATCGCCCCGGAGTCAGCGAGTCCCGTGGAAAACGTCGGGCTTTGCGGTGCACCGATCAGCGTCTCCGCACCACGATCGCGAGAGCGACAGGTTTTCCCCACCAGTTTTCCCCATGTCGGCGAGCCGCGCTACGCTGCACGAACGGTGGGGTTGTGCACTTTTCCACAAGGACCACTACTTCGATCTGGAAAAGAAAGTCCTTAGGGACAGGGGGTGGGCACGGTGAAGTTCCGGTGTGACCGCGACGCGCTCTCGGAGGCGCTGCAGATCGTCCAGCGGGGCGTGTCGTCCCGGCCCGGGATCCCGGCGCTGACGGGGGTGCTGATCGAGGCGGCCGATGGCGGCGCCCTGGTCCTCACGACGACCGATCTCGAGGTCTCCGCTCGCCTGTCGGTCGACGTGCAGGTGCAGGAGCCGGGCCTGGCACTCGTCCCCGCCCGCTTGCTCGGCGACACGGTGAAGTCGCTGTCGGATGCTCCGGTGGACTTCGAGACCGATCAGTCCCAGGCCAGGATCCGGTGCGCCGCGTACGAGGGATCGCTGCGGTTGCTGCCGGCCGAGGATTTTCCGGGGCTGCAAGAGCCATCGGGCACGAGGATCACGGTGGCGGCCGGGCCCTTCGCGGATGCCTCCCTTCAGGTCGCGCGGGCCGCGTCGCGCGACGAGGCGCGGCCGGTCCTGACCGGTGTGCTCATGGAGGTCAGCCGAGAAGGGGTCGTCATGGTCGCCACGGACTCGTACCGGCTCGCGGTGCGCGACCTCGTCGCGACCGCCGACGGAGAGACGAAGGCGATCATCCCGGAGCGGGCGTTGACGGAGGCCGGTCGCGCCGCGACCACGGACGAGAAGGCGCAGATCGAGGCGTTCGTCGACGAGTCGCAGGTGGCGTTCCGGATCGGCCAGCTCACCTTGACGTCGCGGTTGATCGAGGGCGAGTTCCCGAACTACCGACAGCTCCTGCCCGACACGCAGGAAAGCCGCCTGACGGTGTCTCGTCAGCAGCTGCTGGACGCCGTGCGTCGCGTGGGGCTGTTGGCGCGGGACACGACGCCCGTGCGGATGGAGTTCAACGCCCTCGGGGTCAAGCTCAGCAGCTCGTCGCCGGACCTCGGACAGGCGGTGGAGACGGTGGAGGCTCGCTACGAGGGCGAGGATCTCACGGTCGCCTTCAACCCGCAGTACCTCGCCGATGGTCTCACGGCGGCGCACGGCGAGTCGGTACGGTTGGATGTTCGCGACGGGCTGAAGCCCGGCATCGTGCGAGGCGAGGGCGACGAGTTCACCTACCTCGTGATGCCCGTGCGGCTCCCGGCCGCGGTGTCCTGAAGGGACCCGCGGTCCCGGCGGCGTGCGGCGGCCTCGCCCAGATGCGGCTGATGTGGTTGGAGCTCCGCGAGTTCCGCAACCACGCGCTGACGCGGATCGATCCCATGCCCGACGGCCTGATCGTCGCCGTCGGGCCGAACGGCGAGGGCAAGACGAACCTGCTGGAGGGGATGTTCTTCCTCTTTTCGCTGTCGTCCCCCAGGGCCTCGACGAACGCACCCCTCGTTCGAGAGGGGGCCGAGGCTGCGTACGCGCGCGGGGAGTTCGAGACGCTCCAGGGGCGCGTGCTCGTCGAGATCGAGATCCCGCAGCACGGAGCGACGAAGGTGCATGTGAACCGGTCGCCGGTGCGACGCCGGCGTGACCTCCGTCGTCAGGTGCGCTCCGTGTTCTTCGGCCCTCAGGACCTTCGGATCGCGCTCGGCGATCCCTCCAAGCGACGCGAGTTCCTCGACGAAGCGCTCGTGGCCCTGTGGCCCCTGAAGGAATCGGTGATCACCGCGTACGACCGGACGCTTCGCCAGCGCAATCGGCTGCTGAAAGAGTGGGACGGACGGGGCAGTCCTCCCGGGCTCGAGGCGTGGGACGAGGAGCTGGTCGAGGCGGGGTCCGCGCTGACGCTCGCACGCGCCGACGCCGCATCCCGGCTGGCGACGGACGCGTCGGCGGAGTTCGAGGCGCTGGCCGGCTACGGGCTCTCCTGCGAGTATCGGCCGAGCGTGTCGGGCGACGACGACCTCCAGGGGGCGTTCCGGGCGCGGATCGCCGACCGGCGCCACGACGAGATCGTGCGGCGGACGACGCTCGTCGGCCCGCACCGCGACGACCTGGAGCTCGCGGTCAGGGATCTCGGCGCTCGCGCGTTCGCATCCCACGGTGAAGCCTGGGCGGCGGTGCTGTGCCTGCGCCTCGGGCTGGCCGGCGCGGTGGAGCGAGAGCTCGGCGAACCCCCGCTGCTGCTGGTCGACGACCCCTTCAGCGCGCTCGATCCGGCGCGACGGGACCTGACGGGGGACCGACTCGCACGCCGGGGGGGTCAGGTCGTGATCAGCGTTGCCGACGAGGCGGACGTGCCGGCTCCCGCCCATGCGACCTGGGACGTCCGCGACGGAACCGTCACCCCCCGGAGCGCCTGATGCCGCATTCGAAGGGCTTCCACAGCCGAAGGGACGCGCGCTCGGCCGACCCGGTTGCGATCGGCGACGTCGTGGACAACCTGCTCGCCGAAGGCGTGTTCGCGCGGGGGATGCCGGTCGCCAAGCTCGCTGCCAACTGGCCTCACCTGGTGGGCGATCGACTGGCCGCCGAGACCGCGCCGCTGACCCTGGAAGGGGGCGTCCTGACCGTCGGCGCGACGAGCGGGCCGTGGGGCGCGCAGGCGCGATTCCTGCATCAGGAGATCTGCCGCCGCGCGAACGAGGCGCTCGGCGGGGACGCCGTCCGTTCGGTCCGCATCGTCGTCCGAAACCCCAGCTAGAAGGCCTGATTCGGTCGCGAAAACCGCACCGGACGTCGGCCCCGATTGGTAGAATAGAGGCGTTCGTGCGACGTCCCCGCGCACGCCTCCCGCGACACTCGCGTGAGGTTGTTGCGCGACCCCGATCGGAGGTTCGTTGGCAACCAAGAAGTTGAAGGCAAGCGGTTACGACGCGAGCGACATCACGGTTCTCGAGGGCATCGAGCACGTCCGGCTTCGCCCCGGGATGTATATCGGAACGACCAGCACACGAGGGCTGCATCATCTCGTCTACGAGGTCGTCGACAACGCGATCGACGAGGCGATGGCGGGCCATGCGGACAAGGTCGTCGTCACGATGCACGCCGACGGGTCCGTCGGCGTCCAGGACAACGGCCGCGGCATCCCGGTCAAGCCGATCCCGAGGGCGAAGGACCGCCGCCCGGCGCTCGAGGTCGTCCTCACGACGCTCAACGCGGGCGGAAAGTTCGGCGGCGGCGGCTACCAGATCTCGGGCGGGCTGCACGGCGTCGGCGTCTCCGTCGTGAACGCCCTCAGTCAGAAGATGACCGCCGAGGTCATGCGCGACGGGTTCGTCTGGACGCAGTCGTACGAGCGCGGGCGAGCCACGACGAAGCTCGTGAAGGGCAAGGCCACCTCGAAGACGGGCACGGTCATCCGGTTCTGGGCGGACCCCGAGATCTTCACCGAGACGTTGGAGTTCAGGCGGGAGACCCTGGTCGAGCGCCTTCGCGAGCTCGCGTTCTTGAACAAGGGGATCGAGATCACGCTCGTCGACGAGCGTGAGGAGCCCGTGCACAAGGAGGTCTTCAAGGCGAACGGCGGCCTCGTCGACTTCGTGAAGTACCTCGCCGGGAGCAAGGACTCGCTGCATAAGGTGATCGCCGTGGAGGCGAAGGAAGAGGACGCCGAGGTCGAGATCGCGCTGCAGTGGAACAACGGATACACGGAGGCCTTCTACTCGTTCGCGAACACGATCAACACGCACGAGGGCGGGATGCACGAGGAGGGCCTGAAGAAGTCGCTCACGAACGTCATCAACCGCTACGCGCGGACGAAGGGGCTCGTGAAGGAGAAGGAAGAGAACCTGATCGGCGAGGACGTCCGCGAGGGCCTGATCGCGATCATCTCGGTCAAGCTTCGTGATCCCCAATTCGAGGGACAGACGAAGACCAAGCTCGGCAACGCGTCGATGCGCTCGCTCGTCGAGACTACGATGAACGGCCAGTTCGCGACGTGGCTCGAAGAACATCCCGGCGACGCGAAGCGGATCGTGACGAAGGGGTCCGCCGCGGCGAAGGCCAGGCTCGCCGCCCGGCAAGCCCGCGATCTCACTCGTCGCAAGTCGTTCCTCGAGTCCGGCTCGCTACCCGGCAAGCTCGCGGACTGCCAGCTGACCGACCCGGCGAGCTGCGAGATCTACATCGTCGAGGGAGACAGCGCCGGGGGGTCGGCGAAGGCCGCCCGCGACCGGGCGACGCAGGCGATCCTGCCGATCCGCGGCAAGATCCTGAACGTCGAGAAGGCGCGGCTGCACAAGATCCTGGAGAACAACGAGATCCAGGCGCTCATCACGGCGATCGGTACCGGCATCGGCGACGAGTTCGATCTGGACCGGGCCCGGTATCACCGCATCGTGCTCATGGCCGACGCCGACGTCGACGGCGCCCACATCCGCACGCTGCTGCTCACGTTCTTCTTCCGGAACATGCCGCAGCTGATCGATGCCGGGTTCGTCTACCTGGCGCAGCCCCCCCTCTATCTGCTGAAGGACGGCAAGCAGGAGCTCTATTTCTACACCGAGCGGGAGTGGGACACGTGGCGCTCGGCCAGCGGCAACGGCAAGAGGCCCGAGCCACAGCGGTTCAAGGGGCTCGGCGAGATGGACGCCTTGCAGCTGTGGGACACGACGATGGACCCCGAGAAGCGAACGCTGCTACAGGTGAACCTCGAGGACGCGGTCGCCGCCGACCGGCTCTTCACGGTCCTCATGGGAGAGGACGTCCCGGCGCGCAAGGCATTCATCGAGACGAACGCGAAGTACGTCCAGAACCTGGACGTGTAGGGGAGCTGATCCAGAGGTGGCACAGGAAGGGTTGTTCGCCGGGCGCGTCGAGCCCATCCAGCTCGAGGACGAGATCCAGCGCTCGTATCTGGACTACGCGATGTCGGTCATCGTCGGCCGGGCGCTGCCCGACGTCCGCGACGGCCTGAAGCCCGTCCACCGGCGCATCCTGTGGTCGATGCTCGAGTCCGGGTTCCGTCCGGACCGCCCCCACCGCAAGTGTGCGGCCGTCATCGGAGACGTCCTGCGCAAGTACCACCCGCACGGCGATCAGTCCGTCTACGACGCCCTCGTGCGCATGGCCCAGGATTGGTCGTTGCGGGCCCCGCTCGTCGACGGCCACGGCAACTTCGGCTCGGTCGACGGCGATCCGGCCGCAGCGTACCGGTACACGGAAGCGCGGCTGGCTCCGATGGCGATGGAGCTCCTTCGCGACATCGAGGCCGAGACGGTCGACCTGGTCCCGAATTTCGACGGGTACGAGCAGGAGCCGGTGGTGCTTCCGGCGCGGTTCCCGAACCTGCTGGTCAATGGCTCCGGCGGCATCGCGGTCGGCATGGCGACGAACATCCCGCCGCACAACCTGGGAGAGGTCGTGGACGCCGTCGTCTACGCACTCGACCATCCCGACGCCACGCCCGCCGAGCTCATGAAGTTCGTGAAGGGACCCGACTTCCCGACGGGCGCGACGATCATAGGCCGCCAGGGGATCAAGGACGCCTACGAGACCGGTCGGGGCTCGATCAAGGTCCGAGCGGTGGCGCAGATCGAGGAGGGGTCGGGCGGCAAGTCGAAGATCGTCGTGACCGAGCTCCCGTATCAGGTGAACAAGGCCCGGCTCGCGGAGAAGATCGCGGAGCTCGTGAAGCTGGGCAAGACCCGTGACATCGCGGACCTGAAGGACGAGTCGAACCGTCACGGCATGAGGCTCGTGATCGAGTGCAAGCGCGGGGCGAACGCGCAGGTCGTGCTGAACCAGCTGTACAAGCTGACCCAGCTGCAGGAGTCGTTCGGCGTGATCATGCTCGCGCTCGTCGAGGGCATCCCGCGCACGTTGAACCTGGCCGAGATGATCGGCTACTACGTCGATCACCAGGTCGAGGTGGTGACTCGTCGAACCCGCTTCGAGCTGCGCAAGGCCGAGGAGCGCGACCACATCGTCCAGGGCCTGCTCATCGCCCTCGACCACCTCGACGAGGTCATCAAGATCATCCGGGGGTCGGCCGACGCCGATGAGGCCCGCACGAAGCTGATGACGAAGTTCAAGCTCAGCGAGATCCAGACCAACCACATTCTCGACATGCCGCTGCGTCGGCTCACACGCTTGGCCCGCGAGGAGCTCGACAAGGAGCACGCGGAACTCCTGGCCCGCATGAAGCAGCTGAACGCGATCCTGAAGGACCCCAAGAAGCTCCGGACGGTCATCAAGGACGAGCTGGCCGAAGTGAGGAAGAAGCACGCCGACGCGAGGCGCACCCACATCCGCGCCGACGACGGCGACTTCGACGTCGAGGACCTGATCGCGGAAGAAGACGTGATCATCAGCGTCAGCCGCGCGGGCTACGTGAAACGGCTGCCGGTTGACGCCTTCAAGCGCCAGGGCCGGGGAGGCAAGGGGGTTCGCGGTCAGAACCTGAAGGAGGAGGACGTCGTGAAGAACGTGTTCACGACGACCACGCACCACTGGATGCTGTTCTTCACGACGAAGGGCAGGGTCTACCGGGTCAAGGCGCACGAGATCCCGGAGTCGGGCCGGACCGCGCGCGGCCTGTATGCGGCGAACCTTCCCGGCGTCGCGCTCGACGGCGACGAGAGGATCAGCGCCGTCATCGACCTGAAGGAGTACGAGAAGGGCCGGTTCCTGCTGTTCACGACCCGCAACGGCATGGTGAAGAAGACGGCGCTCCCCGAGTACGACTCCCCGCGCACCGGGCTGATCGCGGTCAACCTGAAGCCCGGCGACGAGCTGATCGACGTGCGCCTGACCGACGGGAAGGACGAGGTGTTCCTGGTGTCGCGCAAGGGGCAGGCGATCCGCTTCCAGGAGTCGCTCGTGCGTCCGATGGGGCGCAGCGCGGCAGGCGTGATCGGCATGCGGCTCTCGGAGGACGACCGCGTGCTGACGGTCGGGCTCGCCTCGGAGGGCGAGGAGATGATCAGCGTCACCGAGCAGGGATACGGCAAACGCTCGCCCCTGAAGGACTACCCGTTGAAGGGACGCGGTGGCAAGGGGGTCATCGGCCACCAGCTCACCGGCAAGACGGGGCTGCTCGCGGGGGCCTACGTCGGCTCGAAGGACATCGACATGTTCGTCATCTCGTCCTCCGGTCAGGTCGTGAGGGTGGGCGCCGGAGACATCCGGCGGGTCGGTCGCTCGAGCCAGGGCGTGCGCACGATGCGCGTCGAGGACGGTGCGAACGTGGTGGCCCTCGCGCCGGTGATCACGCAGATGGACGAGGAGTAGGCGGGGGCGGGCCCGGCGCGGCTCACCCCGGTAGCGGCACGCGCTTGAACAAGCGCCAGAGCACGACGTCGTACAGGCATTTGATGCCCCCGGCGACCACGAAGGGAGCGCCCGCGGCGACGTTCGTCATCAGCACGCCGCCGAGCAGCTGGCCGAAGGGACGGGCCACGTACCGGGACGTGTTCGTGAACGCCGCGGCCGCCGTTCGCTCCTGCGGATCGACCATCGCCGCGATGTAGGCCTGCCGGGTCGGCACGTCCATCTGCGAGAGCGCGAACCGGAGCATTAGCATCACGATGGCCGGTCCGAGCGACGGCATGAACGCAACGGCCACGAGCAGCAGGTTCGACGGGAAATGCGTGAAGACCATGGTGTTCAGCAGGCCGAACCGTGCCCCCACCCGCGCCGCGACGATCGACGAACCGGCCTGGAGCAGCCCGCCGGCGAAGAAGACCAGGCTCATCAGCTCCTGACTCGCGTTGAACTGGCGAGCGAACCAGAAGGCGATGAACGACGCGACCACGAACCCGCCCGCGAAGGCGTCCGTCGCGAAGAGCGCCGAGAGGCGGCGCACGTTGGTGCCGGATCTCCGCAAGGGCCGCCCCGAATCACCCGGGAGACGCGCCCCGGGCTCGACGTCCTGCGACAGACCGAGCGCCAGTGGGATGCACGCGGCCGCGACCACCGGGAACGCCAGAAGCCATCGCTGGTCCGTCGGCGCACCGTGCCAGACGTGATGCAGGAACGCCGGGCCGCCCGCGGCGAGTGAACCGATCGCGCCGGCGAGGTAGGCGATCGCGTTGTAGCGACCGAACACGCGCACGCGGGCCGCGGAGGGCGCCTGGCCGATCATCGCCTGCTCGAGGGAGGTGATGGGCCCGGACTCGTTCGCGTCGGTCGACATCGTGCCGGTCAGCGCGGCGAGCGCGAGGACCCAGACACTGCCGGCGAAGGCGAACACGATGCCGACCGCGCCCATCAGCGCCAGCAGCCCGGCGTACAGCCGCCGCCGCCCGATCCGATCGCCGACGAGCCCGACCGCGATGGAGGCGATCGCCATCCCCGCGAGCATCGCGGTGAACACGATCGTGACGGCGACGTCGGAGAGGCCGCTGCGATCCAGCGCCGACCCGAGCACGACCACGCCGAAGCCGTACGCGAACGCACGAAGCGCCTGGACGGCAAGGATCCGGCGGAGGTCGGTCTCCACGGTCGGGCGGACGGCCATCCAGGGAACGATAGACGAGCCCCAGCGGCCCGCCGCATTCGGAGTGCGCCTCGGGGCGCGGGGTGCCGATGGTTACGGCGGATGACCCGCGAGGGGCGTACCCTTGGGACCGAAACCGCGAGGGAAGGTCGACCGATCGAGCACACGACCGAGCAGCATGAGGTTCGGGCCGGGGCCGCGGACCCCGCTGCGGCGAGCCTGCCCACCGCGCCCGCGCCGGCGCCCTCGCCCGCGCCCGCGCAGGGGCTCCAGCCCGCCAGGCCACCCGCGCTCGGCGACTCGTTCGGCTTCCGTCGGGTCGATCGGCGTTCGGGTCGCGGCAAGCGCACGCGCGTCGAGGTGCGCAAGGTGAGCCCGTGGTCGGTGCTGAAGTTCTCGCTGCTGTTCTACTTCTGCCTGATGTTGATCATCTGGGTGGCCCTCGTGATCATCTACCTCGTCCTGTCGGCTGCGGGCGCGATCGACGCGCTCGCCCGGATCTTGGGCGAGATCTTCGCGAACGGACCGACGAGCACCCGGGGGGCGACCCCCATCCCGATCGACGGCGTGAAGGTCTTCACGTACCTCTTCGTGGCCGGCTGCGTGTTCACCGTGATCTGGTCGCTCGTGAACGTCTTCGTCGCATTCATCTACAACCTGATCAGCGATGTCGTCGGTGGCATCGAGGTCACGCTCGGCGACCCCCAGCGCTGAGCCGCTCGATTGACACGTGTTTCCGGCCATGGCTACGCTCTGCGCCGGGCTTCGGGCCCAGCACGACTGGGGGCTGTAGCTCAGCTCGGTTAGAGCGCTTCCCTGATAAGGAAGAGG
>JALYLM010000112.1 GCA_030774235.1 Actinomycetota bacterium
AAGGACGTCGAGAGCGGTCTGTCCTCCAAGCGCTTGGGCGACGGCAACTCGGCGGAGGTGACCTTCGTCGGGACCTCTCGCGACACCGCTCAGAAGGTCGTCGTCGATGCCAGCAAGAACGCGTTGACGGCGATCGCCCAGGCGAACATCGCGCTCGCGTCGGCGCAGCTCGATGCCGCCAAGACTGAATATGACGCCGCCCTCGCCGACCTCGACAAGCTCATGAGCGACACGAACGTCGTGGACTTCCCGAAGGCGATCGCCGCGTACGAGACGCGGTTGCGGGATGCGCGAGACGCCCTCGGGACAGCTCAAGCCTCGGGGAACGAAAGCGCGATCGCCACGGCGCAGAGCAGGCTGACGAGTCTGACGTCGCTGGCCGCCAAGCTGAAGGCCGGCTTCCAGCAGGCGAACGACCGCCTCACGTCGGCGAACCAGGCGTACTCGACGGCTCAGGACGCCGATGTCGAGGCACAGGGCGAGCTGTCGGCCGCGCAGTCCGCCCAGCTCACCGCCAACCCACCCGTGGGGCTCTCCCGGGCGACGCACGCGGCCAAGCGCGTGATCCCGGCGATGATCTTCGGGCTCGTGCTGGCCGTCGGGGTGGTCGTGCTCCTCGAGCTGCTCCGAACCGGGCCGTTCGTGATCCGCCGGCCGGCGATCGTCGACCGCATCGGTGAGTCAGTACGTGAGTTAGTACGAAAGGCGTAGCCATATTCCCTCCCTTTGGGGGACGAATCCTCACCCGTCGTTGCGGATAATGGGGCCAGCCGGCGTGGTCCGGTCGGGGAGAACGCGTCCACCGAGCGTTCCATGACCGTCCGCAGCCGGGCAAGCGCCGGCCGTGGCAGCTGACCGAGGCGGGAGCACGCCGTGAAGCAGGAGATCCGGTTCGACTCGTACCTCGACGACGCCGTCCTCGACGTCGCGAGCGCTCCGACGATCTCGGTAGCCCTCCCGATGCGCCGTGAAGGGTTGTGCGGCGCGGCACGGTGGAGGCTCGCGGTGAAACGTTCGCTCGACATGGTCGTCAGCGGCATGGGGCTGATCGTGCTCGCGCCGTTGTTCCTCGTGGTCTGTGCCCTGGTGAAGCTGACCTCGCCCGGTCCGGTGTTCTTCGTCCAGCGACGCGTGGGCCGTGACGGGCGGCCGTTTTCGATGGTGAAGTTTCGGTCGATGTACCGGGACGCCCACGGGCGCCGCGACGAGCACGTGGAGCTCAACATGCACCGCGGACCGATCTTCAAGGTGAAGGACGATCCCCGGATCACGCCGGTCGGGGGGCTGATCCGCCGCCTGTCGATCGACGAGCTCCCCCAGCTGGTCAACGTCCTCATGGGGGACATGAGCCTCGTCGGACCGCGGCCGTGCTTGCCCGAGGAGTTCCGCGCGTACGGGGAACGCGAGCTGCGGCGCCTGCTCGTGAAGCCCGGCATCACGTGCATCTGGCAGGTGAGTGGGCGGTCCGACGTCGACTTCGATACGTGGATCGACATGGATCTGAGGTACATCGCGTCGTGGTCGCTGCTGTTGGACTTCAGGCTGCTCGCGCTCACGCTGCCCGCCGTCGTCAGCGGGCGCGGGGCGTACTAGTGTTGCGGACCGAACGGGCCGAGGAACAGGAGGGGGCCGCCGCCGTGGCTCACGCCGAGCGACGACCTCCCGTCTTCCTCGTCGGTCCAGCGCGCTCGGGCACCAGCCTCCTGTACAAGGCGTTGTGCCTGCACCCCGACGCCGCCTACATCTCCAACTGGGTCGCTCGATACCCGACGTCGCCCCGTCTCGCGTGGCTGAACCGGCTCGCCCGCCGGTTCCCCGAGCTTCGTCGGCGAGCCTGGTTCGGCGAAGACTCGAACGCCTACGTCTACGGGACCCGGCGGCCCCTGCACGTCCGACTCCTCCCCATGCCGGTGGAAGGGGAGCCGGTATACGCGGCGTGCGGCGTGCCGTTGCAGGACGACGTGTCCCCAGAGCGAACGGTCCGCCAGCAGGAGGCTCTACGACGTGCTTTCGCGAGGATCGCCGCTGCCGGGGGTGGAACCGTGCTCGTGAACAAACGGATCGGGAACAACCGTCGCATCCCGTTCCTCGCCTCTGCGTTTCCCGACGCGCGATTCGTGGCGATCGTCCGCGACGGCCGGGGGGTCGCCCTGTCCCTGTCGAAGGTCGACTGGTGGGAGGGAAGCGTCCTGCCGTGGTACGGCGCGACGCCGGCCCGATGGGCCGCCGATGGGCGGGATCCGTGGGAGGCGTGTGCGCGCAACTGGGTCGAGGACGTCCGCGCCATGGAGGACGGGCTGGTCGGCCTGCCGGATTCCCGGGTGCTTCGCCAGTCGTACGAATCGTTCGTCGATTCGCCGCTCGACACGCTGGAGCGGATCGCCGGCTTCGCCGGGTTCGGGCGCGACGCCGAGTGGGAACGTTCGCTGGCCCGGCTGACCTTCCCCGACCGCAACGACGCGTGGCGTTCCGAATTGGATCCGGCGACCGTCGCGACGATCACCGCCGTCCAGCGCGCGACACTCGAGGAGTACGGCTATGACGTCTGAGTTCGCGTTCGTCCTCGGGACCGGGCGGTGTGGATCCACGCTGGTCCACGAGCTGGTCGCTCGACACCCCGACGTGGGCTTCCTGTCGAACCTGGAGGACCGCGTGCCCCTGCCGGCTGCCGCGGGCCGGTGGAACAACGAGCTCTATCGGAGGGTCCCGGAGCCCCTCACGCGCAAGGGCAGGCTGCGATTCGCGCCGTCGGAGGGATACCGCGCCCTCGAACGTGTTGGCTCGCCGGCTCTGACGGCCCCCGTTCGCGACCTGCTCGCCGAGGACGTGACGCCCTGGCTCGACGCCCGACTGCACCGGTTCTTCGAGGACCGCGCACACGCTCAGCACAAGCCGCTGTTCCTCCACAAGTTCACGGGGTGGCCGCGATCGGGTCTCCTCGGTCGCGTCTTCCCCGAGGCGAAATTCGTTCACGTGCTCCGCGACGGACGGGCGGTGGCGAACTCCTTCCTCCAGATGCCGTGGTGGCGGGGGTACGCCGGACCGTCCGGATGGGGCTGGGGCCCGCTGCCTGCCACGTACGCGGCCGAGTGGGAGTCCTCGGGCCGTTCGTTCGCGGTGTTGGCCGGGATCCAATGGAAG
>JALYLM010000113.1 GCA_030774235.1 Actinomycetota bacterium
GGTCAGCAGTATCTGAAACGGAACCCGCTCGGCGTCCTCGGACTGTCGTTCATCACGATCGGGATCTACTTCCTGTACTGGTACTACAAGATCAACGACGAGGTCCGGCGCTTCGAGCACGACGAGACGATCAGCCCGGCCCGATCGCTGATGGCGATGATCTTCGGCTGGATCATCGTCGTGCCCCCGTTCATCGCGATGTACAACACCGCCAAGCACGTTCAAGCGGTGGAGGAACGCCTTGCGATCCAGCCGCAGCTGGAACCGGCGCTCACGATCGTGATCATGCTGTTCGTCTCGATCGGCAACGGCGTGTACATCCAGGAGCATCTGAACCGGGTGTGGGACCGTGCGGCCGGCGCCATGCCTTCCCTTCCGGGGAACGCGCCGGGGTCACCACCGCCGATGCCCGGGCCACCGAACGTCTGACGTCTGGCCCTACCTGATGATCCACCCGTCGACGACGACCGACGCTCCGGTGGCGTCGGCACTGCGGGTCCCCGCCACGCGGATCCTAACGAGATGGGAAGCGTCGGACAGACCCGTGACCGTCCGCTGCACGCCGAACACGCGGCTCGACGCGTAGAGGTTCGTGGTCCGCACCAATGACCCGTCGATCCAGATCTCGGCACGGCCCCCCGAGGGACCTCGCGCGGTGATCCATGTGACCCCCGTCCCGGTGAAGCGAAGCGAGGCCGTCGCTCCGGGGACATCGCTCAGGACGTAGGAACCACCACCGGCCGACGGATTCGCCCGGGACCCCCACGTGCCCGACGCCGGGCGCGGATCCTGCCGGGTGGTCCCCTCCCACCGAAGCGCGTCGACTCCGACACGCGTATCGGTCGCCTTCGCGGAGCTCGTCCCGGCCACCGTCGCGGTGATCGTATGATCGCCCGCTCCCAGATGCGTGAACCTGTCCGCGACGCCGGCGCGGAACGAGCGCGCGTACCCGTGGATAGTGCCCACGGGCAGACCGTCGATCGCGACCACCGCGTTGCCCATCGCCCGCCCGGCGATCGTGAAGAGCGTCACCGCCCCACCCGTGAACGCGAACGTTTGGGACGCCCCGCCGCGACGCTCCCATCGATACGAGCCGCCGATCGACCGCGCGTCCCGGATCCGGCCCCATGCGAAGCGGGCGCCCGGACCATCCTCCGGCAGCTGCGTCGTCGCATCGAACGCGGCGCCGGCATTCACGGGGGCGTCCACGGTCAGGGCGCAGGTCGTCGCCGACCCCACCCAGGCTCCGCTCCACGTCCCGAACGTCGATGCAGATCGGCGGCCGCCGTAAGCATGAGAGACGTCCCGGCCGGGAAGACTGCGGCGCAGGTGGTTCCGCAGTTGAGGCCGGCCGGTGAGGACATCACGGTTCCACTTCCCGTTCCCTCCAGCGAGACCCGAGCCCGATACCCGAAGACGGCCGAGGTCGCGAGATCGCCGAGAACGGTCACGGTGCAGGTCCGGGATCCCCCCGCCCGGGCGCAGGCGCCGGTCCAGCCCAAGAACTTCGCGTCCGGATCGGGCGTCGCGGTGAGCGTCAGCCTGTCGCCGGGATTCGCCAGACGGGTGCAATCGATCGAGCCGTCGCCGCATGCGATCCGCGAGCCGGTCACGATCCCGCCGGCGGCCGACCCGACCGAGAGCGACCCGATCTCACCTCGCCTGAGGTTCCTCCCGTTGAAGCGATCGCGATCGACGTCGCCGGAGATACCTAGCAACGCGCCCGTGCTGGTCCACTGCCAGTAGGTCCACCCGTTCCCGTCCCAATCGTGCGCGGGCACGTCCGGCGACGGCACGTTCCAGTGGGCGATCCACAGCGGATATCCGTGGCGGGCGAACCATCGGGTGTTTCCCATCGATCTCCGCCAGAAGTTTGGGCCCGCATAGATCATCGGCCGAACGCCCAGCTTGGTGTGGACGCGCGCGAGCCATCGCCGCACCCATTCCTGCAGCCGGGTGACCGAGAGGCTGCCGGCTTCCTCCACGTCGAGGACGGGAAGGACGTCGCCCGCTGCGTTGCGCGCGACAGCGATGAAGTGGTCGGCCTCGGCGGCGGCGTCCCCGGACGCCGCGTCCGGCTTGGCCCGATGGTAGGCGCCGACGACGAAGCCGTTCGCGGTCGCCTCGGAAACGTTCGTGGCGTAGAGGGGATCGACATACGACCTCCCCTTCGTGGCCCGAACGATCGCGAACCTTACCGTGCCGTGGTCGACCGCCGCCCAGTCGATCGTCCCCTGGAACTCGGACACGTCGATCCCGCCGGCCATCGTCGAGACGGCCCGCGCAGCCGTCCCGGCTCTGGATGAGGCCAGCGCGGCGACCGGCGGCCCCGGGACCATGGACCTCGAACCGGGCAGCGTCATGGCGACCACCAACAGGATCAGCGCCAAGGATCGAAGTCGCCGGTCGCGTACGACGCCTTCGATCCGCCCATCGAGCCCCGGACGAGATTGCAGTGCCACGCAACCAACGATAACGGCGGCGGCACCCTATCGGTCCCCGGAGGCTGCCGAAAGCGTCGACCGGTAGGCTTGCCGCTCGATGCGCCCCGATACCGACTTCGAGCAGCTCGTGACCGAGCGTCTACTGCTTCGTCGTTCGGGGCCCGAGGACGCCAAGACGATCTCGGCGTATCGCAGCGATCCCGACGTCCATCGCCAGCAGGGGTGGGAGCGAACCGACCCCGAGGGAGTTCGGGCGGATATCGAGGAGATGAGCCGGCGGGCGCCCGGGGAGCCCGGCGGCTGGGTGCAGTTCTCGGTCGAGGAGCGCGACGGCGGGCGGCTGGTCGGTGACGTCGGGCTCAGCCCCGCCGACGGCGAACCGGGGGTGATCAAGGTCGGGTACACGATGGCGCCCGAGCTCCAAGGACGCGGATACGCGACCGAGGCGGTCGGGGCGCTCGTCGCCTACGCCTTCGACACGCTCGACGCCGAGGTGGTTCGCGCGTACGCCAGTGCGGAGAACGTCCCCTCGCTCAGGGTGGCGGAAAAGGTCGAGATGCAGCTCGTGGAACGCTTCGAGCACCGCGAGGGGGATCAAGTGTGGTTCGGCGTGCGCTACGAGGTCCGCCGATCCGACCTCGGCGACGAGCGAGGCACCTCGGCCTGAGTCCGAGCCGTTCCG
>JALYLM010000114.1 GCA_030774235.1 Actinomycetota bacterium
AACGGACGATCCTGCCGGCTGGAGGTGAACAGGATCGTCCCGTCGGGCGCCCATCCGCCGACCGAAGAGGACCCAGCTCCGTCGGTGAGTCGACGGACCGGACCGCCGTTCGCATCGACGACGCAGACTTCGAAGTCCGCCACTCCCTGGGGAAGGATCCGTCCGCCGCTGCAGTTGAACGCGACCCGTGCCGAGTCCGGCGACCACACCGGATACTCGTCGATGCCCACCTGATGGGTGATTCGATGAGCCCCGGCACCGTCCGGCCGGACGAGCCAGATGTCGTTGGCGTAACCACCGGTGCCGGCGTCGCGGTCGGATGCGAAGGCGATCCAACGACCGTCCGGCGACCACGACGGCGAGTAGTCCGAATGAGGATTCCGGGTCAGGTTGCGCTGGTGGGACCCATCGGCGTCCATGACATAGACCTCGTCGTTGCCGTCCCGATCGGACCGGTAGGCGATCCTGTGACCGTCCGGCGACCATGTCGGAGATTGATCGGCGCCCCTCGAGTCGGTCAGCCGGCGCAGGTCGCTCCCATCCGTGTGGATCGACCAGACGTCGATGTTTCCTCCCAGGTCGGACGAGAAAGCTATGACCCCGCCGGTCATGGCGAACGAAGGAGACGACGGCAGACTGGAGGGTGAGCCGGGGCGGCCTGCGGATCGGGATCCCCCGTCCGGCAGGCCACCCGCTTGCGTGTACGAGCAGCTCGCCGCGATGGATACGAGGCAGAGGCTGACGACGAGGGAGGCCGTCGTGGCGGTGGCCTGGATTACCAGCCGTTCTACGCGCTCGCTCTGCCTTCGCGCGCCGTGCTCGGCCGCCCAGGCAGAGAAGGCTACGGCCTCCATGCCGGGAAGCTTCCTCTCCCGCCGAGGATCGGCGTTCTGCCTGTGCTGTCCGGATGGATCGCGCACATTCCGCCCTCCTGGTTGACCGTCGATGCGCAGTCGAAGGCAATCCAGCGGCCGTCCTGTGACCAGGACGGCTCACCTGCACCCTCTGCCAGGATGTGAGCGCCCGTTCCATCGGCGTTCATGATCCAGAGTTCGTTCTTGTAGCTGTATACGATCTGCGTCCCATCGGGTGACCACTCGGGCCAGTTGTCCTCCCCCGGGGTATCGGTGAGGCGCCGGACGTGCGAACCATCGGCGTTCATGACGAAGATGTCGAAGCCGAGGTTCTCGACGATGGTGAACGCGATCTTCGAGCCGTCTGGGGACCAGTCGGGATACTGGGCCTCGTAGCGCTTGCTGGTCAACCGTTCCGGGGCGCTGCCGCCGGCATTCATGACATAGATACCGACCCGATCCTCTCCTGGAGCCCTACCGACGAACGCGATCCTGGTCGCGTCTGGCGACCAGTCCGGGGTTCCGCCGACGAGGCCTGCCCGAAGGGTCAGATCGACCGGATCGGAGCCGTCGGCATTCACCGACCAGACGCCCCCCGACCGACCGGATTCGTCGTCGACTCGAAGCAGAAGCTTCGTGCCGTCCGAGCTCCAGTCCGGCTGGTATTCGAACCCGGGGATATCGGTGATCCGCCGTATCCCCGTGCCATCGGCTCTGCCGACATAGACACCGTCCTCGAGGGCAAAGGCGAGCTCCCTCGCTCGCAGGTCATGGGGAAGCGTGGCCTGACCCCGGCCCCCAGTGGTGGGCGGTGTGGTCGCTGGGAGCGCTGTTCGAGTGGAAGAAGGGCGAGGGGTGGGCCCGGTGCATGCCGAAAACGTCAGGACCAACACGACGCCAGCCCCCAAAGCGGCTCTTTGCTGTCGTCTCGACGGGGCGGCCGTCCCGCTGGGTTGACCGGACCATCCGAGGTCCGTTCGGGATGGGGCGGAGGATCCACCGGTGGTGGAAGTCACCGGATTGCTCGAGCATCCCACCGCCAGTACCAACGGGCAGGAGGCGAGGCGGAGCCGAGGAAGCATCGATGTTCCTACACCCCTGCGGCCGGGGAGGTTCCCGAACGAGTTCTAGCCGCCCTAGCCTGTGAAGTCGTGGTCTTCCGCTGTGGCCGGCTTGCGGGCAGCCCCCGATCGAGCAAGTCGTCGTCGGATCGGGCGGTCGGGCTCGACGCCCTACGAGCTCTGGTCGAGGTCCGTCGATGGAGATCAGCTGAGCTTGCGGTAGAGCCGGATCGCGAGCGGGATGAAGATCGCGAGCAGCGCGGCGATCCACACGATCGCCTTGACGAGCAGCCCCTCGAACGTGTCGATCGGCTGGTGAGTGACGGAGTCGATGATCCCGACCTTGCCGAGCGCGAGGTACCGCGCAAGGTTGCACCAATGGGTCACCGGGTTGTTGCGCGCGATGACCTGGAGGAACGACGCCATGCCGGCCACCGGCACGAACGCCGCGCTCACGAACACTACCGGGAAGATCCACGTGAACGAGGCCGCCTGCACGGCCTCAACCTCCTTCAACGCGAGCCCGATGCACGCCGAGATCCATGAGAACGTGAAGCTGCACGCGAGCACCAGCAGGATCACGCCGATCGCGTCGAGGAACCCGTTCTGGAACCGGAATCCCACGATGTAGCCGATCCCGATCACGATCGTCACCAGGATCAGGTTCTTCGCGAGGTCGAACGTCGTGCGGCCGGCGAGCACCGCAGACCGCGCCATCGGCAGCGACCGGAACCGGTCGATGACTCCCTTCTTCATGTCCTCGGCGAGCCCGATCGCGGTGGTCGTCGCCCCGAAGATCGCGTTCTGCACGAAGATGCCCGGCATCAGGAACTGCACGTAGGTCAGGCCGAAAGGAAGGGTCCGGAGCTGGTTCGCGTAGATGAAGCGGAACAACAGGACGAACATGACCGGCTGCACGAGCTCGAAGATGAACACGGTGGGCACCCGCATGAGCGTCATGAGATTCCGCTGGGTCACGAGGAGCGTGTTGGAGATCGCCAGGGAGACGCGCGCGCTCACGGTGGAGGGCGCCCGCCGCGCGGTCGTCTGCTGAATCGTCGCGCTCATGAGTCCTTCTTCCTGCCTCGGGCTCGTCGACTCTTCGCGGGCTGATCCGCCACCTGGCCGTCCTCCGCCGCGTGTCCGGTCAGCGACATGAAGACGTCATCGAGCGTCGGGCGATGCAGCGCGAAGCCGGCGAGCGAGATCTTCCGTTCATCCAGCCGCCGCGTGCTCTCCAGGAGCACGGTTGGTCCGGCGTCGCCCACCGGCACCCGGATAACGGCGGTGTCGGCGTCGACATGGGCCTCGCCGGCTCCGACTCCCGAGAGGGCCTCCGCTGCGCGCGCGATCTCGGCGCGATCCTCCACGTGGATCTCCAGCACCTCGCCGCCGATGCGGTCCTTCAGCTCGTCGGAGGTGCCTTCCGCGATCACCCTCCCAAGGTCGATCACGGCGATGCGGTCGGCGAGCTGGTCGGCCTCGTCGAGATACTGGGTGGTGAGCAGTAGCGTCGTTCCTTCCTTCTGGAGCTCGCGGATGAACTCCCACACGTCGGCTCGGCTGCGCGGATCCAGGCCGGTCGTGGGCTCGTCCAGGAAGAGCACGTCGGGCCGGCCCACGAGGCTGGCGGCGAGGTCGAGCCTGCGGCGCATCCCGCCGGAGTATGTCTTGGCGGTGCGGTCGGCGGCATCGGACAGGCCGAATCGCTCCAGGATCTCGACGCTGCGGCGCCGAGCCTCGTCGCGTGGCAGGCCGTAGAGGCGCCCGACCAGCTGGAGGTTCTCCAGGCCGGTGAGGTTCTCGTCGACGGCGGCGCTCTGCCCGGCCAAGCCGATCCGGAATCGCAGCTCCTCGGCGTCGCGCACGACGTCGAGCCCATCGACCGTTGCGCGGCCTCCGTCGGGGAGCAGCAGCGTGGCGAGGATTCGGATCGCGGTCGTCTTCCCGGCGCCGTTAGGTCCGAGCAGCCCGAACACAGTGCCGGCGTCGACCTCGAGGTCGATGCCCTTCAGCGCCTCGACGGTGCCGAAGCGCTTCGCGAGCTGTTCCGTTCGGATGATGGGGTCGGCCATGAGCGACACAGACTACCGACGACGCCCAACACTGACAGCGCCGCCGAGACCCGCGGATCTGAGATGCGGTCGCAGGGATCCACTTCCTTCCATCTCCTTGACCCGATCATGAGTCCTCACGACGGGGCGCGAGGCCACCAGCGCCGGTCGCAGTGGGGTTCGCTCGTAAGCTGCTGTATGGCATCCACGCCTGCGCCAGCAGTCGACCTTCTATGGATTCCCTTGGGTGCGGGCGGCCACGTGGTGCGGCTGAATGGGAAGGTCTATGAGGCGATTACAGCCTTCTTCGGACACCGCCCGCGGTGCGATCTCTACCATTCGGCCCTGGAGGTAGGCGTCCCCGACGGCCGGTTCGTCATCGAGTCCGCGCCGATCCGGGACGAGCGGGGACGAGAGCGAGGTGTCGTCGCCGAGGGCCCGGTCGGAACGAGATGGGCCGGACGGTTCCAACTGTTTCGCTACGAGATCCGCCGATGGCGCGGAGGCTCCATCCCCGATGCGAACGAGGCGGTCTCGAGCCCGGTCCGGGTCGCGAACGACCTCGCTCGCGCCGAGCGGATCCTTGAACTCGTGCCGTCCGTCCCAACCCCTGTGTGGGGGCGAGACGAGCTCCACACCGGCGACATGTGGAACTCCAACTCACTGATCTCATGGCTGCTTGTACGTGCCTTCGTCGAGGCCGAGCAGATCGAGCCACCATCCGGTGGTCGAGCGCCCGGTTGGGACGCCGGTGTCGTCGTCGCACGACGCGAGATGGGACCAAGGCCTTCGCGCTGACGGAGAAGCAGGCACCCGCGTCCCATGGCGCGGCGCTCATCATGCGCGAGCCGACCAGGCAGGGGGGCTTCATCTAGGACTGATATCCGCCCAAGATCGGACCGAGCCTACGCACGTTGGCAAGGGGCGCCGCGGGATCGGCCCGTGATCCACCGTGAGGCGTACTCTCGGCCGATGGGATCCTCGCGGAGGATCGGGGGGCCCGGCCTAAACGATCGGGTTGGTTCGAGCATCCATGGGCGCGTGCAGGCAGAGGACAACGTCGTCGAGCTCGACGGGGAACGCGAGGCGCCCGCGGGTCCGCTGAGCTTCGAAGAGATCTTCCTCGACGTGCACGATCGCCTGTACCGAGCGCTGTACTTCATCACAGGCAGCTCGGCCGACGCGGAGGAACTCATGCAGGACGCGTTCCTGAAGCTCTGGGAGCGGTGGGACCGGGTCGACACGATCGATGACCCTGTCGCGTACCTGTTCCGCGTCGCGCTGAACGGGGTTCGGATGCGTGCACGCCGTGCACGAGTGGCCGCGAGGAAGATCCTCCCGGCTGCCGGCGCCCGGGACCCGTTCGATGACGTCGACGTCCGGGATGACGTGCGTCGGCTGCTGCGAGGCATCACCCCTCGTCAGCGGACCGCCATCGTGCTCACCGAGATCTTCGGGTACAGCTCGGAGCAGGCCGCTCGGATCATGGGCATCCAGCCGACCACCGTCCCTGTGCTCGCGTCACAGGGCCGCGCGGCGCTCAGGGAGAGCTAGGGAGGCGAGGATGCCAGACGTGAGGGAGGTCTACGAGATGGTCACGAAGCAGAAGCCACCCGACCCTGGCGCTCTCGAGCGTCAGCAGAAGAGGCAAGTCCGTGCTGCACGGAACAAGAGGATCGGTGCGTTCGCCGTGGCGGCGGCGATCGGCCTGCTGGCGATTGTGCTGTTCCTGGAGACACGCCCAGGAGAGGACGCGACAGCCCCTGCCAACCAGCCGTCGACCGTGGCTCCGGTGGATGCGGCAGCGCAAGAGGTCGCAATGAATTTCCTCGAGGCGTATGGAGCCTTCAACGCGACGCAGGCCATCACGTATCTAGCCGACAACGCTGACATCACGGGATTGACCAATGGGTCGAGCGGAATCAAGGGTTTATCGCTGATGACCTCCTTCCTCGAAGCCCAGGGCTACCAACAGACGATCACATCTTGTGAGGCGGCTACCGTGGCTTCTGATACGAGCGTTACGTGCGGGTTCGATTTCCACGCCATCAGATCCGATGAGATCGGGCGGGGTCCGTACGGCGGCAGCCACTTCGCCCTCACCGTTCGTGATGGCGAGATCGTCCGAGCCTCGCAGAACTGGGAGATCGCGAAGTTCTCGCCGCAGATGTGGGAGCCCTTCGCTCGCTGGGTGTCCAAGGCCTACCCAAAGGACGCGGCGGTGATGTACCAGGACGAGACGCTCAGCGATTTCCGCCTCACCAAGAAGTCGATCCGGCTCTGGGAGCGGCACACCCGCGAGTACGTGAAGGAAGTGCAGAGAACCGAGGGACTGTGACATCGCCCTAGCCTGACCCTGCGAACCCGTCGTACAAGACTGCGCCAGGCACCAGATCAGCCCGTCGCAGATGGGCCGCGAACTCCCGGTACCCGGCCACCATTCCTTTCTGGAACTCGCCGCGCTTGAAGCCCTCCTCCCCGCGCGCGATCCAATGATCGAGGATCTTCGCGATGGTCAGGTGATTCCGGTAGAGGTCAGGCAGCCGTTCCAGCGTCTGGGCGGCGAGTTCCTCGTCCCAGTTCGCCATGCGCGAATGGTCGAAGTCGAACAGCTCGGCATCGGTGAGCGCCATGACGGGGCCTCCTAGGCGTCCAGCCAGCATCTCCGATGGTAATGCGCCATGTGACAACTGGGAAGTTCACGCGGAGCCTGACCCCGCTGGAACATTCGGGCCCGAAGTTACTCGGGTCCAGGTCGGGCCCGGGTACGCGACCGAGAATGCCCAACCGAGGCCCTCGCGGCAATGCTTCGTCGAACAGTCCTTCGGTATCACCACATCGAACTTGATGTTGTCGCCCTGGATTCGGTAATGGAAGGTGGAGTCACCGATGGCGAACGTGTGGCCGTTGATGATCGTGTACGTCCCGTCATCGACCTGCTGACC
>JALYLM010000115.1 GCA_030774235.1 Actinomycetota bacterium
GGACGACCCTCGAAGCGCAACCGGACGACGCTCCCTCGCGGCTTCGTCGCCTTCGGCGGATCTTCGACGTCGACCCTCCCGCCCTGGGACAGGTGGAACAGCAGCCTCGCCCCGCCGTCGAACTCGAGCAGGGCGAACTTCCCTCGGCGGCTCACGCCGGCCAGCCGGCTCCCGTGCAGCTCGGCGGGCCTGGGCGAGAATGTCTTCAGCGACGAGAACTGCAGCAGGTCCGCGCGGTCGAACGTGGCGCCCGCGAGCAGTGCATCCAGCCGCTCCGCGAGCCCCTGCACCTCGGGAGATTCGGGCATCGCAGCCTCACGACTCCGCCGCGGCCTTGGACACGATCTCGATGCACTCGTCGATCCGGTCGCGATGCGTTCGGTGGGACACGATGCACACGCGAAGGGTGTAGCGGCCGTGGATAATCGTGCTCGACAGGAACACGCGCTTCGATGCGTTGATCCGGCGAAGGAATCCCTGGTTCGCCTCGTCGTCGCCCTCGGCGAGCCGGAACGGGATCACGGTGAGCTGTGGCTGCCATGGCACCTCGAGCGCGGGATCCTGCACGAAGGCTTCGTACAGGTGCCGGGAGAGGTCGAGCTTCTCGTCGAGCGCTTCGCGGAATGCCGCGACGCCGTGGAGCTTCAGCGGCATCCACACGCGCAATCCCCGGTTGTCCCGAGAGAGCTCGGGCGAGTACTCGGAGAAGTTCGGAAGCTCGCCCTCGGGGGCCAGGTCCTGGAGGTAGGCGGCGCCCTCGTAGTGGGCCTGGCGCAGGGCCTCGCCGTCGCGCACGACGAGCGAGCCGGTGCCGTACGGAAGGAAGAGACCCTTGTGGGGATCCAGCGTCACGCTGTCCGCGAGATCGATGCCGCGGAACGAGTCCCGCCCCCGCTCGGTCAGCTGGAAGAAGCCCCCGTAGGCGGCGTCGACATGCATCCACAGCCCCTCGTCGGTGGCGACGGCCGCGACCGCCTCCAACGGGTCGATCGCTCCCGTGTTCGTCGTGCCTGCCGATGGCACGACCAGGAACGGGCGCATCCCCGCCGCGCGGTCGGCGCGGATCATCGTCCGCAGCTCATCGGGGTCCATCCGTAGCTCGGCGTCGGTGGGTACGAGCCGGAGGTTCCGCTTCGAGAAGCCGGCGATCGTGCAGGCCTTCGTGACGCTGGCGTGGACCTGCTCGCTCACGTAATACGTCCCGTCCAGGAAGTCCTCGCCGAGCCTGGCATGGCGCGCGGTGACCACGGCGGAGAGGTTCGCGAGCGAGCCGCCCGTCGTGAGCAGGCCGCGCGCCTGTGGCCCGTAGCCGAAGAGGTCGCACAGCCACCGCACGACGTTCTGCTCGATCTGCACGACGGCAGGACTCGGCTGCCACAGGTTCGTGTAGCGGTTCACGCCCTGCGCGACGAACTCGGCGAGCGCGGATGTGTACAGGCCGCCACCGGGGACGTACGCGAGGTAGCCGGGGCCGCTGTACTCGAACGTGCGCGCGACCGCCTCCTTGACCTGATCCAACAGCTCGTCCCAGTCGCCACCGAACTCGGGGGGCGACGAGCGCAGGCGCCGAGCCAGCTCGAGCCCGCCCTCGGTGTTCTCGGCCGGGGCGTCGTCCAGACCCTGGATGAAGTCGACGAGATAGGCGACGGCGGCCCAACCCATCGCCCGCATGTCCTGCGGCGCAGGGTCGAGCGGGTACCCCGTGGCGGGCATCCTAGCCACGCCGAGCCGTGACTGCGTCCAGCAGGCGCCTCGTCGCGGCGGCGACGTCTTCGACCGCTTCGCCGAACGCCTCCTGGTTCTTCCGCGAGGGCTCCCGATAGCCGCTGACCTTGCGGACGAACTGGAGGGCGGCCGCGCGGATCTCCTCCTCGGTCGCCTCGACGTCGGGTTGACGCAGGGTCTTGATGCTGCGGCACATGGCGAACACGGTACCCGCGCCGGCGGTGAATCGTCCCCGCGAGCGCCGGCTAGCGCCGGGCGATGAGCTCACGGGCGCGCGTGGCGGCCGCACGCGCCCGGATCACCTCGACGCCGGTCGGCCTCTCGGCCGAGAAGCGCTCCCGCTCGAACGTTCTGACGACCAGCGTTGCGGCTGCCGTGACCTCGTCATCGAGCGAGACGTCGGCGATCACTGCGTCGAGGAACTCGCTCGGCGTCTCGTGCTCGTCGCGGGCGTGCCCGGCCTTCGTCATCGCCTCGACCAGGTCGGCGAACGCGGCGTGCGCCCCGCGAGCACGTGGCCCGGCGCGGTCTCGTCGTCGTCGCCGCCGGACCAGCGCGCCGACGACGAGCCCGCCGAGAGCCACCGCGAGCGCCACCGGCCAGGTCCGCACCACCCCGATGCCCAGGCGCCCGACGGCAATCGCCGCGCGCTTGACCGGGGCTGGAACAGTCCGACCGACGAATCGCGCGACCGCAGCGAACACGGGGCCCGCCATGAACCGGCTTGCGAGGTTCTGGCCGACGCGCGGAACACCGAACGTTGGGTCGTACGGGATCCAGCCGAGGTGTGGGTAATACACCTCCACCCACGCGTGCGCGTCCGACTCACGCACCTCGATGTAGCCGGTCAGCAGGTTACGATCGCCTGATCCGAAACCCGTGACCAGGCGCGTCGGGATACCCAGAGAGCGGAGCATGATCGCCATGGCGCTGGCGATCTGCTCGCAGAACCCCCGCCGGGTGACGAACAAGAGTTGGTCCACGGCGTCGACCCCGACCGGGTCGCGAGCGACACTGAGGTCGTACCCCGTGTTCGCCCCGAGCCAGGCCTCGACGGCGTTCACACGGTCGACCTCCGAGGACGCGCCGGCCGTGATCCGTCGCGCCAGCTCCCCCACTCGAGCTGGAAGCTCGCGCGGCAGCTGCAGATCGCGCTCCATCCCAAGGGGGACACGCCGTCCCGCGTACCGCAGCTCGTCGTCGCTCACGACGGGGACGCTCGAGACGACCGAGTACACGAGGCCCTCGTCCAGAAGGATCGGCGACCGGATCGACCCCGCCCCGTCGACCCGCAGACCTCCGGACGGGAAGTAGACCTGGACGGCGCCGGGCGCGGCGAAGACGACGTTCGGCTGCGGTGTTTCGATGTAGAAGGTCTGCGTGAGCGGCATGGAATCGATCGTCCGGTTCGCCTCCGCGACGGACGCCGGGACCTGCTGGGCGATGCCGTCTCCGGCCAACCCGAGCGGCCGGGTCGTGGAGTCCGAGACCGTCCAGCGCCTGCCGTCGTACGTGTCGAACGCCTGGGCGCGCCACATCGAGAGCTGCGGCGAGCGGACGCGGAACGCGATCCGATCCGAGAGTCGGCCGCGCGCCTC
>JALYLM010000116.1 GCA_030774235.1 Actinomycetota bacterium
ACGAAGCTGATCTCTCGCTACGGCGGGGTCATCGAGAAGTTCATCGGCGACGCCGTGATGGCGGTGTGGGGGTCCCCCGTCGCGACCGAGGACGACGCCGAGCGGGCCGTGCGGGCGGCGCTGGACCTCGTGGCGGCCGTGGAGGCCTTCGGCGCCGAGGTCGGTGCGCCGGACCTGCGGGCCCGGGCCGGGGTGCTCACGGGAGAGGCCGCGGTCACCCTGGGCGCGGAGACCGAGGGGATGGTGCTGGGCGACATGGTGAACACGGCCTCGCGGATCCAGTCCGCGGCCGAGCCCGGAACGGTGCTCGTCGGCGAATCGACCCGATGGGCCACCGATGCCGCGATCGCCTACGAGGACGCGGGGTCTCACGAGATGAAGGGCAAGGCCGAGCCGCTCGCGTTGTGGCGGGCCACCCGGGTGATCTCCGGCGCCCGAGGCCAGCAGCGGGCCGCCGGCCTGGAGGCTCCCTTCGTCGGTCGGGACCGGGAGCTTCGACTCGTGAAGGAGACCTTCCACGCCTCGTCCGACGAGAGCCGGGCCCATCTCGTGTCGGTGACCGGGCCCGCGGGCATCGGCAAGTCCCGGCTTGCCTGGGAGTTCTACAAGTACTTCGACGGCCTCGTCGAGACCGTGAACTGGCACCGTGGCCGGTGTCCTTCCTACGGCGATGGCGTCACCTACTGGGCGCTGGCCGAGATGGTGAAGATGCGCTGCGGGATCGCCGAGGAGGAGACCGGACCGTCGCCGCTTGAGAAGCTCCACTCGCTGCTCGCCGAGGAGGTTCCCGATCCCGAGGAGCGTCAGTGGGTCGAGCCGCGTCTGGCGAGCCTGCTGGGACTCGAGGATGGCGCGACCGGCGGACGAGAGGAGCTCTTCAGCGCTTGGCGGCTGTTCTTCGAGCGACTGGCCGATCGCTTCCCGACGGTCATGGTGTTCGAGGACATCCAGTGGGCCGACACGTCGCTCCTGGACTTCATCGAATATCTGCTCGAGTGGTCGCGGAACTCACGTCTGTTCATCGTGACCCTCGGCCGACCCGAGCTCGCCGAACGCCGACCGAACTGGGGCGCCGGCAAGAGGAACTTTACCTCCCTCTATCTCGAGCCACTGACGGAGGAGCACATGCACCAGCTCCTGGCGGGCCTGGTGCCCGGCCTTCCGGAAGAGGTCGAGCGACAGATCCTGGATCGGGCCCAGGGCGTTCCGCTCTACGCGGTGGAGACGGTCAGGATGCTGCTGGACCGTGGGCTCCTCGCGGAGGAAGGCTCCGTATACCGGCCCACGGGCCCGATCGAGTCCCTCGAGGTTCCCGAGACGCTGCATGCCCTGATCGCGGCGCGGCTCGACGGGCTCGACCCCCAGGAGCGCCTGGTCGTGCAAGACGGAGCGGTCCTCGGGAAGACGTTCTTCTCGGAAGGCGCCGCCGCGATCTCCGGCCTCGCCGATCACGAGCTGGAGCCCATCCTCGCAGAGCTCGTCCGCAAGGAGATACTCACGCTTCAGTCGGATCCGCGATCGCCCGAACGCGGCCAGTACTCGTTCCTGCAGGACCTCGTGAAACAGGTCGCGTACACGATGATCTCGAAGAAGGAGCGCAAGGCCAAGCACCTCGCCGCCGCATCGTTCATCCGCGAGACCTGGCAGGGCGACGAGGACGACGTGGTCGAGGTCGTCGCCTCCCATTATCTCCAGGCGTACGAGCTCGATCCGAACGCCGAGGACGCGCTGAAGATCCGGGACGAGGCACGCGAGATGCTCGAGAGGGCCGGAGACCGCGCCGCGTCGCTCGGAGCGAGCCACGAGGCGCAGCGGTACCTCGAACAAGCCGCGAGTCTGTGCGACGTCGAGGATCATCGGGCGGAGCTGATCGAACGGGCCGGAGAGATGGCGATCGCCGCGGGCCGACTCGACGAGGCGAAGGTGCTCCTCAATTCTGTGCTCGAAGCGTACGAGTCGAAAGCCGAGAGCCACGCGGCGGCCCGCGTCACGGCGCGCTTGGCCGAAGCGGACTGGGCCGAGGGCAGGATCGACGAGGCGGTGGAGCGCATGGAGCGAGCGTTCGCGGTGCTGTCGGAAGACACGGCCGACGAGGATCTCGCGACACTGGCAGCTCAGCTCGGCCGGCTGCACTTTTTCCGCGGCGAGCACGAGCTGTCCGCGAGCCGGCTCGAGACGGCCTTGGAGATCGCCGAGGAACTGTGGCTGCCCGAGGTCATGTCGCAGGCTCTCAACACGAAGGGCCTCCTCGCGCAGGGCCGGTCACGACCCCAGGAGACCTTCGCGCTGACGGCCCACGCGTTGAAGATCGCTCTCGAGAACGACCGGTCGGCCGCAGCCTTGCGCGCGTACAACAACCTCGCCGAAGCCTCCTACCGCATGGATCGATACGAGGAGTCGGTCGACCTGTACGAGCAGGGCCTCGCCCTGGCCCGCAAGGTCGGGAACCGCTTCTGGTTCGATTTCCTGCTCACCGATAGGCCGATCCCTCTTTTCCTGCTGGGCCGATGGGACGAGGCACTGGAGGGGCTGGCCGAGCAGCCGAACCTGGACCGCGCGTTGGCGGACATCCTGGGGCACGTCACCATCTTGCCTTTGATCTACGCGAACCGGCGGCAGACCGACGCGGCGGAGAAGATCCTGGACGTCTACGGGCGCTACGAAACCTCCTCGGACGTGCAGGAGGTCGCGGCGTGGTCATCGGGGAACGCGGCGCTCCTGAACGCGCGCGGGAGCCACCGGGAAGCTCTCGCGATGGCCGAGACGGCCCTTGCATCGGCGCCGACCATGGGGGCGGATAGCATCATGGTGAAGATCGGCTTCCTGGAGGCGGTCGACGCCGGGTTCGCGCTCGGCGACCTCGATCGCGTTCGGGGGCTGACCGAGTGGGGAGAAAGGCTCAAGTCCATCCGGAGCTCGCCGGTGATGATGGCCCTCCACCTGCGGGCGAAGGCGCGGCTCGCGGCCGCCACCGGTGACGACGGGGCCGATTCCCTGTTCGATGCGTCGACCCAAACGCTGCGCCAGATGGGGAACCGGTTCTGGCTCGCGGCGACACTCGCCGAGCAGAGCGAATCGTTCACTTCACAGGGGCGAGAAGACGAGGCGAAACCCTTGCTCGGCGAGGCTCGCGGGATCTTCGAGTCACTCGGCGCGGTCGTCTGGCTCGAGCGGCTCGAGCGCCTGGGACGCTCCGCGGCGACTGCGGCGACCTAGCCGCAGCGCCATCCCGATCGCCGTCGCCACCCCGACGACCACCCATGCCTTCGACGTCGAGAGCGGCCCGCGCCAGATCGCGAGCACCGCGATGCCGGACACGATCGTGAGGACGAAGGATATGCCCGGGATCAGCGCGATCTGGCTCGGCGCGTCCTCGAGCTCGACCCAAGGCGCCGCGATCAGTCCGGGCAGCACGACCAGGAAGAACACACCGATCAGGACGCGCAGCGAGTGCAAGGGGTTCGAGAGCGGTCCGGGATGCGTCGCCAGGGCCTGCTGCCGCGCGGTCCCCGTCTCCAGGGCCCTCGCGACCACATCGGCCGGCGGCGTCCACAGGCCGGTCCCCTTCACCACCGCCACGCCGGGCCCGACCGCGGTGCCTCCCGCCAGGTCGGCCGACGCCTGCTCGGGAGGAACGCCTCCATAGAACGCCCTCAGCAGGAAAACGACGGGGGCTGCGGGATCCATCCGCAGACGCGTGCGGACGTCGTCCAGGTACATCGCGGTCGTCGCGTTGTAGGCGGAGCTCGGCCCCGACGTCTGCCGGCCGGCGAGGAAGTCGCCGACCGTGCCGACGAACGTGGCGCTCCGTTGCAGCATCGGTCCCGGCAGCGCCGTGCGGAAGACGTTCGTGTCCGTCTTCGCCCATCCGTAGGTGGTGTTGTCGTGGGTGACGGGGTCGTCGACGTTGTCGTGGTTCATGATCAGGATCACGGGCCGGTCGCCGGCCGCCGCCGCGACTTCGTGGACGGCGGCGAGCGAGGCTCGGGTGGCCTCGTTCGCCCACTGGTTCGTCTCGCTCGACCAGCGGTGCTGCAGCCCGTCGAGGACCATCCACGCAAGCGCGCCCACGATGAGGAGCGACGCCACCAGCCGAGCGGCGCGCCGCATGCCGCCCGCTCCCAGGAACCACCGGATCGCGATGGAGGCACCCAGTCCCGACAGCGCGATCGGCGCTGCCGTCGAGTTCAGGAATCGGTAGGACGGCACGGGTCTCGCGGACACGAGGAACGTCAGTCCACCGGCGAATGGAAGGAGCCACCACGCCGAGACGACCTGGAACAGATCGGCCCGTTCCCTCGTGCGGCGAACGATCACGATCGTGGTGACGATCGCGAGCAGGACGAGCGGCCCCGTGATCAGCGGCTGCAAGGACAGCGCCCACTCCGACAGGCGACCGACGAAGAACGCCTTGGTGTACGGCGGGACTGTGGCCGCGTCCGAGAGCGTCGCGCTCGGCCCCCAGATCCCCACGGCCCAGCACGCGATGCCAGCGATCATGCCGCTCCCGACCGAGAGCAGCATCGGCCCGTCCGATCGGATCGCCGAAGCGATCCGGAACCGGCCGGTCACGAGGTGGGAACCGAAGACGGCGAGCAGGGTCGCGAAGAAGAGTCCGCACGCGATCGGGTGCGCGAAGACCGCGAGGAGCCCGATCAGGAACAACGCCGTCCTCGCCCCCCAGGACCTCTCCGACGGGATGACGAACGCGAGGCTCATCGACAGCAGCAAGAGCACGGCCTCGTCGTCGAGGTATCCGATGTACGGCTCGGTGAGGAACAGCGCGGCCGCGGCCAGCATCATCATGTAGACCGCCAGCGGGTCCCGTCGGCTCCGGAAGGCGGCGGCGCCCAGGACCAGGCCCGTCAGCACCGGGATCCCGATCATCATCAAGGAGGTGAAGCTCTCCTCGTCGACGCCGGCGACGCGCTGGAGCAGCGCTCCCCCCAGGGGAACCGCGACCCGATACCCGCCGGAGAAGATGCCGTCCGGGCCCCACGCCGCGGCGACGGAACCGGGGTCGGACTGCAGCAGGACGTTCGCCCGCCACGTGTACCAGGCCGGGTCGCGCGTCGGCGCCACGCGGGTCGGATGCACGATGAACGGCCAACCGAAGACGAGGAGCAGGATCAGGCCCGCGCCGGCGATCGCGCGCGGAGAACCCATCGCGGATCCGAGACGAGGGCCGCCAGGTACGGCCTCGCGACCCGGGACCGTCGAGGCTTCGGCGTCGGTCGTCCTCAGAGTCGACGCCCCCCGGTCAGGCGCAGTCCCGGCACCGACCGATCAGATCGAGCCGGTGACTGACGCTCGCGAACCCGGCGCGCCTGGCGAGCCGGTCGAGGGTCCGGTCGACCGCCGACTCGAAATCCGGCGGGAGATCGACGTCCTCCATCCTGCCGCAATTGCTGCACACCAGGTGATGATGGTGGCCGGTGAGATCCTCGGTCAGCTCGTAGCGGCCGTGGTCCTCCTCGGTTACGACGCGGCGGACGACCCCGGCGTGCTCCAGCCCCCCGAGGTTGCGGTAGACGGAGCTCTGGGCCAGGCCGCGACGTCCGCGCAGGATCTCGGGGATCGATAGCGGGCTCCCGGCCCGGGCCAGGATGTCGACCAACCGTCGCCGCTGGGCGGTGTAGCGCCGGCCACGGTCGCGGAGCCGCCGCGCCGCCGTGTCGTGGAGCTGATCGGGTGACCCGGCCGTCACCCGTGGCCCCCGGGAACGACCTGCGGCACGGCGCGGGTGGCGACGGCCAGTCCCGCGAACACGAGCGCGCAGACGAGCACGATCGTGCCGCCGGGGGCGAGGCCCCAGACGCGAGAGGCCACGAGTCCCATCACCGAGGATGCGACGCCGATCCCCACCGCCCACCCGATCGTCCCGCGGAACGAGCGCGCAAGCAACTGGGCGCTCGCGACCGGCAGGACCATCATCGCCGCGATCAGCAGGATGCCGACGATCCGCATCGCGGCGACGACCGCGCACGCCGTCAACACCGCGAGGACGGAGTTCAACAGATCGACCGGAAGCCCGGCGACCCGGGCCCAGTCGTCGTCGGTGACGACCGCGAACAGCGCGCGCAGCAGCAGGAGGACGGTTCCGGCGACGGCGGCCCCGAGCAGGACGATCACGAGGATCTCGGAGCCGGTGACCGTGAGGGGCTGGCCGAAGAGGTACGTGAGGATGTTCGCGCTCATCCCACCCGCCCGGCTCACGAGCACGACGCCGAGCGCGATCCCCGAGAAGAAGAAGAGCGCCAGGGCGAGGTCGCCGGAGGCCTGTCGCCGCGCACGAAGGCGCTCGACGCCGAGCGCGCCGACCACCGCGAAGCCGAGCGCCGTCCAGATCGGCCAGATCCCCCAGAGCAGGCCGGCGCCGACGCCGGCGAACGCGACATGGCCGATCCCGTCACCGATCAGCGAGAGTCTCTTCTGTACGAGGAAGGTCCCGATCATCGGGGCGAAGACACCCACGGCGACGCAGGCGACGAGCGCCCGCTGCATGAAGCCCAGGTCGAACGGATACGGAAGCGGCAGCGTGGCGACGAGGCCGTGCCAGGTCATCCGAGTCCCTCGAGCCATTGCGGGAGATCCTCCCGGTGGATGCCGAGCGAGACACCGGTCGCCGACAGCTCCGAGGGTGGCCCGTCGAACAGGACGCGGTTCTTCAGAACCACGACGCGATCGAGGTCGCCCGCCACGGCCGACAGCTCGTGTGAGACGAGCAGCACCCCGGCGCCGTGCTCGGTGATGAGGTGCACGAGAGAATCGCGGAACCGACGCTGCGACTCCGCATCGACCCCCGCGATGGGCTCGTCGAGCACGAGCAACTCCGGCTCGCTCGCGAACGCACGCGCGATGAACGCACGTTGCTGCTGCCCGCCGGAGAGCTCGTTGACAGGACGTCGGGCCAGGTCGGCAAGATCGACCGACCGGAGCGCGTGCGCCACGGCCTCGCGATCGATCCGACGGGCGGGACGCCACCAGCCTCGCGACGACAATCGCCCTGCGGCGACGATCTCCTCGACCGTCGCCGGAACCTCCGATCCCATCGTCGGACGCTGCGGCACATAGCCGAGTCGGGAACGGTCGGCAAGCCGCTCGGGGGCCTCTGCGAACAGGCGAACGCGCCCGGCCCCCGGACGAACCGACCCGAGCAGCACCTTCAGCAGCGTGGACTTGCCCGAGCCGTTCGGCCCGACGAGGGCGACGAACTCGCCGGCGGAGACCCGAAGAGAGACGTCGTCGAGCACGAGGTCCCGGCCGTAACGGAAGGAGACGTGCTCGGCCTCGACGAGAGGTCCGCCGCCCGGCGCGAGCGCCGCTCGCTCAGGCGCAGCCAAGAGCGATCCTCAGCGTCTGGAGGTTCCGGCGCATGAGGGAACCATAGTCGGCGCCGGAAGCGACCTCCTGTGGGGTGAGGCTCTCGAGCGGATCGAGAACCGCCGTCGTCGCCCCCGTCTCCTGAGCGAGGGTCTGCGCGACCTTGGGGGAGAGCAGCTCCTCGGTGAAGATCGTCGTGACGCCGTTCGCCTCGACGATGTCCTTCAATTGGGCGAGGCGCCGCGGGTCGGGCTCGACGTCGGGGGACAGTCCCGCGATGGCGTCCTGCTGAAGGCCGTACCGCTGCGCGAGGTACCCGAAGGCCGCGTGGCTGGTCACGATCAAGTGCCGCTGGCACGACGAGAGACCGCGACGGTACTCCGCATCGAGCGAGGACAGCTCGGATAGGAACGCCGCCGCACGCGTGCGGAACGACGACGCGTCGGCCGGGTCCGCCTTCTCGAGCGCCTGTTCGGTCTCGCGAACGATCTGCTCGTAGCGGACAGGATCGAGCCACACGTGCGGGTCGGCCGCCAGCCCGTCGCCCGACTGCCCCGGCGGCGGAGGGAGCGAACGAAGACCGGCGGACGCATCGACCGTGATCCCGCTCGCCTGGTGGACGGCGTCCTCGACGGCCGGTTGGAAGCCGCCGCCCAGGTAGAGAAC
>JALYLM010000117.1 GCA_030774235.1 Actinomycetota bacterium
ATCCTGAGCGGCGTGCGCCACGGCCGGACGCTCGGCTCGCCGATCGCGATCACGATCCCGAATGCGGAGTGGGAGCAGAAGTATCGCGACCTGATGGGCGTCGAGGGTCAGATCGACCCCGCCGACAGGCTCACGCGTCCTCGTCCCGGCCACGCGGACCTGGTCGGGGCCGTGAAGTATGGGTTCGACGACGTGCGCAACGTGCTGGAGCGCGCTAGCGCGCGGGAGACGGCGGCCCGTGTCGCCATCGGCGCCCTGTGCAAGGCGCTGCTATCCGAGCTGGGGATCGAGCTCGTCTCGCATGTCGTGCGGATCGGCACGGTCAGCGTGCCGGCGCGGGTCGCCCCACCGATGCCGCGCGATCTGGAGGCGGTAGACGCGTCGCCGGTGCGCTGCTTCGACGCCGACACGTCGGCCCGGATGGTCGGCGAGATCGACGCGGTGCGCAAGTCTCGAGACACCCTGGGCGGCGTCTTCGAGGTGATCGCCTACGGCGCGCCTCCGGGCCTCGGCTCCTATGTCCACTACGACCGAAAGCTCGACGCCCGCCTCGCTCTGGCACTGATGTCGATCCAGTCGGTGAAGGGCGTCGAGGTGGGCGACGGGTTCGCGACGGCCGCGCGGCCCGGGTCCAAGGCCCACGACGAGATCGTGCTGCGCCGCGGTCGGATCGACCGGGCGACCGCCCGCGCGGGCGGGATCGAGGGGGGCATGAGCACCGGGCAGCCGATCCGGCTGCGCGCCGCGATGAAGCCGTTCTCGACGGTTCCCAAGCCGCTCGCGACCGTGGACCTGGCGACGAAGCGAGAGGCCGTTGCGATCAAGCAGCGCACGGACGTCTGCGCCGTGCCCGCGGGTGGGGTCGTCGGCGAGGCGGTGGTGGCGCTCGTCGTCGCCGACGCGATGCTCGAGAAGTTCGGCGGCGACTCGCTGACCGAGACCCGAGACACCATGGACCGCTACCTGGAGACCCTGCCGTGATCGTGTACCTGGTCGGGATGCCGGGCGCCGGAAAATCGGTCGTCGGCAAGGAGCTGGCCGCAAGGCTGGGGGTTCCGTTCGTCGATCTCGACGCACAGATCGAACGTGAGTACGGGAAGTCGGTGGGCGAGATCTTCGCGGAGCTGGGCGAGCCGGCGTTCCGTGGGATGGAAGCCGCCATGCTCGTGGAGGCGAGCACCCACGACCCGTCGGTCGTCGCGTGCGGCGGCGGCGTGGTCCTCGAGCCCGCGAACCGCATCACCCTTCGCAACACGGGGATCGCGGTCTTCCTGGACGTCGGGATCGACCGGCTGCGCGAGCGCGTGCAGCCCGCGACCGACCGACCGCTGATTCGCCACGAGGGAGACCTCGAGCGGCTCCTGGCCGAGCGGGGGCCGCTGTACCGGGAGTTCGCCGCTCACGTCGTGGAAGGCTCCGGCACGCCGAAGCAGGTCGCCGACGCGATCGTGGAGGAGCTACGTTGGTCCGCGTGACCGTCCCGATCCCGGGGCGGTCCTACGACGTCGTCGTCGGCGCGGGCGTGATCGCCCGCGCGGCCGAGCATCTGCCGGCGTTCCCGATGGCCGCGACCGCGTTCGTCGTCGCCGACCACGGGGTCGCCGAGCGGTGGTTCGAGCCGCTCGCGGATTCGCTGAAGGGGCGCGGATGCTCCGCGGTGCCGCTCACGGTCCCGCCCGGCGAAGAGGCGAAGACGCTCCAGGCGTACGGGTCGCTGCTTCACCAGCTCGCCACGCAGGAGGCGCATCGCGACGACGTCGTGATCGCTCTCGGCGGGGGGGCGACGGGCGACGTCGCCGGGTTCGTCGCCTCGACCTACATGCGGGGCGTCCCGTTCGTCCAGGTTCCGACCACGCTCACCGCCCAGGTCGACGCCGCGATCGGCGGCAAGACGGCTGTGAACCTGCCCGAGGGCAAGAACCTCGTGGGGACGTTCTCTCAGCCCCGGGCCGTGCTCGCCGACGTCGAGGCCCTGGATTCGCTGCACGATCGCGACTTCCGCTCCGGCCTGGCGGAGGTGGCGAAGTACGGACTCACGCTCGACCTCGAGCTGCTGGAGACGCTCGAGCGGGATCCCGGCCCGGTGCTGGCCCGGGAGCCCGCGGCTCTCGAGATCGTGGTCGCGCGATGCGTCCGAGCGAAGGCGGCGACGGTCGCGAGGGACGAACGCGACGCCGGCGCCCGGCTGATCCTGAACTACGGTCACACGCTCGGCCACGCGCTGGAGCGGCTCGACGCGTTCGAGGGACGTTCGCACGGCGAGGCGATCGCGATCGGCATGGTGTTCGGGGCGCGTCTGGCCGAGGCGCGGGGCCTGGCGCGGACGGGGCTCGGATCGCGAACCGCCCGGCTGCTGTCGTCGCTCGGTCTGGAGACCGACGGCGGCCTGCCGCCGGCGGGCGAGATCGTCGGCGCCTTCCGCCTGGACAAGAAGTATCACGGAGGCGTCCGCTTCGTGCTCCTGCGGGACGTCGGGCAGCCGGTGGTCGTCGACGACGTGCCCGAGTCGCAGGTGCGCGAGATCCTCGAGGACATGGGGGCTGCGGTATGAACCTGCTCTTCCTGTTCGGGCCGAACCTTGGGGCGCTCGGCCGGCGCGACCCGCGGATGTACGGGAGCCAGACGCTCGACGAGCTGATGGGGGAGGTGTCCGAGCGCGGGCGGGCGGTCGGACACGTGGTCGGTTGGCATCAGTCCGACCACGAGGGCGAACTCATCGGCTGGCTGCTCGGCGGGAAGGCCGAGGGCATCGATGCCGTCGTCCTGAACCCTGGTGCGCTGGCGCACTACTCCTACGCACTGCGCGATGCCGTGGAGGCGTGCGAGCTCCCGGTCCTGGAGGTGCACATGACGAACATCAACGCGCGTGAGGAGTTCCGCCGGCACTCGGTGGTTTCCGAGGTGTGTCGGGCGACGATCACCGGCCTGGGGGCCGGTGGCTATCATCTGGCGCTGGAGGCGATGCCGTGGATCACCAGCTGAGACGAACCCGTCTGACCGCCCGGCTGCACGAGCTGGAGGTCGACGCGCTGCTCGTGACGAGGATGCCGAACGTTCGATACCTGACCGGGTTCACCGGGTCGAACGCGCAGGCGTTGGTAGGCGGTGCCGAGACGGTCTTCATCACCGACGGCCGGTATACGGAGCAGTCCCGCCGCGAGGTTCCCGACGTGGAGCGGGTGACCGCCCTCCACGGATTCGTCGAGCCGCTCGTGGAGCAATGCGCGCGGCTGGGCGTGTCGAGGCTTGGCTTCGAGTCGAACGGCGTCACGGTCGCCCAGCACCAGCGGTTCCGCGACGCGTTCGAGGCCGTGGAGCTGATCCCGATCGGCGAGGAGGTCGAGCGGCTTCGCTGGGCCAAGGACGCGGACGAGCTGGACCTGCTCCGGCGCGCCCAGGTGGCCACGGACCAGGCCTTCGACGATGTGCTCGAGCTGCTGTCGATCGGTGTCACGGAACGGCGGATCGCACTGGCGCTGGAGCAGTTGCTGCGCCGCGACGGCGGCGACGGGCTCGCGTTCGAGTCGATCGTCGCCTTCGGGGAGAACGCCGCCGAACCCCATCACGCGCCGAACCACCGGGTACTGGCGGAGGGAGACGTGATCACGCTGGACTTCGGGGCGCTCGTCGGCGGCTACCACGCCGACATGACGCGAACGGTCGCCTTCGGCCAGCCCGCGGCGGAGCTGCGGAAGGTGCACGACATCGTGCGGGAGGCGCAGCAGGCCGGCGTCGACGCCGTCCGAGCCGGGATGGCGGGACGCGAGGTCGATCGCGTCGTGCGGAGCGCGATCGAGGAGGCGGGCTACGGCGACGCGTTCTCCCACGGGCTCGGCCACGGCGTGGGACTGGAGATCCACGAGGGCCCGCGCCTGGCTCGAGAGTTCGACCACGAGCTTCCGGCCGGAGCCGTCGTGACCGTGGAGCCCGGGATCTACCTGCCCGGGCTCGGCGGCGTGCGCATCGAGGACTCCGTAGAGGTTATCGACGACGGGTGCCGCGTGCTGGGGACGTCGACGCGGGAGCTGCTCGAGCTGTAGGCGGACGGGAGCACGGTGAGCGTTTCGACGAACGACTTCAAGAACGGAATGACGCTGGAGCTGGACGGCACGCTCTTCCAGATCATCGAGTTCCAGCACGTGAAGCCGGGGAAGGGCGGGGCCTTCGTCCGGTCGAAGCTGCGGAACGTGAAGACGGGGGCGGTGACCGAGAAGACGTTTAACGCCGGTGTCAAGGTCGGCCTGGCGATCGTCGAGCGCAAGGACATGCAGTACCTGTACGGCGACGGCTCCGACTACGTCTTCATGGACCTGGACACCTACGAGCAGGTTCGCGTGCCGCGCGAGCTCATGGGGGACGCCGCGAACTACCTGACCGAGGGGGGCGAGGCGCAGGTCTCGACGCACGACGCCGTGCCGATCTCTGTTGACCTGCCGGCCTCGCTCGTGCTCACGATCGTGAAGACCGACCCCGGCGTGAAAGGCGACACGCGCACCGGGTCGCTGAAGCGGGCCACCCTCGAGACCGGGGTCGTCGTGAACGTGCCTCTGTTCGTGGAGGAAGGCGAGAAGGTCAAGGTGGACACGCGAACCGGGGCGTACATCGAACGCGTGAAGGCCTGAACCCGTTGACCACACGCCGCGCGGCCCGGCGGATGGCGATCGATCTCCTCTACCAGGCCGACATCACCGGCGAGGATCCGATGGACGCGCTCGAGGGGTGGGAGCGGGCCGGCAGGACGGTGCCGATGTTCGCGCGCGAGCTCGTGGACGGGGTCGCGACCTTTCAACCCGAGATCGATCTCCTCCTCGAGGAGAACGCGACGGAGTGGACGGTGGCGAGGATGGCGACCGTCGACCGAACGATCCTCAGGGTCGCGGTCTACGAGCTGCGACACCGACCCGACGTGCCGCCCTCGGTCGCGATCAGCGAGGCGGTGGAGGCAGCGTCCGAGCTCTCGGCGGATGAATCCAGGGCCTTCGTGAACGGCATCCTCGGAAAGATCGAGCGCGAGAACGCATAGGCCGCGCCGGGTCAGGACTCGGCGTCGGGCTTGGGCTCCGCCGGCTTCGCGGACTCGGCGGGCTCGTCCGTGTCGAGCTTGATGCCTTCCTTCAGGCCCTTCTTGAACTCGCCTTGGGCGCGACCCATGTTCCGCGCGATCTCGGGCAGCTTCGTGGCGCCGAACAGGACGGCTACCGCCACGACGGCGACGACGGCCCACTCCATGTGAACGACCACCTTCCGTTCCGGGGTTCCACCAACCAGTCTACGCGGGGGCCTCCGCGTCCGCCATGGACACGGGTCCGTGGTCTGCCCGCGGCTCGTTGCCGTGCCCGGCGCGGGCGCGTATCCTCGCGGGAAGCTCTTCCCCTTTAAGTCCGGTCCCGAGAGGCCGGGAAGGGATCCGAACATGTGTGTGCGCGACAACCGGAGCGCTCTCTCGCCTGGTCGAGGGGGCGTTCTTCCGTGACCGGACGACTGCTCGACGCCGACGACATCCGGCGGGCGGTCACGCGGATCGCGCACGAGATCCTCGAACGAGACAAGGGTGCCGACGGCGTCGTCCTCGTGGGGATCGCCGATCGCGGCGACGACCTTGCCGGGCGGCTGGCCCGCGAGATCCGCAGGATCGAGGGCGCCGAGGTACCGGTGGGCGTGCTCGACATCACGTTCTACCGCGACGACATCGGACTGAAGGCCGAGGCGCCCGAGGTCCACGAGACCCGGATCCCGTTCGACATCTCCGGGCGGACGGTCGTGCTGGTCGACGACGTGCTCTTCACCGGAAGGACGATCCGGGCCGCGATGGACGCCCTGATGGACTTCGGGCGACCGCGGCGGATCCAGCTGGCCGTGCTCGTCGACCGCGGCCACCGCGAGCTCCCGATCCGCGCCGACTTCGTCGGCAAGAACGTCCCCACGAAGCGCGACGACGACGTGCGCGTCATGGTCGTCGAGGTCGACGGGGAAGACGCGGTGGTCGTGGAGGAGGCCGCCGTGCCGACGGCGCAGGGCGTGCGGGGAGGCCGGGCATGAACAAGCACCTGCTGTCGATGCACGATGTGAGCGCCGACGACGTCGTGCGCATCCTCGACACCGCGGAATCGTTCCGTGAGGTCGGGACCCGAGTGATCAAGAAGGTGCCGGCGCTCCGCGGTCGAACCGTCGTGAACCTCTTCCTCGAGAACTCGACGCGAACGCGGATCTCGTTCGAGCTCGCGGCCAAGCGACTGTCGGCCGACGTCATCAACTTCTCGGCCAGCGGCTCCAGCGTCGCGAAGGGGGAGTCGCTGAAGGACACGGCGCTCACGTTGCAGGCGATGGGCGCCGACGCGGTCGTCATCCGCCACTCGTCGAGCGGCTCCCCGTACCAGCTGACGAAGTGGGTGAAGGGCTCGGTGCTGAACGCCGGCGACGGCACGCACGAGCACCCCACCCAGGCTCTGCTCGACCTCTACACGATGCGTGAGCGGCTCGGCCGGCTCGAGGGGCTCCGCGTCGCGATCGTCGGCGACGTGCTGCACTCGCGCGTGGCGCGCTCGCTCTCGTTCGGTCTGGTGAAGATCGGCGCAGACGTGACACTGATCGGACCGCCCACGTTGATCCCGCCCGACGCGCCGGCGTGGGGCGTGCAGGTGAGCTACGACATCGACTCGGTCCTGCCCAAACTCGACGTCTGCTACGTGCTGCGCGTGCAGAGGGAGCGGCAGCGGCTCGAGTACTTCCCGAGCGTTCGCGAGTACTCGCGGCTGTTCGGCCTGACGGGCGCCCGTGTGGGCCTCCTTCCCGAGGGCGCGTTGATCATGCACCCGGGCCCGATGAACCGCGGCGTCGAGATCGACTCCGACGTCGCCGACCTGCCGCAGTCGGTGATCGAGGATCAGGTGACGAACGGCATCGCGGTGCGGATGTCCCTGTTGTA
>JALYLM010000118.1 GCA_030774235.1 Actinomycetota bacterium
ACGCCCAGGGCGAGCGCGCGTGCCGCCATGAGGTCGCTCTGCGCGTGCCCGATGGAGCTCACGAGCGGACGGTTCGAGAAGATCTCGACGACGAGCAGGATGGCTCCGAGCAGCATCGCGACCGTGACGAGCAGGAATCCGCGGCCCGGCCGGCGGATCGGCATCGTCGTGGCCTCGAACTCGCGCTCGTAGGCGCCGAGGATCTCGTCGTCGTCCTGCACCGGCTCAGCCTACCGGGCGAACCGAGTTCCGTCGCCGGCCGTTGAGGCGACGACGCCCATTAGGCCCCGAGCGCCCGGCCGAGCTGCTCGAGACTCTCCAGGTTATGGCCGGACAGGAAGACGTCGATGCTCGGGAGCGCCGCCGCCATGCCGCGGGCGAGCGGCTCGTAGCGAGGGGAGCCCTTCAGGGGGTTCACCCAGACGACCCGGTGCGCCAAGCGGCGCAGTCGCGCCATCTGGGCACGAAGCACGAGGGGATCGCCGCGCTCGAGCCCGTCGGAGCAGAGCACGACGACGGCGCCCCGGAGCGCCGCGCGCTGGCTCCAGCCGTCGAGCAGCGCCTTCAGCGATTCCCCGATCCGCGTGCCCCCCTCCCAATCTTCGACCTGCGTCCCGATCTCGCGGAGGGCACGGTCCGGGTCCTTCGTCTTCAGGATGCGCGTTACACGCGTGAGCCGCGTTCCGAAGCAGAACGTCTCGACGCGGCGGCCGGCCGCCATCGCCGCATACGCGAACTGCATGAGCGCTCGCGAGTACGGGGCCATCGATCCGCTCACGTCGAGGATCAACACGAGTGGGCGGGATCGCGAACGCCGCGCCCGCCAGGCGCGATCGAACGGCTCTCCGTGCGTGCGCAGCGAGCTTCGGAGCGTTCGGCGCAGGTCGAACACCGCCCCCCTCGCGGACGGATGGGTTCGACGCGTCCGCTGGCGGGGCACGCTCACGGCGAGCCGACGGATCAGGTGCGCGACGCGCGCCCGCTCTTCCTCACTCAGCTCGGCGAACGACTTCTCGCGCAGGACCTCGACGGCGCTGGCGACGATCCGGATGGCTGCCTCGTCGCCGGGCTCGGGCTCCTCGTCCTCGTCGCTCAACGCCTTCCAGCTGGCGGCGGTCGCTCCGGTCGTGGTCTCCAGATCGTCCGGCTGTTCGCCCCATTCGGCGGCCCGGCGCTGTGCCTCGGCCGACGGGATCGTCAGCTCGACCCGCGGACCGTCCCCCCGGCCGAACGAGCGGTACCAGTCGTCGAACGCGACATCGAACGTGTCGATGTCGCCGTGACGAGCGACGAGCGAGGCTCGGCCGGCCCAGTACAAGGACTCGCGGTCGGTGAGTCCGAGCGCGCTGACCGCGCGGCAGAAGGTCAGGATTCGGCCGGTACCGACCGGCAAGCCTCGACCGCGGAGATCGCGACCGAACTCGACGAGAGGCGCGAGCGGATCGGACGCGCCCACGGCGCCGCGATCAGACATCGCCGTCGCCGACGACGTCGGCGAGCTTCGCGGCCACGAGCTCCTCGTCCTCGTGGTCCTTCACGACGGCGCCGAGCGTGTCGGCGGCGAGCACGGGATCGAGCCGTTCGGCCCCCAGGAATGCGAGCGCGTTCGCCCAGTCGATCGTCTCGGCGACGCCCGGCAGCTTGGCCAGGTCGAGCTCCCGCAGTCGCATGACCGCGGTGGCCACGTCCCGCGCCAGCGACTCCCCCACGTGCGGCGCGCGAACCCGCACGATCTCGATCTCCCGCTCGAGCGCCGGATGATCGATCCAGTGGTATAGGCAGCGCCGCTTCAGCGCGTCGTGCAACTCGCGCGTGCGGTTCGAGGTCACGACCACGGCGGGCGGCGACTCAGCCGCGACCCTACCGATCTCGGGGATCGACACCGCGAACTCCGAGAGGATCTCCAGCAGGAAAGCCTCGAACTCGTCGTCGGCTCGGTCGAGCTCGTCGACCAGCAGCACGGCGCCGCTGCCGGCCCGGATCGCCGCCAGCAGCGGGCGCTCCACCAGGAACTCCGGGCCGAACAGGTCCTCCACGTGCG
>JALYLM010000119.1 GCA_030774235.1 Actinomycetota bacterium
GGGAGTGCGCACCGTGGACATCACGATCCACTTCTCCCGATTCGAGCCAGATCACGTCGACGTCGCGCCCGGCGAGACGGTTCGGTTCGTCGTGCACAACACCGACCCGATCGACCACGAGTTCATCCTCGGCGACCAGTACGTCCAGACGATCCACGAGAACGGCACCGAGCTGCGCCACCCGCCGAAGCCCGGCGAGATGTCGGTGCCTGCCGGGACCACGCAGGTGACCACGTACACGTTCCCGGCCACCGATGGTCAGTTGATCTTCGCGTGCCACCTGCCCGGTCACTACGCGTTCGGGATGCACGGCACCGTCACGATCGACGGCTGAAGGACCGCGCCGACCAACAGAGCCCAAGAGGCGCGCCGGGGAAGTGACGCGTCAGGAAGGTGCGGTCGCGGCTTCGGGTTTGCGCCCGCCCTGCGTCGCTTGGGCGATCCGCTCGAGCCAGGGGACGGCCCCGAGCCGCTCGAAGATCTCGTCCGCCTCGGCCAGGAGGGGGTCGGCCTCGTCGACGCGTGTCTGCGCAACGAGCCACTCGCCGTGCTCCAGCTCGGTCACGGCCATGTAGAACGGAACAGCGAGCTCACGGAACAGCCCGACCGCGCCCTTGAAGAGTTCTGTCTCTCCGCCGTCGCCCCGCAACGTGGCGAGGCCCGCCCGGAGTCGTGAGGATTGGGCTCGCAGGAACTGCGGGTACCGACCGGGGGGAAGCGCCTCCGCGATCGCGATGAGCTCATCGGCCTTCGCCAGGTCGCCCAACTGGATCGCCGCCTGCACCGCGGTGACGAACGACTCCTTCACGAACTCGCTCGAGATCCCCACCCCCTCGCGCAAGGCCAACGCGCCCTCGGCCGTGTTCAAGGCGTCCTCCGGTGCGCCCTGAGCGAGCTGGATAGTCGATTTGGCACACGCCCAGGCGGTCCGCTCGGTGAGGTCCGCAGAGGTCTCGAGCTCCGAGAACAGGCTCAAGATCTGTTCGGCCTCTTGAAGTCGACCACGATGGACGTGCATGGCGACAGCGGGAAACGAGAACGCGGTGAACGCGACCCGCGCCTCGGAGAGGTTCTCTTGGAGGATCTCCACGCTGACCGACTCCACGTCGTCCCACCGGCCGAGGGAGAAGAACGAGTAGACCTGGCCGAGCAGGTTGCGCTCGTGGTAGCGGTTCCCAACTCTGCGCGCCAGCGTGAGGCCGTTCTGCCGTGCCTCCGCGGCTTCCTCGTAGCGGTCCATCTGCTGGAGGGAGTCGGACAGATTATGGTACGCGCGGAGCGCTGCCGAGGGTTTGTCGTGCTCGAGCGCGACGTCGAGCGCGTACCTCAGCAATGCGAGAGCCTCCTTCTTGCGACCGCGCGAGATGAGGATCAGGGCCTTCGTGTTGAGGGCCTGGGACAGGACTTCGGGCAGCGAGAGCGCCTCGGCGAGGTCGAGGGCCCTCTCGATCCGTTGGATCGAGAGATCGGTGTCCCCGGCGAAGAACATGAAGCGGCCGAGCTGGGCGGCGAGCGAAGCGAGGTCTTCGTCGGGCTGTTCCTTCGAGAGCACCTCGAACGCGCGGTCCATGTTCTCGAGGCCGAGCTCGAGACGCCCGCGGTCCCACAGCACCTCGGCCAGCCGAGCCGACACCCTGGCCGCCGGGTGCGTTGCGTCCGCCGCCTCGAAGGATCCGATCGACGCCTCGTAGTGCGACATTGCATGGTCCGCGCGCCCTCCGATCCGTGCCATCGTCCCGGCCTGCTCGTGCAGCTCCGCTTTGACGACCGGGTCGTCGGTCAGCTCGAGCGCTCGTTCGAATGCGCGCTGCGCCTCAAGATTCGCCGCGAGCGACGCCGCGCGCTCCGCGGCGCGGACGAGCATCTCGCGGGCCTTGGAGCGGATCTCCTCGGCGTCCGGGTCGCCCGGAGCGGCTTCATAAGCGTCGAGGTAGTGGGCGGCGACGACGTCGACGATCTCGTCCTCCTCGGCGCTCCAGACGGACGAGAGGAACCGGGCGGCGGCGAGATGTTTCGCCTTGCGCCCCTTCCTGGAGATGGTCTCGTAGGCGACGTGCTTCACGATGTCCTGAAGGAACGAGTACTGGCCTCGCTCGGGTGAGCGTGGGTCGGCCTGGATGGAGAGCACCTCCTTGCGGAGAAGCGACGCGAGCAGCGGCGCCAGCTCGGCCTCGGGTAACCCGGTCAGGTTGGACAGCCCCAGCTTCGTGAAGGTCTTCCCGAGGACCGCGCCGTCCTGCACGACCCGCCGCTCCTCCGGCGCCAGGCTGTCGAGCCGAGCGGCGATCAATGCATGAAGTGTCTCCGGCACCTCGAGCGTCTCGATGGGGCCCGTGGGTCTGTAGACGTTCCCCTCCCGCACGAGCAGCCCTCGGTCGAGCAGCATCCGCACCGTCTCCACGGCGTAGAGCGGGATGCCCTCGGGGCGCGCGCGAGGATGTCCTCTCGCAGCTCCTCGGGCAGGCCGGGGACGAGCCCGCTCAACAGATCGCTCATCGCCTGTGGCGCCAGCGGCTCGAGGTAGAGGGAGGCGAAGCTGCGCTTCCCGACGCCCCAGGTGGGTCGCTTGTCCGCCAGCTCGGGACGGGCGAGGGCGAGGACGAACAATGGGTGGTTGCGAGACCACTCGAGCAGGTACTCGAGGAAGTCCAGCAGGCCGGCGTCCGCCCATTGCATGTCCTCGAACACGAGGATCGTCGGCGCCTGCTCGGAGAGTCGCTCGAAGAGGATCCGCCAGGCGGAGAAGAGGTTCTCCTGATCGCCGGGTGCCCCCTCCTCGAGACCGAGCAGGTGGGCGAGTCGTGGTTCGACCCAGCTCCGTTCGGCGGGATCGGGGATGTGCCGCTCGATCGTCGCCGTCAGTTTCGCGAGCGCCGAGGCCGGCTCCTCGTCCTCGAGGATGCCGCAGCGCATCCTCACCATCTCCGCCAGCGCCCAGTAGGCGACGCCCTCGCCGTACGAGAGACAGCGACCGCGATGCCACCACATGTCCTCGGCGAGGCCGTCGAGGTACTTCTCGAACTCCCATGACAGACGGGACTTGCCGATGCCCGCGATGCCGGTGACCGAGACGAGCTGGGCCTTGCGCTCCTCGGTCGAGGCGTGGAAGAGCTCCTTCATCATCCGCAGTTCGTGTCCCCTTCCCACGAACGGCGCCTCGAGCGCCGAGGACCTCATCGAGCCGCCGCTGCCGGCAACCACCCTCAGGGCGCGGTAGAGCTGCATGGCCTCGGCCTTGCCCTTGAGCTCGTGCATCCCCGCGTCCTCGAACGCGATCGCGGCTTCGCTCGCCCGCCTCGTCGACTCGCCGACGAGCACCGAGCCCGGCTCGGCGACGGACTGGACACGGGAGGCCGTGTT
>JALYLM010000120.1 GCA_030774235.1 Actinomycetota bacterium
GGCGCGTTCGACTCCGGTTCCGGAGAAGGATCCGAGGGAGGGTAGGCGTTTCCGCTGCGCTCCAACGGTTCTGGCCCGCGGGTTCGGCCGATCGGCCGGGCTCCGGTGTTTGACAACGACAGAGTGCAGACGAGAGAGCCATGCCCACGATCCAACAACTGGTTCGTTCGGGGCGAGAGGTCCCGAAGACGAAGACCAAAGCGCCCGCGCTGAAGGAGTCCCCGCAGCGGCGCGGCGTCTGCACGCGTGTCTACACCATGACCCCGAAGAAGCCGAACTCGGCCTTGCGCAAGGTCGCCCGTGTCCGCCTGACGAGCGGCGTCGAGGTCACGGCGTACATCCCCGGGGTTGGCCACAACCTCCAGGAGCACTCGATCGTGCTCGTCCGGGGGGGCCGGGTGAAGGATCTCCCCGGCGTGCGGTACAAGGTCGTGCGCGGCACTCTCGACACCGCGGGCGTGCGGGACCGACGCCAGGCTCGCTCACGCTACGGCGCCAAGAAGGGCGGCGAGTGAGATGCCACGCAAGGGCCCTGCCGTACGTCGCGAGGTCGCACCGGATCCTGTCTACCAGAACCCGCTCGTAACCCAGCTGATCAACAAGGTGTTGCTGGACGGCAAGAAAACCGTGGCGGAGCACACCGTTTACAAAGCGCTCGAGATCATCTCGGAGCGCACGGCCAACGATCCGGTCATCACATTGAAGAAGGCGGTCGAGAACGTCCGACCGATGCTCGAGGTCAAGTCGCGGCGCGTCGGCGGTGCCTCCTATCAGGTTCCCGTCGAGGTGAAGCCGCAGCGGGGCACGACCCTCGCGCTGCGCTGGCTCGTCAACTACAGCAGGGCGCGCCGGGAGAACTCGATGGCCGAGCGGCTCGTCTCCGAGATCATGGACGCCGCCAACGGCGGGGGAACCTCGGTGAAGCGTCGCGAAGACATGCACAAGATGGCCGAGGCCAACAAGGCCTTCGCGCACTACCGCTGGTGATGGACGAGGAGCAGCTCAGGACCGGGCCCGGTGGCCCGGTTTCGTGTGAGAGGGGGCGGACCTAGATGGCGAGCCCCGCGGAGAAGATGCGCGTGACGCAGACAGAGCAGACGATCAAGAAGGGGAAGTCGCTGAGCATCCGCGAGTACCCCCTTGCTCGCACGCGCAACATCGGGATCATGGCGCACATCGACGCCGGCAAGACGACCACGACCGAGCGCATCCTCTACTACACCGGAAAGGCGTACAAGATCGGCGAAGTTCACGAGGGCACGGCCCAGATGGACTGGATGGCCCAAGAGCGCGAGCGCGGCATCACGATCACGTCGGCGGCGACCACCTGCCAGTGGAAGGGCCACTGGATCAACATCATCGACACGCCCGGCCACGTCGACTTCACCGTCGAGGTCGAACGGTCCCTGCGCGTTCTCGACGGGGCGGTCGCCGTCTTCGACGCGGTCGCCGGGGTCGAGCCGCAGTCCGAGACCGTCTGGCGCCAGGCCGACCGCTACGGGGTCCCGCGCATCTGCTTCGTGAACAAGATGGATCGCACGGGCGCCGACTTCGAGCGCACGGTCGGCATGATCGTCGACCGCCTGCAAGCCAACCCGCTCGTGCTCCAGCTTCCGTGGGGGACCGAATCCGAGCTTCACGGCGTGATCGACCTCGTCGAGATGAAGGGCCACTTCTGGGAAGGCGAGATGGGCGAGGAGTGGAAGGACACCGACGTCCCCGAGGAGTATCGGCCGGCCGCCGAGGCCGCCCGCCACGCGCTGTTCGAGAAGCTGGCCGACCACGACGACGCCGTGATGGAGAAGTTCATCCATGAGCAGGAGCCCACCATCGAGGAGCTGCGACGGGCGATCCGCGCGGCAACGCTGGCGGGAGCCGGCGTGCCGGTGCTGTGCGGCTCCGCGTTCAAGAACAAGGGTGTGCAGCTGGTGCTCGACGCGATCGTGCAGTACCTGCCGTCCCCGCTCGACGTGCCGCCGGTCGAGGGTCACCTCCCAAACAACGAGGACGCGCACGTCGAGCGCCGGCCCGACGACGGCGAGCCCTTTTCCGCGCTCGCCTTCAAGATCATGTCCGACGCCTACGTCGGACGGCTCACGTACCTGCGCGTCTACTCCGGCGTGCTGCGGGCCGGAACCCACGTGCTGAACTCATCGAAGGACCGCAAGGAGCGGATCGGCCGCGTGCTGCAGATGCACGCGAACCACCGGGAGGACATGGAGGCCGCCTACACCGGCGACATCGTAGCCGTGGTCGGGCTGAAGCACGCCACCACCGGCGACACGATCTGCGATCCGGACGACCCCGTCGTGCTGGAGTCCATCAGCTTCCCGACGCCGGTCATCTCGGTGGCGGTCGAGCCGAAGACCAAGGCCGACCAGGACAAGCTCGGCTCGGGGTTGGCCAAGCTCTCGGACGAGGACCCGACCTTCGTCGTCAAGTTCGACGACGAGACGGGGCAGACGGTCATCTCCGGGATGGGGGAGCTCCATCTGGACATCATCGTCGACCGCCTCAAGCGCGAGTTCTCGGTCGATGCGAACGTCGGAAAGCCTCAGGTTGCGTACCGGGAGACGATCCGCAAGGAGGTCCACAAGGTCGAGGCGCGCTTCATCCGCCAGACCGGAGGCAGAGGGCAGTTCGGCCACGTCGTGATCGATCTCGAGCCCACGGGTCCCGGGGGAGGGTACGAGTTCATCAACAAGATCGTCGGCGGCAAGATCCCGCGCGAGTACATTCCGGCCGTCGACCAGGGGATCCAGGAGGCGCTCGACAACGGCATCCTGGCCGGTTACCCGATGGTCGACGTGCGCGCCGCGCTGATCGACGGTTCCTATCACGAGGTCGACTCCTCCGAGATGGCCTTCAAGATCGCCGGGTCGATGGCCGTGAAGGAGGCGGCACGGCGGGCTGAACCCGTCCTGCTGGAGCCGGTCATGGAGTTCGAGGTCACGACGCCCGAGGAGTTCCTCGGCGAGGTGATGGGCGACATCACCTCGCGTCGCGGACGCATCGAGCACATCGACGAGCGTGCCGGCCAGAAGACCGTCCGGGTGCTGGTGCCGCTGGCAGAGCTGTTCGGATACGCAACCGAGCTGCGCTCCCGGACCCAGGGGCGCGCCGCCCACAGCCCGATGCAACTGCACGCCTACAACGAGGTCCCGCCGCAGATCTCGAAGGAGATCATCGCCCGCGTCACGGGTGAGTAGGAACGAAGGAGCCGAAACCCATGGGCAAGAAGAAGTTCGAGCGCACGAAGCCCCACGTGAACATCGGCACGATCGGGCACATCGACCACGGCAAGACCACGCTCACCGCCGCGATCACCAAGCGCCAGGCCGCCAAGGGGCTGGCGG
>JALYLM010000121.1 GCA_030774235.1 Actinomycetota bacterium
ATCGCCGATGAACTTCTCCACGACGCCGCCGAAGGACTCGATCCGGTTCCGCGCCATCTCGAAGTAGGCGGCGAGCATCTTGTCCACGTCCTCGGGGTCGGCCGACTCAGAAGTGGCGGTGAACCCGACCAGGTCGCAGAACAGCGCGGTGACGACCTTGCGTTCCTCGGCGACGGGGCGAACGGAAGCCGTACCGAGCGGAGTGGCGCACTCGTTGCAGAACTTCGAGCCGTCTTGGTTCTCGGTTCCGCAGGAAGGGCAGATGGCCATCCGGCGGAGGATAGGCCGCGCATCGGTGGTTGCTCAAGCCGGTCCGTTGTTGCGCACGTCGTGGCCGAGGTGCGCGCCGTGAACACGACACCGACTCTGACCTGTGAACACGGTGGGCGCTGGAGGGCTCGAACCTCCGACCTTCGCCTTGTAAGGGCGACGCTCTTCCAGCTGAGCTAAGCGCCCGCGCTTTCGGCGCGCGCCGTGTGGCCGCAGGCGCGGCACACGACCTCGCCGAGCATCGCAGACAGGCGCGTCCCGCCGCAGACCTGGCACCGGTCCATGCCGGCGGCCCAGTCGGGCCGGTCGCGCTGGCACTCGGGGCACACCAGCGCCTGCCGCCCGCCGGACACAGCCCGCACCCACGGCGTCCCTCGCTTCTCGGGATCGTACGTGGGACGGCCGCAGAGCGAACATCCCGGCCGGTCGCCCGTCGACGGCGGTCCGTCCAACGACCTCACGGTCTCCCAGGATACGCGCCCATTCGGACCCGGAGGACCTGAACGAGAGAGGGGCGAAACCCGCGCGAGCGTCATAGGATGGCACTGTGCACCCGGATGGGTGCGGCGAACGCCAGACGACGGCGGCGGAGCGGGCGACCCGAGAGGGTCGCTCGTTCCGCGTCTAGCTTCGTCGGTGGACCACGCGGCCCCCGGCGATCGTGAGCTCGACCCGTACCTCGCCGATCGGGCCCGCCTCCCGTTCGAACGGGTTCCGGTCGAGCACCGCGAGGTCGGCGCGCTTGCCCGGCTCGATCGTTCCCGCCTCGTCGTCGTGATCCACGTACGCGGAGCCACGCGTGAAGGCGGCGAGCGCGGTTGGAAGGTCCAGGGCCTGCCCGGCATCCAGCGGACGCCCGTCGCGATCCGACGGATCCGTCCTCGTGACCGCCACCTCCATCTGCAGAAGCGGGTCGGGCGAGGAGACACCCCAGTCGCTCCCCATCGCAAGCGTCGCGCCGCTGCGCCGGAGCTCGCCGAACGGGTACATCCGCGCCGCGCGCTTCTCCCCGATCTGCGGGATCGTGAGCGCGTCCACCTGCGCATCGTGGCACGCCCAGAGCGCTTGCACGTTCGCGACGACGTCGAGCCGGCGGAACCGCGGGACGTCCTCGGGGGCCACGAACTGGAGGTGTGCGACGTGATGACGACGATCGTTCGGCCCGTTGGCCCGACGGGCGGCCTCGACCGCGTCCAGCGCTTGCCTCACGGCCCTGTCGCCGATCGCGTGCATGTGCACCTGGAACCCGGCGGCGTCCAGTGCGGTCACGGCCTCGGTCAACGGCTCCGCATCGAGGTACGGACGACCGCGTTCGTCGGTCGTCACACCGTCCGCACCGAGGTACGGCTCGAGCATGGCGGCCGTGCACGTCTCGGCGACGCCGTCGGTCATGATCTTCACCGTCCGGGCGCGAACCTGTCCCCCCTCGCCCCACGCACGTTGCTCGACGAACGTGTCAATCTGCGCGAGCCCGAGGTGGCGGTCCCACCAGAGCGCCGCCGACACGCGAGCGGTCAGCTCGCCCGCGTCGTCGAGGTCGCGGTACGCGCGCAGCAGGTCCGGCCGCACCCAGGCGTCCTGCCACCCCGTGACGCCGAGGGCGTGAAGATGCCGCTGCGCAACCAGGATGGCCTCGCGCCATTCCTCGGGCGTCGTCGCCGGAACCACGCGCTCCCAGACGTCGTAGGCGGCTCCCTCGTGCAGCGCGCCTGTCGGATCGCCCGTCGTTCGGTCGCGTTCGATCCTGCCGTCCCAGGGGTCGGGCGTGCTTGTGTCGATCCCGGCGATCGCGAGCGCTTTGGAGTTCGCCCACCCGCTGTGCACGTCGCGATTCATCAGGAACGCCGGCCGGTCCGGCACTACGGCATCGAGCTCGGCGGCCGACGGCAGGCCGTCGGGGAACAGGGCCATTGCCCAGCCGCCGCCCAGGATCCATGGCTCGTCGGGGTGCTCCCGAGCGTACGTGCCGATCGCGTCGAAGATCTCGCGACGCGACCCGAGATCGTCCAGGTGCACCCGGAGCAGGTTGCGTCCGGCGAAGGCCGGGTGGACGTGAGCGTCCTGGAATCCGGGCACAACGGTCCTCCCCGGCAGGTGAAGCCGCTCCGTCGACGGCCCGATCAGATCGGAGAGATCATCATCGCGGGCGGCGACGGCGACGATCCGGTCGCCGCGGATCGCCAGTCCGTTCGCCCACCGACGCGCCGCGTCGACCGTGAAGACGTCCACGCCGGTGATCACCAGATCGGCGTGGGCGATCACCCG
>JALYLM010000122.1 GCA_030774235.1 Actinomycetota bacterium
GCCTACGGCGGCGCCGTCCGGTTGAGCGAACGGGATGCTCCTCGCGTTCCCGACCTCGAGCGTGCCGACACCGTCACGATCGATCCCCACAAGTGGTTCTTCCAGGCGTACGACATCGGGGCGCTCCTCGTTCGCCGCCGCGAGGATCTTCGCGCAACGTTCCACCGAGAGCCCGAGTACTACCGGTCCGGCCGCCCCGAGGGCGAACCCCTGCACTGGTACCAGTACTCGCTCGAAGGCACGCGGCGCTTCCGTGCCCTCAAGCTCTGGATGTCCTGGAAGCACCTCGGCTCACGCGGGATGGGTCGTCTGATCGAGCAGAACCTCGATCTCGCCGCATATCTGGCGGCGCGCTGCCGCCAGGAGGCCGACTTCGAGGCCGTGCCTTCCGAACCCGAGCTTTCGGTCGTCTGCTTCCGACATCTCCCGGCCGGGCACGACGACATGGCGCCCGAGCGGCTGGACGCTCTTCAGAGCGCGTTGCAACGCGACCTCGAGGTCGGCGGGGAAGGCTGGGTGTCGACGACGACGCTCGGCGGCCGGACGTTCCTGCGGGCGGGCATCGTGAACTACCTGTCGTCGCGTGCCGACGTCGACCGGATGTTGGAGGTACTTCGACGCCGCTCAGAAGGCGTCCTCGAACAGCTCGACACTTGACTCACCGCCTCTGGCCGGGCGAGGTGAACGACGTCGCCCTTCGAGAACGTCGACGCTGGCGACATCGAACCGGATGGAGCTCGGCGTGGCGCCCGTCGCGAGCAGGAACGCCTCGGCCACCGCGCGCACCTTCGCGCGCTTGCGGCCCGTCACCGCTTCGTACCCCCCACCGAACGTGACTCCCCGTCGGCTCTTCACCTCGCAGAACACGAGCGTGTCGCCGCGAGCCACCACGAGATCGAGCTCGCCGATCCGGCAGCTCCAGTTCCGAGCGACGGGCCGATAGCCACGCCGCAGGTACACGGCGAGGGCAGCGTCCTCGCCGGCTCGGCCCGTGGCGGTTCGCGGATCGCCCACGCGAAGACGGTACCCACCGGGGGTGACACGAGCCGCGGGCTACGCCTCGGGGATGGTCGTCGTCTCCTCGCGGTGCGAGAGCTCCTCGACGTTGACGTCGCGCCGCGTCATCACCTGGACGCTCGCCACGAACCGTGCCGGGCGGAACATGTCCCAGACCCACGCGTCGGTGAGATCGATCCGGACCCATCCGCCGTCGAGATGCGCGAGCTCGACCTTGTTGGCGAGGTAGAAGCGCCGCTCGGTCTCGATCACGAACGTGAACATGGGGAGCACGTCGCGATACTCCCGATACAGCTCGAGCTCGCGTTCTTCTTCGAACCGTTCGATGTCGTCGTCGCTCATCGCAGGCTCCAGCTTCTCACGCGGGCGCACCCGCCCCCCTGCCCAACCCCGGGAGCGAGACCTGTCCGACACACGCGAACGAGAGCCGGTGGACGGAGGTCGGCCCGAGACGGTCGAGGGTTGCGAGGTGATCGGGAGTCCCGTATCCGCGGTTGTGATCGAAGCCGAACTCCGGGAACCGGCGGTGCAACCGATCCATGATCCTGTCCCTGGTCACCTTCGCCACGATCGAGGCGGCGGCGACGCTCGCGGTCACCACGTCACCCTTCTTGATGGACAGGGCCGGGAACCCGATCCGAGGAACCGGGAACCCGTCGATCAACACGTAGTCGGGCTGGGGATCGAGCTCGTGGGCGGCCCGGCGGAGCAGTGACAGGTTGCACCGGTGAAGGCCGCGGCGGTCGATCGTTCCCGGCTGGGCGCGGCACACCGCAACGATCGCGCGAGCCGCGATCCGCTCGAATGCGCTCTCGCGTTGGTTCGCCGTCAGCAGTTTCGAGTCTCGGATCCCCTCCAGGTCGAAGCCGGCGGGCAGGATCGCCGCGGCGGCGACGAGCGGGCCCGCCAGAGCCCCACGCCCCACCTCGTCGACGCCGGCGATCCGCTCGAATCCCTGAGCTCGAAGGGCTCGCTCGTACAGATCCAGATCCGGGGTCAGTGCACCCATCCCCATCGCGATGGCGGCCATACCCGCACGAACGCCCTCCCGATCACCCTGTCCCGCGGCACCCAACCCAACCCGTTGGGCGGCTGGAACCTCGAATCGCCGGACTCGAGCCGATTGTCCCCGAGTACGAACAGCATGCCATCGGGCACGGTCACCGGTGGGAAGGGGCGGGTATCCCTGCGCGGATCGAGATACGGCTCTGCGACGGGGGCACCGTTCCGGTACAGCTGGCCGTCCCTCAGTTCGATCGTGTCGCCCGGTAGACCGATCACCCGCTTGACGTAGTCGGGGTTCTCCGGCTGGGCCACCCCGAGCGTCTCGGCCAGCCAGTGGAGGGTGCCGCCGACGATCCCCCGCGATGGCCCCTGGGTCGGATGCGGCGAAGAGAACACGACGACGTCGCCGTAGTGGACCCCGGAGACGCGGGTGCACACGCGACACACCAGGATCCGATCTCCCTGCTCGAGTGTGGGCACCATGGACTCGGAGGGGATGTAGAAGGCTTGGATCAAGAAGCTCTTGATCAGGATCGCCACGACGAGCGCGAGCACCACGAGCAGCGGAAGCTCGTCGAAGAACCCCCGTTTGCGCGACGCCGGAACCGCTGTGGTCGGGGAAGGTCCCGACGGGGATCCGGGATCCGTGGATCCGGGGCCGTCGGCGGCTGACGTAGAACCGCTCGGCGCCTCCGCCACCGGTTAGCCCTCGGCCCGCTCCTCCGCCATCGCGGCGGGCTCGGTGTCGGGCTCGGCGCCCTCGCCAGTCATCTCGGCGTCGTTGGATCCCCCGTCGCCGAGAGCTTCTTCTTCGACCCCGTCGCTCGGCTCGGGGTCGGCCGCCGCGGCTTCCGCACCATCCTCTTCCTGCCGCCCCGCCGCGACCTCGGAGGTGACGGCTCCGTCCTCGACCTCCTCCTCGACGTCGGCTCTCGCGAGCTTCATGTCATCGACCCGGCGCTCCTTGATCCGCGCCTTCTTGCCACGGAGGTCTCGCAGGTAGTAGAGCTTCGCTCGGCGGACCGCGCCGCGGCTCACGATCTCCAGACGTGCGATGGACGGCGAGTGAACGGGGAACGTCCGTTCCACTCCAACCCCGAATGAGATCTTCCGGACCGTGAACGTCTCCCGCAGCCCACCGCCTTGCCGGCGGATCACGACGCCCTGGAACACCTGGACGCGTTCGCGATTCCCCTCGACGACGCGGACGTGCACCTTGACGGAATCACCGGGTCGGAACTCGGGGAGATCCGTGCGCAGGAAGGCCTTCTCGACGAGATCGGTCTTGTTCATGGCAACGGGCAACGAGTGTACCAGCGGCACCTTCGGCCCCCGCGGCGCTCAGCTGCGCAACAGATCGGGCCGATTCCGGCGAGTCTTCTCGAGGGCTGCGTCGCGCCGCCACCGGTCGATCCGAGCGTGGTTGCCGCTCAGCAGCACCTCCGGGACCTCCATGCCGCGGAAGACGCGCGGGCGGGTGAAGTGGGGGTGGTCCAGCAGCCCTGGGTCGCTGAACGAGTCGTGTTCGTGCGACTCTGGCGTGCCGATCACACCGGGAACGAGCCTCGCCACGGCTTCGATCAAGACGAGAGCCGGAAACTCGCCACCGCAGAGCACGTAGTCGCCGATGGAGACCTCCTCCGCGGGCAGCCCCTGGACCACTCGCTCGTCCACTCCCTCGTAGCGGCCGCAGATCAAGGTCAGATGATCGCTGCCGGACAACTCCCCCACCAGCGCCTGGTCGAGACGGCGGCCGGCCGGCGACAGCAACACCACCCGGCCCCGGTCCGGGTCCAGCGACTCGACGGCGGCGAACACCGGCTCGGGCTTCATGACCATGCCAGGGCCGCCGCCGAACGACTCGTCGTCCACACTCCGATGCCGGCCCGTGGTCCAGTCTCGAAGATCGTGTACGCGGACCTCCAGGAGCCCGCTCGCCAGGGCTCGGCCGAGGAGGCCTTCCACCACCGGACCACGGATCGCTTCCGGAAAGATCGTGAAGACGTCGATGAGCACGTCCGCGAGGCTAACAGCCCCCCGATCGAGGCCCGCCTTGACGAACGGCGTCCGGCGAGGTTCATTGCCGCAGAGTCGCGGGAACGGCACGGATGAGAAGGGCGCGGGATGGCATCCAACCTGTCGTACGTCGTGTTGGTCGTCCTTGTGGTCGCGGCCGCGGCGCTGGTCGTCGACACCGCGAGCACGCGGCGCCGGCGCAGGCGCCCGCCGGTCGATGTGTCGATGCTCCTTTCGGCCGCCGTTGCCGAGGCCCGCTCCGACAGCGGGCTCGACCTGTGGTCCGAGGCCGCGGCGACCCCCGCGCCCGGTTCGACTCCCGTCGACGTGTGGAGAGACCTCGGGCAGCGGCTCGATCCTTCCGCGTTCCGCCCCAAGATGGCGGCCGGGACGGAGTGGAAGCTGTTCCGCCTGCGGTGGGGCAACGACTACGTGATGGTGGCGAACCCGGACCACGACGTGCATTTCGAGCTCGAGCCGTGGGTCGCAGATCTCTTCCCTCTGCTGGACGGAAGCCGCACGGTCGCCGACATCGTCGTGGACCGGTTCAACGCGGCCGGCGGGCTCGACCCCGAGGCGGTCGTGTCCCTCGTCAGCTCTCTCCGCGAGGGTAGGTTCCTGGAGCCACGGCACGTGGACGTGACGGCCACGCTCGGCAAGGCGCTCGATACCTCCACTACCGCGGGGGCGAAGATCCGAACGTTCGCGAAGACTCTCCGCGTGGACTGGTCGGGGGTCGACGGCGTCGTCAGACTCCTGTATCGACGGGGTTTCAAGTACTTCTTCCGGTTGGAGGTCGCGATCGCCGCCGCGGCGATCGGCCTCGGAGGGCTCGCCGCGTTCGCCGCGGTGGTGCATTCCCATCGATTCACGCTCGGAAGCGAATCCCCGCCGCTCGAGTCCTTCGTCCTCATCTTCCTGAGCTTCCTCCTCACCGCGGCCCACGAGCTCGGCCACGCGCTCGTGGAGATCCACGATGGGCGAAGGATCGGCTCGGCGGGATTCATGATCTACTTTGGCGCACCGGCGTTCTTCGTCGACTCGTCCGACGGGATGATGATGGACCGTCGGATGCGGATCCTTCAGGCAGCCGCGGGGCCGGCGGCCGAGCTGTTTCTCGCGGGCATCGCGTCGCTCGTGATCTTCTTCCTGCCCGGATGGGGGCCGTCGAAGTTCCTCTACCGGTTCGCGCTCCTGAACCTGTTCATCATCTTCCTCAACCTCATCCCATTGCTCGAGCTCGACGGCTACTGGATCTTCTCTGACCTGATCCAGGTACCGGACCTCCGGACGCGTTCGCTGGCGTTCGTGCAACGCGATCTGTGGCACAAGCTCCGGGGTCGCACGCGAGTGACGCTGCAGGAGTGGGGTCTGGCCTTCTACGCGCTTGCCGGGGTCGTGTTCACGGTCGCGTCGCTGTTCATCTCGTTCTTCTTCTGGAGGCAGGTGTTCGGCGGGTTGGTCTCGAGTCTGTGGAACCAGAGCACGGCGACCCGCCTGCTGTTGCTGCTCCTGACGCTCATCCTGGCGGGCCCACTCGTTCGAGGAGCCTTCGCGCTGGCCCAGAGCCTCTGGCGACGAGCGCGGGCTGTGGCCAATCGGATCCGGTTCCGGCTGGAGACCTCCTGGCGGGTGGAGGCCGCCCAGCTGATCGACGCCCTTCCCGCGTTCGAAGATCTCTCCGAGGACATCCTGAGCGACATCGCCGGTCGGGTAAACCTTCGAACGGTGCGGCGTGGCCAAGCGGTCTTCCGGCAGGGAGACCGGGCGACGGCGTTCTACGTCGTGCGGACCGGCGAGGTCAACATCGAGACCGAGCACCCCGACACCGGCGACATCCGGGTGCTGTCGATCATGAGGCGGGGCGACTCTTTCGGGGAGCTTGGCCTGCTCCAGGCGATCCCACGCACGGCCACGGCGCGCGCGGCCTCCGAGACGGAGCTGTTCGAAGTGAACAAGGGCACCTTCGACCGCCTCCTCGCCGACGCGATCGATGCACCGCAATTCGGCCTCACGCTGCAGGCGATGTCGGAGCTTCGAGAGCTGCCGGCCTATGCCCACCTCAGCTCCGCCGGTCTCTCCAGGGTCCTCGGCCAGGGCGCCTGGATCACGGTCCCGCCCGGCGAACACATCGTCGAGCAGGGCGAGGAAGGGGACACTTTCTACACCATCCGATCCGGGCGCGCGGACGTGATCCGGGACGGCCAGCGCATCGCGACCCTCGGGCCAGGGGACCATTTCGGCGAGGCAGCCCTGCTTCATCACGAACCTCGCAATGCCACCGTGACCGCGCACACGCCGGTGAGGGCGTTCGCCCTATCCCGTGAGGCGTTCGATACCCTCATCGCCGGCGCCTTCGAGCGCAAGCTGCTGCTGCCCCCGGCCGACCGCGATATGGAACACTGACGCGGGGTCGAGAAAGGGGGCGCCGCCGTGGACTGCTGGACTTGCCGCCGCACCGCCTTGGGCAGCTGCCGCTTCTGTGGGCGCGGCGTGTGCGAGGACCACGCCCAGGAGAAGCCGTTCATCCTCGAGCTCTTCCGCGGCTCGGAGGGCATGAAGGCCCTCGTGGTCGAGAACGCCCTGCACTGCGGCAACTGTACGCCCCGGCCCGACCCCATCCCCTTGCCGGGACTCGACGCCTGAGGGTGCCGATGTGCGCGCGTCACATCCTGGGTGTGACGCGGATCACACGGTGGGGTTGACGAACGACACGCGCCTCGAGTGATGCCGGGCACGCGTGTCTCGATGGTCGGCGTGGCACCATGCACGCATGGCGATCGAGGATCCATCCGGATCCCAGCCGGATCGAGGAGGGAACGAGATGGCGGAGAAGCGGATCACCCCGAAGGCTCCGGTCGAGAAGTCGACCGACAAGAAGGCCGCCGGCGTCCAGAAGACGACCGCGAAGAGGACGAAGCGGACGAAGAGGACGAAGCGGACCTAAGCCTCACCACAGGTTCGGACGAAGCCCGGCCCATCGGCCGGGCTTCTTCGCGTTCACAAGTGGCGCCCTCGAGCCGGCCGTGCGAGGCTATCGCCGATGCCGAAGCGGGGCTCCTCGACTCCACTGCAACGTGCCATGGCGGCCACGCCGTTCCTCCGAGAGGTGGCATCCGAGGACGTCGCTCGGCTGGCCGACCTCGGCACGGTGCGGCATTACCGCAGGGGCACCTACCTCTGTCACCAGGGCGAAGATGCACCGGACGTCTTCTTCCTGGTCGACGGGAGCGTCGAGGTCAGCTCGGTCACGACCGGCGGCTCCCGGATCTACCACGCCACCGTGGACACGCCGCAGTTCGTCGGGGAGTTGGGGCCGCTCGGCGATATGCCCCGAACGGCCAGCCTGATCACGCTGGCGGATTGCGAGGTGTGGGCGGCGCCCGGCGAGTCGTTCGTGGGATTCATCACCTCCCAGCCCGCGGCCGCCCGCGCCGCGATCCTCGCCCTGGCTCGCCAGGCACAGTCGCAGCAGTCGTTCGTCGACGACCTGCTGTTCCTCGATCTGAAGGGCCGGGTCGCCAAGCGACTCCTTCAGCTGGTCGCCCCGGATCTGGAGCACCTGCCGCCCGATGGTGCGATCGTGCCCGAGGTCACACAGGCTGACCTGGCCAGCTTGTGCGGGGGCAGCAGGGAGAACGTCACTCGGACCCTCACTGAGTTCCAGCGACGCGGACTCATCCAGCGCGACGGCCATCGCTACGTGCTGAAGAAGGTCGGGGGTCTCGCGAAGATCGCCGACCTCTGACGGGCGCCGTCACGCTTCCGGGGCGGTGAGGCCGGGGAGGTCGCGCACCAGCACACGTTTGGCGCGGATGTCCACGTCGACGATCACCTCGCGGATCGCCGGAACCAGTGTCTCGACGCCGTTCGGGTCCACAGCCACCCACAGGTCGTTCGCGGGATTCGGGATCACGTCCACGATCGAACCGAGGGAACCTCCTGACTCGGTGACGACCGCGCATCCCTCGAGCTGTGAGGGCCAGTACTCACCGTCGGGCAGCGAGGGAAGCATCGACTCGGGAACGACGAGCGTGTGGCCGCGGATCCGGTCGGCGGCCGATCGGTCGTCGAACCCCACGAACGCGATCAGCGCTCTCGACCCGGCGCCTCGCACGGCGCGGACCGTGAGCTCGGTGCCGTCCTCGAGGAACACGGACGATCCCCGTGCGAATCGGTCCGGGTTGTCCGACAGGACCAGCACGGCCACCTCGCCGTGGAGCCCGTGCGGCTTCGTGACCCTTCCGACGACGACGGTCGGCTCGGGCATCCTCAATCGGCGATGTCGACGCGAACGTCGATGCCCTGCCGCGTGGCCGCAGCGCGAACGACCGTGCGGATCGCCTTGGCAGTGCGCCCGCCTCTACCGATGACCTTGCCCATGTCGTCCGGAGCGACGGTCAAGGTGAACAGGACACCGCGATCGTCGGCCGATTCCGTCACGACGACCGCATCGGGGTCATCCACGAGCTCGCGGGCGAGGAACTCCACGAGCTCCCTCACGCCGGCTACTCCTCGGCAGGTGGCTCGGGAGCGGCCTCGGGCTCGGGAGCGGTCTCTGCGACGGGAGCGGCCTCGGGCTCGGGAGCGGCCTCGGGCTCGGGCGCGGGCGCCTCGACCGACGGCTGCTCCTGGTGGTCCTCGGGCGGCGGGGCCACCGCGGCCTTCGCGGCGTCGGCCGCCCTTGCGGCGGCCTTCTTCGAGACCTTCTCCTTCGTGGGACGGGCGGCCTGGCCGGGCTTCGGCGGGATCGCGGCGCCCGGCCGCTCGGCCACGAACTTGTCCCAGATGCCGATCTTGTCCATCAAGTTGCGCACCTGGTTCGAGGGCTGGGCTCCGACCCGCAGCCAGTGCAGCGCGCGCTCCTCGTCGATCTGGATGAGCGACGGATCCTCGAGCGGGTGATATTTCCCGATGATCTCGATGAATCGGCCGTCCCGGGGACTGCGCTGATCGGCGACCACGACGCGGTAGAAGGGGCGCTTGTTCGCGCCCATCCGGCGCAGCCGGATCCTCGTCGACATGTCTCGGTCGTCTCCTATCGCTTCTTCGGCCCGGTCGACACCTTCATCATGCCGGGCACGCGCTTGCCGCCCATCATCGTCCGCATCATCGTGCGGGCGCCCTCGAAGTCCTTGAGGAGCCCGTTGACGTCGGCGGTCGTGACCCCGGATCCGTTCGCGATCCGAAGGCGGCGCGGCCCGGAGATGATACCGGGATTCCGCCGTTCCTTCGGGGTCATCGACAGGATCATCGCCTCGGCCCGGCTCAGTTGTCCTTCGTCGATCGCGCCGGCCAGCTCCTTCGCCATACTCTTGCCGCCCGGGGCGCCGGGCAGCATCTTCAACAGGTCTCCGATCGGCCCGAGCTTGCGCATCTCTCGCAGCTGGGTCAGGAAATCCTCGAGCGTGAACTGGTCCCTCATCAATCGCTCGGCAGACGCCCGGGCCCGATCCGTGTCGAGCTTCTGCTCGGCCTTGTCGATCAGGGTCAGCACGTCGCCCATCCCGAGGATGCGGCCGGCCATCCGGTCGGGATAGAAGGGCTCCAGATCGTCCGTCGTCTCGCCGACGCCGACGAAGAAGACCGGCAGGCCGGTGACGGCCGTGATGCTGAGCGCCGCGCCGCCGCGGGCGTCGCCGTCGAGCTTCGTGAGGACGAAGCCCGTGGTATCGACCTCGCGCATGAACTCGCGCGCTTGGACCACCGCGTCCTGGCCGGTCATGGAGTCGCACACCATCAGCACGTGGCGCGGCCGGATCGCAACCTTGATGCGCCGCGCCTGCCTCATCATGTCGGCGTCGACGTGCATCCTGCCGGCGGTGTCCACGATGACGACGTCCGCGTCCTGCCGCTCGGCCTCCCGCAGCGCGTTCTTGGAAACCTTCACGGGATCGCGGCCTTCCGACCAGACGGGGACACCGATCTCCCGTCCGAGGGTGCGCAGCTGCTCGATCGCGGCGGGCCGTTCGAGGTCGGCGGCGACCAACAGTGGCCGGCGGCCCGTCGACTTGAGGCTCTTCGCCAGCTTGGCGCACACGGTCGTCTTGCCGGAACCCTGGACGCCCGCGACCAGGATCACGGCGGGCCGCGTGGGGCCGAGGTCGAAGGGTCGGTGTTCGCCCCCCATGGTCGCCGTGAGCTCCTCGTTCACGATCTTCACGACGTGCTGGGCCGGCGTCAGGCTCTTCATGACCTCCTGCGAGAGGGAACGCGCCCGCACCCGGGCGAGGAAGTCGTCGGCCACCTCGACGGCGACGTCGGCCTCCAGGAGGGCGAGACGCATGTCGGCAAGGGCGTTGTCCACCTGCTTGGGGTGGAGCTTCCCGCGCGAGCGCAGCTTCTTGAAGGTGGCGTCGAGGCGATCGCTCAGAGTGTCGAACATCGTGGATCCGAACCGTCTCGGGCCCGCGGGCCGGGGAGCGATTCTACTCCCCGCATCCGCCCGCGCCCGCGAGCGTCGTGACCTCCGGGTTCAGGCCCCCGAGGGCGGGGTGCCGAGGACGCGCTCCACCGTCCGAAGCAAGGCGATCGGGCTGAACGGCTTCGTGAAGTACCCGTCGGCACCCATGGCGAGCGCACGCTCGCGACCCTCCTCTCCGGTGGCGGTCACCACGATCACGTGTACGCCCGCGGTCGCGGGGTCGGCCTTGATCTGAGTGAGGACATCGCCCCCGTTCGAACCCGGCATGTTGAGGTCGAGAAAGACCAGATCCGGTGGGTCGGACCGCACCATGTCGAGCGCGGCCCGCCCTTCTCCGGCCTCGCTGATCTCGAAGCCCTCTCCTTCCAGGACCAGGCGCATCGCCTCCCGCATCGTGGGATGGTCCTCGACGATGAGGATCCTCGCGCCACCCATCGGCTAGCCCGCCAGGAGCCGATCGGCGAACGCCCGCCCGTCGAACGCCTCCAGGTCCCCCACGTTCTCTCCGACGCCCACGAATCGCACCGGCACCCCGAGTTCCTCGCGCACGGCCAGCACGATGCCACCCTTGGCCGAGCCGTCCATCTTCGTGAGCACGACCCCCGTCACCTCCGCGGCCTCCGTGAACGCCCGCGCCTGGGCGATGCCATTCTGACCCGTCTGCGCGTCCAGGACGAGCAGAGTCTCCACGACCTTCGCCCCGGCCTTCTCGATCACCCGCTTCACCTTCGAGAGCTCGTCCATCAGGGGCTGCCTGGTGTGCAGCCGTCCCGCCGTATCCACGATCAGCACGTCGGCACCACGGGCAGACGCCGACTTCACCGCGTCGAACGCGACCGCACCAGGGTCGGCGCCGCGTGCTTGCGCGACGATGTGAGCCCCGGCCCGCGTGGCCCACACGTCGAGCTGTTCGCCCGCGGCCGCCCTGAACGTGTCGCTTGCCGCCAGGCTCACCCTCTTCCCCTCTCCGGCGAGGCGGCTCGCGAGCTTGCCGATCGTCGTCGTCTTCCCCGAGCCGTTCACGCCGACCACCAAGATCACCCCGAGCGCGCCCGGGGGAAGCCGGAGCGGTTCGTCGTCGCCGAGCACCGCGACGAGCTCGTCCCGAAGGACGTCCGCCGGATCCGCGCCGGCGCGGAAGTCCGCGCGGACCCGTGCGACAATGTCTCCCGCCGCCACGGGGCCAACGTCGGCGCGGACCAGCAGTTCCTCCAGGCGGCGCCACGTGTCGTCGGCGATGCCGCCGCCGAACAGGGCCCGGACCTTCGTGCCGAGACCATCGCCTTCCCGCGGCGGCCTGGCGGCCTGAGGAGTCCGGACCGTGCCGTCGGGGCCGCGCGAACGCACCCCTCGGCGTCGGGCCGCGGTGGCGACCCCGGCGACAGCGAGGAGAAGAACGACGAGGAGCAGGACAACGGCGACCCCCACCGTCCGAGGCTAGCGGACGGGCTCGCCCGCCGGCACCTCGACGACCGTGCCGTCGAGGCCGACCTCCGCATCCTCGCTCACCGAGCCAGCCCGGTCTCCTTCGAGTCGCGCGTCCTCCTCGAGCCCAACCCGTTGCTCGAGCAGCTGGGACACGACCTTCGTCGTCCCGTCCCGACTGAGCGAGATGCCGTACATCATCCCGGCGATCTCCATCGTGCGCTTCTGATGCGTCACGATGAGCACCTGGGCATCGCGAGCGAACCCCTCCACCAGACGAAGGAACCGGTGGAGATTGACGTCGTCGAGCGCCGGCTCGACCTCGTCCATCAGATAGAAGGGCGAGGGTCTCGCGGTGAAGATCGCGAAGAGGAACGCCATCGCCGCGAGCGATCGCTCACCCCCCGACAGGAGGCTGATCCGCTTGACGCGTTTCCGGCCCGGGCTCGCCTCGATTTCGATCCCACTGGTGAGCGGCTCGGCGGGGTCGGTCAGCACCAGGCGCCCCTCGCCCCCCGGGAAAAGCTCTGCGACGAGCCGCTCGAACTGGGTCGCCACGTCCTTGTATGCGGCCGCGAACGTCTCGGTGATCTCGTGGTCTACCTGCGCGACGATCTCCAGAAGGTCACGCCGCGCTTTCCGGACGTCTTCGAGCTCCCGCGCCATGAAGTCGTGCCGCTCCTGAAGCGCCTCCAGCTCGCCAGTCGCGAGTAAGTTCACGCGGCCGAGCAGCGCCAGTCTGCGCTGCACGAGCTCGGAGCGCTTCTCGAGGGCTTCGACGCCGTCCTCATCGGACAGCGTCGCGAGCACGTCCATGGGCTCGAGTCCGTGCCCCTCCCGGATCAGTCGCTCGGCCTCCCGGATCCGGCGCTCGATGTCACCTCGGGTGCGATCGTCCTCCTCGTAGGCCTCCCGCAGCCGGTCGAGGTCGGTCGAGGCGGCGCGCCATGATCTGTTGACCGCGGCCTCCGCCTCGGCCGCTGCGCGATCGGCCTCGGCCACGGTGTCGCGCATCCCCACGGCCTCCGCGGCCGCGATCTCGGCCCGTTCCACTGCACCCTCGGCTTCCTCGCGCGCTCGCTCCACCACCTCCAGCTCGGCGCGCAGGTGAACGGGATCGTGCTCGGCCAGGCGATCGTGCTCGGCGCGGAGCTCGTGAAGCCTGACGTCGCGAGCCGCTCGCTCACGCCGGAGGGTCTCGACCGACACCCGCGGCTGGATCGGCGACGGCGGGACCGGAGGGAGATCGGGTACCGGCTCGGAGACCGTCGGACCGATCGCGGCGAGCCGGGCGCGCGCGCCGGCCGCCGTTTCGTCCAGAGCGGCGATCCGCTGCCCGATCAGCTCCTCCTCACGGCGGAGCCCGAGGACGTCTCGCTCCAACAGGGACATGCGCTCCGCGGCGGCGGTGATCTCGGCATCGGCTGCGTCGACCTGTTCCTGCAGGAACACGATCTCGCGAGCGGTCTCGTCCAGGCGTTCACGCCGAGGTCTCATCCCGGACACGGTCCCGGCGAGATCGTGCTCGACCACCTGCAGCTCCGCATGAAGCTCGCGAACGCGCGCATCGATCTCTCGCGCCGTGTGGATGACGGCGGGGCCGACGACCGCGCCCTCGGGAGTCACGAACGACGCCGATGGGTGGCGGCCCTGTTTGTCCGCCGCCTCGGCGATCGACCCGGCCAGGTAGACGTCGCGCAGCACGGTGCTGACGATGCCGCGAGCCGGCGGCTGAGCGTCGACGGCCGAGAGCAGTGAACGCTCTCCGGAAAGACCCGCCGGCACGGGCCCACCCGCCGCGATCGCGAGGATGGCGCCGTCTCCGCGGGCGGAATCGGCCAGCGCCCGCTCGCCGTCCTCGTACACGACGGCGTCGGCGAGCGGGCCGAGCGCCCCGAGGAGCGCCCGTTCCAGGCCGGACTCCGCGCGAACGAGGTCCTTCAGGAGGCCGATCGCGCGCCCCCGGTGCGTCTTCAGGAACCGGATGCCGGCCGTTTCCTCGATGTCCTTGCGACGGGCCTCCAGGAGGTCGCGGCGGGATTCCTGCCTCCGGCGGATCTCCTCGAGCTCCTCGAGCTTGTTGACGAGCGCGCGGCGATCTCGCTCGAGCAGCTCCCGGCGCTCCGACAGTGGCGAGGATTGGCCGTCGAGCTGCTCGATCTCACTCGCCAACGCCTCGCGCTCGCCCTCGATCCGAGCGATCCGGGCGTGGACGTCGACGAGGTCGTCCTGGAGGCGAGCGCGCTCGGCCTCGGTGGCGGCGAACGACCGGCGCGTCGCCTCGATCTCGGCACGGCGCCCAGCGGCCTCCTCTCCGATCCGGCGTCTCACGTCCTCGACCCGGCGACGCTCGTCTTCTGCCGTGCGGAAGACTCGCTCCGCGTCGTCGAGCTCCCGCTCATGAAATTCGAGCTCGGTCACGACGCGGGCGAGCTCTTCTTCGAGACGGGCGATGTCGTCGCGCAGGGCGTCGACGCGGGCCGCCCGGGTCGCCTCGGTGGCCAGCTCGTCCCTCGTCGTTGCCTCCCGCTCCAGCGCTTCGCGGAAGCGACGTTCCGCGCTCGCGCGATCAGCCTGCGTCTGGCGGAAGAGCTGTTCGGCGGCGGCGAGTGCGACCGCCCGCTCGGCGCGGACGTCCGCTGCCGCAAGCACGTCGTCGTCGAGCGCGTCCAGGCGCTCGCGCGCGAGCTTCCTCTTCTCCAGGCCCTCGTCCCAACCGTCGCTGCGCCGTTCCCGCTCCCGCATCAGCGCACGAAGCCGCGCGGCGGCCAGGCGCTGCGACAGCGACTCAGCTTCTCCCGTGAGTGTCTCGTGCCTCTTGGCCGTCTCGGCCTGCTGCTGCAAGGGCTTCAGCTGGCGCCGGAGCTCCGCTAGGACGTCCTGCAGACGCAGGAGGTCCTGGTCGAGGCCGGCGAGCTTGCGTTCGGCGCGTTCCTTCCGCCTGCGGTGCTTCGCGATCCCCGCGGCCTCCTCGATGTACTTGCGCCGCTCTTCGGGCCTCGCCAGCAGGACCTCCTCCAGCTGACCCTGGCCGACCACCGTGTGCAGGGCCCTGCCGATACCCGTCTCGCTCAGCAACTCCTGAACGTCGAGCAACCGGACGCCCTGCCCGTTGATCCGGTACTCGGACTCGCCGCTTCGAAAGATCGTCCGCGAGACCTCGATCTCGCTCATCGGCACGGGGATCTTGCCCGCGCTGTTGTCGATCACGACCTTCACCTCGGACATGCCGAGGGCTGGGCGCGAAGGCGTTCCCGCGAAGATGACGTCGGCCATGTGGCCACCCCGGAGCGCGCGTGCGCCTTGCTCGCCCAGCGCCCAGCTGATCGCGTCGACGAGGTTCGACTTGCCGGACCCGTTCGGCCCGACGATCACCGACACCCCGGGCGCGAATTCGAGGACGGTCTTGTCCGCGAACGACTTGAAGCCGCGGATGGTGATCGAGCGGAGGAACATCGGCCGCGATGCTAACAGGCTTGTGATTCGGGTTCCCGCATCCGGGCCGAGAACGGCTCCGCCGGAGTTCACCCCGTGACTCGGAACCCAGTCTCCCCGCTCGGCGATTCCTCGACCACCTCCACGGCGTCGACGATCGACGCCGGCGTGCCGATCCGACACCACGCGATCGCCGCCTCGACCGCCCGTGCCGAGCCCTCGAACACGGCCTCAACCCGCCCATCCTGCAGGTTACGCACCCACCCGGCGAGGCCGAGAGCCCGCGCGCGATCCGCGCACGCAGAACGGTAGAACACGCCCTGCACCCTGCCGCTCACGCCTACGCGAACCCGTCGCACCCTCTCAGTGTGACGCAGGCGAGGGTAGGCTGGCTCGACAAGCTGGACTCGGCAATGGGGACCGATGCCCGACTATGACCGACATACGGCGTTGCTCGTGGTGGACGTGCAGAACGATTTCGTCGACCCGGGTGGAAGCCTGTACGTGCGTGACGGAGAGGCGGTCGTGCCCGCGCTCAACGAGGAGGTCGTGAGGGCGGCCGCGTCGGGAGCCCAGGTCGTCTACACCCAGGACTGGCACCCCGAGCACACCCCGCATTTCGAACGTGACGGCGGCACCTGGCCCGTCCATTGCGTCCACGACACCTGGGGTTCTGCGTTCCATCCCGACCTGCGCGTCTCGAGCGACGTGGTCCGCAAGGGGGGCGGGGGCGAGGATGGATACTCCGCCTTCAGCGTCCGAGACCCGGTCGGTGGGCAGACCTCCTCGACGGTGCTCGACAGCCTGCTGCGTGAGCGCGAGGTGACCCGCCTCGTCATCGGCGGCCTTGCCACCGACTACTGCGTCGTCGAAACCGTCGTCGACGCCCGGATGCTCGGCTACCAGGTCGAGGTGCTCCGGGACGCGATCCGAGCCGTCGACCTGCAGCCCGGCGACGGTCAGCGAGCGATCACGAGGATGCGCGACGCCGGGGCCGAGGTGGTCTGATCCCCGTGTCGGCCCGGCGCGGTCAGGACTGGCACTGCGGGCAGAAGTAGCAGTTCCGCTGCGAGATCTTCACGACCTGGATCGGCGTGCGACACCGGCGGCAGGCGATGCCCTGTCGTCCGTACACCTTCAGCTCGTGCTGATACTCGCCGGGCTTGCCGAAGAGGTCGACGTAGGCCTCGTCGTCGAGCGTCGTGCCGCGGGCCTTGATCGCGTCCTGGAGGATCTCCTGGATCGCGCGGTACAGGCGCCGAACCTCTTGCGACGAGAGCGTGTCGGACAACCGGTCGTATCGGATGCCTGCATGGAAGAGCACCTCGTCGGAGTAGATGTTGCCCAGTCCGCTGATGAACTTCTGATCCATGAGGAGCTGTTTCATCTTCGCGCCGCGCTGGGCGAGGAGGTATTGGAATGTGGGCCACGTGAACACCTGATCGAGCGGGTCGATCGCGATGTGCTGCAGTTCTTTCACCTTTCCGACCTCGTCGGCCGTGGCCATGAAGAGCTCGCCGAAGGTCCGGGGGTCGATGAAGCGAAGGTCCCCGCCCTGCTGGAACGTGAGGACCACGTGCGTGTGGGGCGCCAGGGGAACCCTGCCCGTGCCGCGCTGCAGCTGTCCGCTCATCCCGAAGTGCACGACGAGCACGTCACCGGAGTCCAGGTGGAGCAGCAGGTACTTTCCTCGGCGCTCGATCTTCGCGATCTTGCGACCGTCCAGACGCGACGTGAAGTCCTTCCGCTTCGCGTGCCGGCGAATCACCCGCATCGCGTTCTTCGTCCCCTTCACCTCGGTCGCCTTGATGCGGCGGCCGACCACGTCGCGCTCCAGGTCGCGACGCATGACCTCGACCTCGGGAAGTTCCACCCGTCCCCCTACGCGTCGCCCGCCGCCGACCGCTCGGACAGACCAGAGAACGCCTCCCGGGCCGCCTGCTGCTCGGCTTCCTTCTTCGAGCGACCCGTCCCGGTTCCCAGGAGCTTGTTGGCGAGGAAGACCGTCGCGGTGAATTCCTTCTCGTGATCGGGCCCGCGTTCCTCGATCCGGTACTCGGGCATCGCACGCAGCTCCTGGGACGCGAGCTCCTGCAGGATGGTCTTGTAGTCGCGGTCCCCCTCACCGCGGACGTACGCCTCCATCCGAGGGCGGAAGAGCCGCTCGATGAGCTCGGTCGCGACGCGGAGTCCCAGGTCGAGATAGACGGCCCCGAAGACTGCCTCCAGCGCGTCGGCGAGGATGCTCGATTTGTCGCGACCACCACTCTGCTCCTCGCCCTTGCCCAGCAGGACGAGTTGGCCGAGCCCGAGCGAGCGCGCGACGTCGGCAAGCGCCGTCATGTTCACGATCGCGGCGCGGAGCTTCGCCAGCGACCCCTCCGGCATGTCCGGGTAGGTCCGGTAGGCCATGTCCGTCACCACGAGGCCCAACACCGAGTCCCCGAGGAACTCCAGGCGCTCGTTCGTCGGCTCGAGACCGTGCTCGAACGCGTACGAGCGATGCGTGAGCGCGGCGTGCCGGAGCAACGGATCGACGAACGCAACGTCGATCGCCCGGTCCAGGGCTTCGTCCGGCATCTCCGAGGCGGCGGCCCTCACGCCCTTACTCGACCTCGATCGCCTGTCGGCCGGCGTAGTAGCCGCAATTGCCGCACACGACGTGAGGGAGCTTGGGCTGATGGCATTGCGGGCACTCGGCGTATGTCGGTGCCTTCGCCTTCCAGTTCGCGGCGCGTTTGTCGCCTCGGGTCTTGCTCTGCTTCTTCTTGGGAACGGCCATGGATTCCTTTCGTTCAGCTCTGCTCCAGTCGGTGGAGCACGTCGTCGAGCGCCGACCAGCGGGGGTCCGCCTCTCGATGGTCGCCGGGGCATTCGCCGCGGTTGCGGTCCCCTCCGCATACGGGACACAGGCCCAGGCAGTCCGGTGTGCACAGCGGCGAGAACGGCAGTTCGACGCCCACGGCGTCGCGGACCATCTGCTCGGGCTCGAGGAACCCCTCGGGTGCCAGCGGGTAGTCGTCGGATTCCTCGTCGGGCTCTGCCGTGAACAGCTCGTTGATCTCGACCGCGAACGGGGCATCGAACTCCCGGAGGCACCGGGCGCATCGAAGCTGGAGGGTGCCCTGGAGCCGACCCGTCACGAGGATCCCCTCGACGATCGACTCGAGCAGCAGATCGCCTCGTACCGGACGGTCGTCCGGGAGGCTCGCGACCTCGGTGCCGAGGTCTTCCAGCGTGCCCTGCAAGGCTTCCCGACGGAAGGCGCCGGGGTGCCCGACGAGGTCTCGAACGTCGACGGTGGCGATCGTCATTGCTGCTCCTCGTCGTAGAACTCGGCCTGTGTCGGTGGGGCGTGCTCCCCGAGCTCCTGCTCCGCGGCGGTCGTGGGCGCTCGCAAGCGCATGCGCCCGACCTCGACCTGATCGAGGGTCTTCGCCAGGGCCCGGCTCGTCGCCTGGGAGTCCTCGAGGATCCGCCGCAAGGCGATCTCGAACTGGGCGAGCTTCGCATCCGCGTAGTCCTCGGCGTCGCGCCGCATCGCCCGGGTCTGCTCGTCAGCCTCCGCCAGGATCCGCTCGGACTCCTCGCCCGCCCGCTGGACGATGGCCTCCTTGCGGGCCATCCGCACCTGCTCCTCGCGGGCCTGGTCGACGATCTTCTCCGCGTCGAGCCGGGCTTTGGCCAGGAGCTCCTCACGATCCTTCACGATCCAGCGAGCCTGCTTGATCTCCTCCGGCAGGCTCTCCTGCATATCGGTCAGAACGTCGAGCACCTCCTCTCGGTTCACCAGCGCAGAGGAGGACAGCGGCATCGACTTCGCCTCGCGGATCACCTCCTCGAGATGGGCGAGCCGGCTGGCCAGGTCCATCACCGCGCCTCGATCCAGTCGACCAGGCGCTTGCGAACGTGGTCGGGGACGAGACCCTCGACCTCGCCGCCGAAGCGAGCGACCTCCTTGACGAGGGAAGACGACAGGAATGACCACTTCGGGTTCGTCGGCATGAACAGCGTCTCGACTCCGCCCAGCCGGTGATTCATCTGCGCCATCTGGATCTCCGCCTCGTAGTCCGACACCGCCCGCAGGCCCTTCACGATCACGGCCGTCCCGTGCGTCCTGGCGAAGTTCACGAGGAGGCCCGAGAACGAAGCCACCAGGACGTTCGGCAGGTCCGCACAGGCCTCCTCGAGCATGGCCACCCGCTCTCCGACCGCGAACAGCGGCTGCTTGGACGGGTTCTCCAGCACGCCGACGACGACCTCGCCGAACGCCTGGCTGGTGCGGCCGATGATGTCGAGGTGGCCGTTCGTCACCGGGTCGAACGTGCCCGGACAGACGGCCGTCAGGCCCATCGAACCTCCCGAAACAGGACCACGAGGCTGTCGCCGTAGCCAAGCCGCCTCGCGACGACCCAGTGTAGCGGAATGACAGGCGTGGAACTTCGGCGGCCACGGGTCAGCACCACGGTCCAGGGGCCCTCCGGGAGCCAGCCGGTCGACAGTTCCTGCAGGACGACCTCCAGTTCCGTCGAGCGGAGCTCGTACGGCGGATCGCACAGCACGAGATCGAACGGGCCCGCGGACTTGTCGGTTCTCCGCAGAAATGTCGAGACCTCCACCGTCTCCGGGTCTCCCCGGTCGGCCAGACGTGTGCGTTCGAGGTTGCCATGGACGGCGGCGGCCGCCGGCCCCGACCGCTCCACGAACGTCGCCCGGGCGGCTCCCCGGCTCAGGGCCTCGATCCCCAAGGCCCCCGTGCCGGCGTAGAGGTCCAAGACGCGGGCGCCAACGACCGCCTCGCCCAGGCTGGAGAACAGGCCCTCCCGCACCCGGTCCGAGACCGGACGCGTCCCTCGCGGAACGGGCCCGAGCCGCGCTCCCTTCGCCACCCCCGCGATCACCCGCACCGCCGAACTCTAGCGGCCGCCCCGGGCGGCCCCGGAGCTCGCGACGCTACGACGCGAAGAGCCACTCGATCGAGCGATCGAAGCGCTCGCGCAGCTCGGCGAGCAGTGCGGGCTCGCGCTCGAGCGAGGGATCCTCGGCGATGAGAGAGAAGGCTCGAGCGCGAGCGCGCTTCACGAGGTCGACGTCCTCGGCCAGTCGAGCGAGCTTCAGGTCGGGCATCCCCGACTGCTTCGTGTCGAACAGCGTCCCTTCGCCCCGAAGGCGCAGATCCTCGTCAGCCAGCTCGAAGCCGTCCGTCGTGCGAACCATCGCCTCGATCCGCGCCCGAGCCTCGAGGTTCTGGTCGTCGGATTCGTCGAAGAGCACGCAGAAGCCCGGGTACGCGCCTCGGCCGATCCGGCCCCGCAGCTGATGGAGCTGGGCAAGGCCGAACCGCTCCGCGTTCTCAACGAGCATCACGGTGGCGTTGGGGACGTCGACCCCGACCTCGATCACCGTCGTGGAGATCAGGACGTCGGTCCGGCCTTCGCGGAAGCGATCCATGACCACCCCCTTGTCCTTCGGACGCATGCGGCCGTGGAGGAGCTCGACCTTGAGATCGGGGAAGACCTCGGTGGCGAGCCGGTCGGCCTCGGCCTCGGCGGCCTTCACCTGCGTGCGGTTTCCCTCGTCGATCGCCGCGCACACGACGAAGGCCTGGCGGCCGGCCGCAACCTCGCGACGGACGAGCTCCTCGGCTCGCGTCCGGGCGGCGGCGTCCCGGATCGCGCGCGTCTCGATCGGCAGCCGACCCCGCGGCATCTCGTCTAGCACGGCGACGTCGAGGTCGCCGTAGTAGGTGAGCGCGAGCGTCCGCGGGATCGGTGTCGCGGTCATGATCAGCACGTCGATGTCGCGCCCGCCCTTGCCCCTCAACGCCATCCGCTGGTGCAAGCCGAATCGATGCTGTTCGTCGACGACCGCGAGCGTCAGATCGCGGAACTCGACGCCCTCCTGCACGAGTGCATGCGTGCCCACCACCAGGTCGACGGACCCGTCCGCGATCCCCTCCAGGATCCGGGCGCGGTCCCTGCCGGTCACGGCCGCGGTCAACGATGCATACGTCACTGCCGCGCCGGCGTCCGCGTCCACCGGCTCATGATCCGCGGGATCGGGCTCGAGCAGCGAGACCTGACCCCTATCGGCCGCCCGCTTCGCGGCCGCCAGGTCGAGGAAGGACACTCCGCCGACCCCCTCGAGCAACATGCCGACCGAGCACAGGTGCTGGCCGGCCAGCACCTCGGTCGGAGCCATGATCGCGGCCTGATGCCCCGACTGGATGGCCACGAGCGCCGCGTACAGGGCAACGACGGTCTTGCCCGATCCGACGTCCCCTTGCAACAGGAGGTTCATCGGGTGCGGGTGTGCCATCGCGGTCCCGATCTCGTGGATCGCTCGCAGCTGGGCGCCCGTCGGCTCGAAGGGCACCGTCGCGATGAGTCGCCCCGTGAGGGGTCCCTCTGGTTCGTGCGGGACGCCGGTTCGCTCCGCCTCGAGCCGGTGCCTGCGGAAGGCGACTCCGAGCTCGAGCGTGAACAGCTCGTCGAACTTCAGCCGCTCCTGAGCCAGCTCCAGCTCGCGTGGGTCCTCCGGGAAGTGGATGCGCCGCAGCGCCTCGTCGTAGGGGCCGAGCGACTCCGCGACGATGATCGCGGCGGGGAGCGGGTCGGGGATCTCGGGGAGGCGCGCGATGGCCCGGTGAACGAGCTCGCGGATCGTTCGGGACGAGATTCCCTCGGTTGCTGCGTGGACGGGCGTGATCCTCCCCGTGTGGACCAGGTCGGCGTCGTCGCCGCGTAGGACCTCGACCTCCTGGTTCGCGAGTTGCAGACGTCCCCGGTAGAGCGTGGCCACCCCGGAGACCGCGAGCTCCGATCCATCTCTGTACATCGATGCCGCCCACGGCTGATTGAAGAACGTGAGGTCGAGGTACCCGGTGCCGTCGTAGAGGGTCACCGTGACCATCGTCTGGTGCCGTCGGGTCTGGCGCTTCGCGACCTTCTTCACCCCGGCGATCACCGTGGCGTGCTGTCCGACCTTCAGACCTCGGATCGTCTCGACGCGCGAACGATCGATGTACCGGCGGGGGTAGTGGTGGAGCAGGTCGCCGACGGTCTCGATCGCGAACGATCGCTGCAGGACCACCCAGGCCTCGTCGCCCTTCGAGCGGAAACCGGCCCGTCGCGTCGCGAGCCTTCGATCGATCTCGACGAGCGGGGATGCCAGCGTCAGCGCCATCGGCGAGTCCTGGGGTCGTTCTGGGCGTTCGTCCGGGGGATCCTCACGCTGCCCGGGGTTCTACCATGCCCTCGTGACCCCACGATGCCTGGTCCCGCTCGTCGCGGCGATCGCCCTGACGGGAACCGCGTGCGCGGCAGGGGCCGCGGCGTCGTTCTCGTCCCCGGCGATGAGGGCTACACCCGCGGCGCTTCTCCCGACCGACGTCGCCTCCCTGCCGACGATGGATGTGCCGAGTTTCCACCGGATGCTCGATCAGCTCAAGGGCACCCCGGTGGTCGTGAACGTATGGGGGTCGTGGTGCGCTCCGTGCGTGGCCGAGGCTCCGCTGCTGAAGGAGGCCGCCGAGCGGAACAGGAACATCCAGTTCATCGGTGTCGACATCCAGGACTCGCGGGCGGGGGCGATCTCGTTCATCCAGAGGTTCCGGATCCCCTACCCGAGCGTCTTCGATCCCCCCGCCGCGATCCGGACCGATCTCGGAAGCTTCGGACAGCCCGACACGTACTTCTTCGACGCCGATGGAACCGAGGTGGCCCGGTACGACGGCCAGATCGGAGCGGACACGCTGCGGGCCGACCTCGCGAAGATCTCGGCCTGAGGCCGATCGGGAGTCTGTTACCCTCGATGTCTCCATGGCAGCGGTCTGCGACATCTGTGGCAAGAAGCCGTTCTTCGGCAAGGCCGTCACGTTCTCGCACAAGCGGAACAACCGGCGCTGGGACCCCAACATCCAGCGGGTGCGAGCACTCGTGAACGGGACGCCCCGCCGCGTGCACGCCTGCACCAGCTGCATCAAGGCCGGGAAGATCACGCGCATCCCGCACGCCTGACGAGCGCGCCGTCCGGCCGCGGCTACCGGGCGGGCCGGGTCGACCAGAGCTGATCCACCGGTCCGATACCCTCGCCCAGAGCCAGGGCGTGTCGGATCGCCTCGGTGACGAACGCCTTGCCTGCGCGGACGGCCTCCAGCAGCTCGTCGCCGATCGCCAACCGGGCGGTGATCGCGGACGACAGGGTGCAGCCCGTGCCGTGCGTGTGGGGCGTCGCGATCCGCTCGGCCTCGACCCACTCCTCACGTTGCCCGTCCGCGTACAGGTCGGCCGCGGTCCTCGCGCCCTCGAGATGTCCCCCCTTCACCAGGACCGACCGTGGCCCGAGCGCGAGGATCGCTTCTGCGGCGCGCCGCATGTCGTCGCGCGACTCCACACGGAAACCCGCCAGACCCGCCGCCTCGGGCAGGTTCGGCGTGACGACGGTCGCGAGCGGGAGCAAGCGCGACCTCAGGGTGCCAACCGCGTCTTCGGCGAGCAACGGGTGCCCGTGCTTCGACACGAAGACGGGATCGACGACGAGGTTCGGGACGCCGGTGTCGCCGACGGCATCTGCGACCGCTTCGATGATCGCGCTCGACGCCAGCATCCCGGTCTTCGCGGCGTCGACCCCGATGTCGGTGACGACCGCACGGATCTGATCGGCGACCGTATCGGGCGACACCTCCTCGTAGCCCGCGACACCCTTCGTGTTCTGCACGGTCACGGCCGTGATCGCCGTCATGCCGTACACGCCGAACGCAGAGAACGTCTTCAGGTCGGCCTGGATGCCCGCCCCGCCGCCGGAGTCCGATCCGGCGATCGTGAGGGCGCGGGGTCTCGGCGGACGCTCATCCGTGCGCAAAGTGGTCCCATCCCTCCGGTTGGAGCGCGCGTTCTCTCCCGTCCGACCCCACGGCGACGATCGAGCCCCCGTCCGTGATCTCACCGATGTCCGTGAGCCCGACTCCGAATCCTTCGCCGAGCTCCCTGCGCGCGGCGTCCACGGCCGCCCGATCGGGAAGCGTCGCGAGCAGCTCGTAGTCCTCGCCGCCGCCCAGCGCTTCGTCGCGGTTGGCACCCTGCGCGACCGGCACCTCATCGATGAGCAGCCGCGCGCCGACCCCGCTCGCCGCGCAGACCCGCGACAGGTCGAGCGCGAGGCCGTCGCTGACGTCGATCATGGCCGACGCCCCGTGCCTCGCCAGGACGTGCGCCTCCCCCACGCGCGCGATCGGGCGGAAGTAGGCACGCAGGAGGTCGCGATGCTCGTCGGAGGAGGGACGCCCGATGCTCGCGACCCCGAGGCCCGCGGCCGCCGCCCCGAGCTCGCCGGTGACCACCAGCCGCTGCCGGGGTGACGCGCCCGATCGAAGCACCGCGCGCCCCGGTGCGACCTCGCCGGTGACCGTGACCGCCACCGTGACCGCGGGTCCGGCGGCGAGGTTGCCCCCCACGAGCCACAGCGCGTACTCGTCGCAGGCCTCGCGCATGCCGCCGAACAGCTCCATCGTCCACGCGGCGTCGACCTCGTCGGAGAGCGTGAGTGCGCACACGGCGTATCGAGGCGAGGCCGCCATGGCCGCGACGTCGCTCACGTTCACGACGATCGCCTTGTACCCGAGGTCCCGCGCCGAGGTCGCCGGACGGACGAAATGCGATCCCTCGACGAGCGCGTCCGTCGTGATCACGAGCTGACCGGTCCCGCCCTCGAGCACCGCGGCATCGTCGCCGACGCCGACCACGACCTCCGGCCCGGCCCCCGAGAGGACCTTGCGGATCGCGGCCAGCAGCTCCTGTTCCGAGATGTCCACGGCTCTTCCGTTCCGCCCGGGGAGCTCGCGTGGGCGTGGCGCGTGCGCGCGGCCCGTGCCCTCGAGGACGTCCGATAGACTCTACGCGCCCCGGCGCGGGCGACCGCGCCGGCTTTCCTGTCCGTTCCGAGGAGGCCTACGTGCCGCAGGTCCACGTCAACCCGACCCCGGAGGAGCTCCGGAGGTTCACCGAGGAGATGCCGCAGACGCGCATCACTCGGTTCGGGAACACGAACACGCAGACGAAGGTCGTGTCTCGAAGCGCCGGCAGCACGTACGTCGTCGGCGGACCGTCCAGCGGGAAGACGATGGCTCGCGACGAGTACGCCCGTATCGCGGCGATGCAGGACGCGTACCTCGCCGACGTCGACACGCTGGTGATCGACGGCTTCATCGGCAACGACGCTCGCCTGCGGACCGCCGCCCGCCTCACGGTCGAGAAGGCCAACGCGAACATCGCCGGCATGCAACAGAAGCTGTACTTCGAGCGGGGCGAGGAGCTGGGGGTCGAGGTCATCTACACGCCGAACCTCGTCGCCCATGGCTACCCCGACGATCGCTGCATCGCGGTGGATCTGGAGAACAACGTGACCCGCGTGCTCAACTCCGACTACTTCGGCGAGTCGAAGAAGGGCGGCCTTCGCATGTGGAACAACATCGTCTACGGCAAGGGCGGGCTGGCGCTGCACGCTGGCCTGAAGGTCATCCCCACGCCGCGCGGCGACATGGTCTTCATGATCATCGGGCTCTCCGGGACCGGCAAGACGACGACGACGTTCACGACGCAGAACGGCTCGAGGCCGGTCCAAGACGATTTCGTCGGGCTGATGCCCGGCGGCATCGCATACGGCACCGAGAACGGCTGCTTCGCGAAGACGTTCGGCCTCGATCCGGACTTCGAGCCCTCGATCCACGGGGCCGTCTGCAAGCCCA
>JALYLM010000123.1 GCA_030774235.1 Actinomycetota bacterium
GACGTCGGCGATGCCCGTCTGCTTCAGGTACAGCTCGGCCTTCTTCGCGATGAATCGGGGGTCGCGGCTGTACATCTCGCCGGTCACCGGGTCCTTCACGAAGCAGTTGATGTTGAGCGTGACGTGGTCGGTGAACGGATCCATGAAGGCCGTGTCGGGATCGGGATCGAGCAGCATGTCGGACTCGAAGATCTGCTGGAAGCCGCGGATCGAGGACCCGTCGAACCCGATCCCCTCCTCGAACACCGATTCGGTCAGCTCGGCCACCGGCACGGAGAAGTGCTGCATGAGTCCGGGAAGATCGCAGAAGCGGAAGTCGACGATCTGAGCTCTTTGTCCCTTTGCCATCGCGATGACGTCTTTCGCCGTTGCCACCTGCCTGCCCCCCTTGCCGCTCGACGACCCCATCAGGGTAGAGGCGCGTCCGCGCGGTTTGCGTTTCCATGGCGTTAACTCTAGGTAACGCCAGGCAGGTACCACTCCGGCTCGGGAGTCTCAGCCCGTGCCACCGCCGCAGGTCAAACGGGATGTGACAAGACTCCCAGGAACGCGATGACACCCATGTTGCGGGTGCACGATTCGGCCCACCGAGTTCGGCCCGGCGGCGTAACGAGCCGCACGACCGGACCCGCCCCCCTTGACCGGCAGGCGGGCAGTGTCGGATAGTTGACGAGCGCTCTGAGGGGGGAGACCATGGGGACCAGGCGGGGATCTCATGAGGCCGCGGTCACGACGTCTGCGTCTCTCGCGCTTGGGGAGGACCAGCCGTTGGCATCGACAAGGAGTTGCTTGCCGCGCGTGGCCATTGCCTGCAACAGCCGGAACCAGGTCTTCCAGTCCTGATGAGTAGGCGCCCGAATGCGGCCCCGGTGTGTGTGGTGCTCCTCGCTGCGCTGGTGACGTCGGTCGGCACCGGTTCGGTGGCCACGGCGCTCCCGGCCACGGTGAGGGTTGTGTCCGCGGGCACCGTTCCGGGTTCGGTGGTCAACGGAAAGAACGCCCTGTACGCCTGGGGCGCGGCCACGATGCGGGATGGGAGCGTTGCGATCGGCGACATATGGAACGGCCAGGTCGTGCAGTACGCGAAAGACGGCACGCGACTCGGCGTCTTGTTCAAGCTCCCGGGGGGTGGAAGTCCGTACGGGCTCGCCGTCGACCCAAACAACGGCACGATCTACGTGGGTAAGAGTTCGTGTTGCTCGGTCTTCAAATACGTCCGGAACCCGGCTACCGGAACGTACTCACAGGGCTCCTCGATCGTGAACAACGCGTTCAGGTACCCCTCGCGGGTGACCGTGCGTGACGACGGCTGGGTGTACATCGCCGACATGCTGGTCGGGCAGATCTTCGTGTACGACAACGCGGGGAACTTCAGGTCCACGATCGGGACGAAGGGAGCGGGCCCGGGGCAGCTTCGCCAGCCGCGCGCCATGGCGTTCGACGCCTCGGGGCGGCTCTACGTGGTCGACGCGTTCAATGTCCGAGTGTCGGTATTTACGGCCTCGGGTCGGTTCCTCTTCGAGTTCGGCTCGCTGGGCGCGGCTCAGAAGCAGTTCGCTGGGAGCGACCTGCGCGGGTTGTCCTTGGATCGGACCCATGGCTGGGTGTACGTGGTGGACGGCACCTCGAACTACATCAAGAAGTTCGACCTGTCGGGGAACTTCCTGATGAACTTCGGCGGGACCGGCGGTCGGGCAACGAAAGCGTGTTGCGCGGCCCCTGTTGGCACGTTCCAGGACGGGGGGCGCGAGTCCACACTTGACGGCAACGGGAACCTCTGGGTGAGCGACATGCCGGCCTTCCGGGCCGAGGTCTTTGACTCCTCGGGCACCCCGTTGTTCCAGGTCCCTGCCACGCCGCAATTCCCCGCGCCCGGCGGATACAACGACCCGCAGGGCGTCGCCGTCGACTCACACGGCAACGTGCTCGTGAGCGACACGCGGAACTTCCGGATCCAGAAGTTCAGCCCGAGTGGACAGTTCCTGTGGCAGGAGGGCCTGCGCGGACGCTTCTCCGGCTACGCGCTGAACTACGCGCGCGGGATCAATGCCGACCCGAGGGATGGCTCGATTCTGGTGGCGGACAACTTCAGCTCGGTCGTGAAGAAATTCGACGGGGACGGGACCTTCCTCTGGAAGGTGGGAGGCCAGGGCGCCGCGCCGGGGCAGCTCAACCATCCCTCGCAGGCCGCGGTGGGGCCGGACGGGACCGTGTACGTGGCCGACTCCTGGAACAAGCGGATCACCGTCTACAGCGCGAGCGGCCTTTACCTGCGCACGATCCTCTCCTCCGCTGGGTTCACGATGAAGGACCCGCGTGGGATCGCCGTGGACCCATCCAATGGGGACCTCTACGTGACCGACCTGTCGGCGAGGGCCGTGTTCCACCTGCGCAACAACGGCACCTGGGTCTCGACGATCGGGAGCAGTGCGAACCTCGGGCAGGTGCTCGGAGCCCCCAACCAGTCGGCGGTCGACGCCAACAACGTGTACACGACGGACTCGTCCGCGAGCGTGGTGCGAATCTACAACAAGTCGAGCCGCCAGTTCGTCGGGTCCATCACGGGCGTCAAGGGCCCGTGCGGAATCTCGATCTCGTCGTCCGGGATGCTCTACGTCTCCGAGGTCAACTCGGCTCAGGTCTCGAAATGGCAGGTGTCGTGATCGTTTTGTCATGGCGCGATCGACGTGAGGTGCGGTCGTTTCGCCGGGCCTGCTTCGCTCGGCCGGCTTCAGCTCGTCCGTCGCGGACTAGTTGAACGGAGGCGTCCGGCCCCAGGCCGCCGCGACCGTGGCAGGGCCGGTGACCGTGACGCTGGAGGGTACGGAGTCGAGGATCTGCAGGAAGTCGCTGTAGCAATACAGCTCGGTTCGGCTGGTCCAGTGCAGGCGCCAGTCGCTCGCGGTGCAGTCCCACCTCCACGTACCGGTTCCACCCGGCGTCCCCCGGCTGCCCGTCACGAACGGTAGAACTGCAGGTCGTACCACTGGCCGGACTGCACGTTCACGCGGGCCATGAGGTTCGTGGGCGACCGATATCGACGGACGGCGCCGCTCACGGTGCGACAGGGCACGCCGGAGACGTTGCACGACCCCCCATTCACGGAGTCCACGCTCGCGAACCACGGTGCCGCTATCGTCGAGCTGCTGTCGATCTGAGAGCCGTATCGGCGACCGAATGCGAAGCAGTTCGAGACGATGTCGGTCTGGATCTGGGTGGTGTACCGATCGTTGGGATACGCGAACATGCCCCACGCCCGAGCGAAGCCGTGGTTCTCGAACGTCGGAAGGGTTCCGCAGGACTCCGCGGTCTGTTGTTCGTGCGAGAGCGTGGTCATGTCCGTGTACGACTTCGAGTGCGAGATGACCGACCACCCATACGTATCGCGCAGCCAGGCGAGGGAGTACCAGCCGGGCGACAGGTAAAAGGATCCGACGCACGTGAAGCCCGTCTCCTTCGTTCGATCGAGGATGACGGTTCCGGTACCGACGAGGCTGCGTGTCCCCATATCCGACGCGACTCGATCGAGGGCCACGGCCCCAGGGAGGGGCGCGCACGTGCTGTCCGTGGCCACCCATTGGGTGCGGCCGAACGAGATGGTCAAGTAGGCGAGGCTCGCCGCGCGGCTGGGCGCCGCGAACCAGGCGGCGTACAGACACATGGCCGCGACGGCGCCGATCACTCGCCGCGGTCGGGTCCTCGATCGACGCCCTCCATCTCGCCGGTTGCCGTTGGTCATCTGAGCCACCTCTCAACGCCGCGGGGGCCCCGCTAGCGCCGGGTGCTGTTCGAGACAAGCGATTTGACTGGGGGGTGCCAACGTTGCGTAACGTCGAAGGCGGCCCGCTCGGTCTAGCCGGATGTGAGGACCTCGTGCCCGGAGCTCGCGCTGTGGTCCGAACTTCCCCGGTACCTTGCCCGAACCCCGGCGCCCACGACCGAAGGGGTGAACGCCACACTGCAGGTGGTCGATGGACGCACGCCGGCAAGCGTGCACACCGTAGCCGCGAACGTTCCATCGGGGGAGGACCAGGTGACGCGGCCGATGGGTGCCCCCGGTATGCTGTCATCGGTGTCCGTGACCGTCGCGCGGCAGGTCACGGACCGGCCGACGCTGGCACGCCCGCACGCGATGTTCGTCTTCGTCGCGCGAAGGGCGCCGCGAGGCGGAGGGGACAGCACGCGTCCCCAGGCGGCGGCGACGGTGGCGGGATCCGTCGAGACGACGCCGCTGGACCTGATCCGGTTGCGCAGGGCGTTCATCACGCGGACGAAGTCGCGGTAGCAGTAGAGCTCCCACTGAGAGGTGTAGTGCCGGCGCCAGTGACGGCCCTTGCAGTTCCACGTCCACTTCGAGGAACCGTGGTACGCCCCGGTGACGAACCGATAGAACTGGACCGCGACCCAGGTGTTCGGCCCGGCCGCCATGAGGGCAGCTAGATGCTTGGGGGAGTCGTACCGCGAGCGGGCAGAGCCCGCCGACCGGTAGCACGGGAGCGATGAGGCGTTGCAGCGTCCCCCGTTCACGGAATGGGTCCACTGCAGCCAGGGTGGCGTCGTCGAGCCCCGGTGGTTGACCCGGAACGGCGCGTACCGCCGGCCGAAATCGAAGCAGCGCGAGACGGGATCCCTCTGTGCGGAGAGCGACCATTGGTTGTTCGCGTAGGCGTACATCCCCCAGCCCGGGATCCCGTGACGCCTGAACGCCTTGAGGCTTCCGCAGCTCTCGGCGAGTTTCCCCTCGTAGGTCATCTTCCGGATGTCGCCGTGTGTACCCCCTGAGACGAATGCCCATCCATGGGCGTCCCAGCGCTCGAGGCGATCCCACCCCGGGTGGATCGTGTAACCACCGAAACAGCGGAATCCAGTCTCCGGCGTCCTGGGTGGGATCACGACTCCGACCCCGTCCAGGCCGCGATCCGCCATGGCCTTCCGGACATGCCCCAACGTCACGGTGTCAGGCAGCCTGACACAGGGGTCGCCGCCACGGGTAGCCACCGACACCCACTGGGTCCGGCCGAAGAGCACGGACACGAACCCTGGTGCAGCGGACGCGATCGAGGCGACCGGGGCGGCGACGCCGGGCCGGGGAAGGGAGAACACGCCGGCGGCCAGAACGACGCTGGACACCAACAGCGTCCTCCAGCGTGATGACGATCTTTGGGTACCCATGAAACCCCCAGCGCCCAGAAGCGTGTGAAGGGTGCTTCCCGGCTTGAACGACCTCGAAACGCAACATAGCCGAATCCACCAGGTGGAAAACGTTGGCCATGGGATCGACCCGCCGGAGACGGACGAACGAAGGCCCCGCTCGGGGGGGAGTCGAGCGGAGCCTTCGGTGTGCCGGGAACTGCCTACCGGCCGGTGTGGGGATCCCACCGCGCGTCACGAGGGACGCTCGGCACGAGAACGGGCGCCGGCCGCAGGACGGAGCTCACGAGCGCGACACCGAGGGGGATGGCTCCGGTGAGGGAGGCGAGGATCGCGGTTCCGAGCAGGTTGTCCATGCCGAAGTCATCGGCTGCAACCGCCCGCTCAGCGCAGAGCCCGAGCGAGTCATCTTTGAGGTGGTTCTCCCCGGCTACGCCCTCCGGCCTCGGCCGCCCAAGCACACACGCCCCGCTCAGTTGGGATAGCGGTTGTCGATGACGTTGTTGTTCGGCGGGGGGGTCGGGATCGTGGTCCAGCAGACCCAGCCGTCGCCGTTCTTGTCGATCGTCTGGTCCGGGAACTTGGAGGCCTTGGCCAGCTGATAGGAGTCCGGACAGCCCCCGACGGCCTTTCCGGCCGACGCCGTCGTCGTGCCGATCCCGATCGTGCAGACGACGATCAACGCCGTGAGGATCGTTCGCTTCGTCTTCATTCGATGCCACCTCTCTATGAGCGGGCAGAGCCGAAGGGTGATCGCCACGGCTCCGAACCCGGCCGAGGCGTGAGATCTCCCGAGCGACCGGGGCGGGGGTCTCGCACGAGGGGCGGGGTTGAGGGTCATGCCGCGTACGCTGTATCACGTAGCCCGAGCGCACACAAGATGCGGGAAACGTGCTCGTCCCTCATTTGGGTGAGATCAACGTTAGAGATCGGCGGTCCGGTAGCCGACGCTGCGAACCGTCTCGATCAACTGCTCGTATTCGGGTCCGAGCTTCGCGCGCAGGCGCCGCACGTGGACGTCCACGGTCCGGGTTCCGCCGTAGAAGTCGTACCCCCAGACCTCGCGGAGCAGCGCCGGCCGCGTGAAGACCCGCCCCGGCCGGGAGGCGAGGAAGCGGAGCAGCTCGAATTCCTTGAACGTGAGGTCGACCGGGCGTCCGCTCGCTTCCACGCGGTACGTCTCGGAATCGATCGTGAGGGGGCCGAGGCGGATCATCGCCCCGTCACCAGAGCCCGCCCTTCTTCGAACCATCGCCAGGCGCACACGCAGCTCTGCCGCAGGTGCGCCCGGGTAGAGCACCTCGTCCGCGACCTCGTGCCAGGGGTGAGGCTCGAGCTGGTCGCGTTCGGCGATCACCACCAAGGGCACCCGGCGGTCGCGGGCGCGGGCCTGCTCCAACAACGACCACGCCTGGCCAGGGTTCTCGACGGCGTCGACGAGGACGGCCTCGGCGTCGAGCTCCACGACATGTCCGAGCGACGTGGCGGCCAGCGGTTCGAGCTTCAGGTCGCGATGCAGTTCGTCCAGCGCGGGCAAGACGGTCTGGAGGGATCGATCCGAGAGCACGGCGAGGAACGACATCTGACGTCCCACGATACCGTCTGGGTCCTGGTGCCGGTACCCTTGACCAGCGATGACGATCTCGGATCCCGAGGTGCCGTGGTCCGCGTGAGGCTGTTCGCGGCGCTCCGAGAGCTGGCCGAAGCCGGCGAGCTCGAGGCCGACGGCCGAACGGTCGGCGAGGTGGTGGACGCGGTTTCCTCGGGGCGGGGGGAGCGGTTCGCGCAGATCGCAGCCGTGAGCTCCTTCGTCGTGAACGGGGAGCGGGCGGCGCGATCGAGCCCGGTCGCCGAAGGAGACGAGGTGGCGATCCTTCCTCCGGTTTCCGGGGGTGCGCGCCCCATCCCCTGATACCTGCGATACTTCGGGGTCCTTCGATGCGCTTCCACAGGCTCCTCCTCATCGTGAACCCCGTTGCCCGGACGGTCTCGAAGCCGACGCTGGCCGTCATCGAGAAGGCTCTGTCGGCGGACTTCCGGCTGGAGGTCGTCGAGACGAAGGAGCGGGGGCACGCCAACGAGATCGCCGGGCAGGCGGTCCACGAGGACATCGACCTCGTGGTCGTGTTCAGCGGCGACGGGACCATCAACGAGGCGGTGAACGCCCTCGCCGGCACCGAGACGGCGCTGGGCGTCCTGCCCGGGGGAGCGACGAACATTCTGGTCCGGGCCCTCGGGCTTCCAACGGATCCCGTGGAGGCGACGGGCATCCTGATCGGCAAGGCGCTCGACGACGAGTTCACGCGGCTCGACCTGGGGCGTGCGGATGGCCGCTACTTCGCGGTGAACTGCGGCGCCGGAGTCGACGCGGCGGCCATGGAGCGCCTCGACGCGAAGTTCCCGAAGACGAAGTCGAAGTACGACCGGGTGGCGTTCCGCGCGGTCGCGTGGTCGGTGCTCGTCGCCTACGCGGGACGGCTCCCGGACTTGCGGGTCCAGGTTGACGATCGCGAACCGATCGACGCCCTTTCGGTCCTGATGGGCCGGACCGACCCCTACACCTACTACAAGGAGCGGGGCCTCCGGATGACGCCGCAGGCGTCACTGCAGGCCGGGCTCGACGTGCTGTCCATCCGCAAGCTGAACCGCCGCAGCATTCCGCGGATCGCCTGGCAGGTCTTCGGCTCGGCTCGGCACGTGCGGGGCCGCGACATCGACTACGTGCACGACGCGTCGCGGGTGACGATCACGTCGCAGGAGCCCTTCCCGGTGCAGGTCGACGGGGACATCCTGGGGGCGCACGATCGCCTCGAGGTGGAGCTGGCGCGCGAGGCTCTCATCGTCGTCGCGTGACCGGTCGCGACCGTCGAGGTCGCGGCCTCAGCGCTCGTCGGCCGCGATCTGCTCCTGGACGGCCGTCTCGGCCCCGTGGATGCCGCACTCCCACTTCGGCTTGCCCGCCCATCGACCGGCACGCTCGGGCTCGCCCGCGAAGCGCATCCGCGTGCACGGCGCGCAGCCGATCGAGCTGTAGCCGAGGTCGTAGAGCGGGTTGTGGGGCAGGTCGTGCTCCTTCAGGTACTTCCAGACCTGCTGGTGGGTCCAGGTCGCCATCGGGTTCACCTTCACCATCCAACGGCCGGCCTCGATCTCGTACTGGTCGACGAAGGGCGCGTTCGCCCGGGTGGGAGAGGAGTCGCGCCGAAGGGCGGTGATCCACGCATCGAAGTTGCGGAGTCCCTCGAACATCGGCCGAACCTTGTTCAGGTCGCAACACTTCTCCGCGTCGCGCTCGAACAGACGGGCGCCGAACTCGGCAGCCTGCTGCTCGACCGTGTATCGACCCACGAGGTCGATCACGTTCAGCCCGAGCCGTTCTGTCATCTGTTCCCTGAAGGCGAGGGTCTCCGCGAACTGGTATCCGGTCTCCAGGAACAGGACCGGGATGCCGGGGCGGATCTGCGTGGCCATGTGCATGACCACGGTGCCCTCGGTCTGGAACGCCGAGGCGATGGCGATCCGCTCGATGCCTGAGGTCACCAGCGCCCACTCGAGCACCTCGCGCGGGTCGGCGCTCTCGAACGCGATGTTGAGCGCGACGAGCTCGTCGGGTGGGATCAGGGTCTGCAGGACGGGCCTTCCTCCGGGAACCGGTGGAGTATAGCCCCGGGTCTGCGTCCCCCGCGTGAGGCGCCGAGGCGGCCAGACCTGGTCGTTTCCGTACACTTGGGCCGGGCGCTCCAGTCGAGCGCTGCGCCACCAGGCCCGCGAGGGCCCAGAAGCCGATCCGTCCGCGAGGAGTCGAACATGCCCGAGAACGTCACGATCGCCCCCCACGGGGGCACCCTGGTCGACCTCGTCCTCGGGGCCGACGCCGCGCCGGCCCTCGCGGCCAAGGCGGCGAACCTGCCGAAGGTCGTCGTCTCGGAGAGGGAGCTCTCCGACCTGGAGATGCTGGCCGTCGGTGCCCTCTCGCCACTCACGGGCTTCCAGGACGAACGGGACTACCACGCCATCCTCGAAACGATGCATCTGGCGGACGGCCTTGCCTGGGCGATCCCGGTGACATTGTCGCTCACCGAGGACGAGGCCCACCGCCTTGGCGGCGCCGACTCCGTCGCCCTGTTGCCCTCCGAAGGCGCGGCACCGCTGGCCGTGCTCCGCATCTCGCAGATCTACAAGCGCGATCGCCAGAAGGAGGCGGTGGCGGTCTATCGGACCGACGACGCCGAGCACCCGGGCGTAGCCGCGCTCGTTGCGGCAGGAGACTTCTGCGCCGCAGGCACCCTGGAGGTGATAGCACTCCCGTCGCACGACGACTTCCTGACGTACCGGCTGACACCCGCGCAAACGCGGGCCGCCTTCTCCGAACGTGGATGGAAGACCGTGGTGGGCTTCCAGACGCGGAACCCGATCCACAGAGCGCACGAGTACATCCAGAAGTGCGCGCTGGAGATCGTCGACGGGCTCCTGGTGCACCCGCTCGTCGGGGCGACGAAGGGGGACGACGTCCCCGCCGACGTCCGGATGCGCTGCTACGAGGCGCTGTTCGATGGCTACTACCCGAGGGACCGGGCGATGGTGAGCGTCTTCCCGGCGGCGATGCGGTACGCGGGTCCACGCGAGGCGATCTGGCACGCGATCGCCCGGAAGAACTATGGCTGCACGCACTTCATCGTGGGACGCGACCACGCCGGAGTCGGCAGCTACTACGGGACGTACGACGCGCAGCAGATCTTCGACGAGCTCGAGCCCGATGAGCTCGGCATCATGCCCCTCAAGTTCGAGCACTCGTTCTGGTGCAACGCGTGCGAGGGGATGGGTTCGCCGAAGACCTGTCCGCACGACGAGGATCAGCGCGTGTCGCTTTCCGGCACAAGGGTGCGCGAGATGCTCCGCTCCGGCGAGCGTCCGCCGATCGAGTTCTCGCGGGCCGAGGTCGCCGACATCCTGATCGCTGCGATGCAGCAGCCCGCGTAGGCCGGGGTGGACGCGGCGCCCCCGTCGAGCGCCGCCCCGTCGCTGACCGTAGAATCGCGGCGTGAGCGACCAGAAGCACAGGCGCGTCGACCGCATCAAGGATGCCGCGTACGTCGACGGCCTCGCGAAGCTGTCCCTCGAGGACCTGCGAGCGCGTCGCGACGAGTGCCTCGCCGAGCGCGAGTACTTGTCGCTCCTTCGGCGGCTCGTGCAAGGAAGGGCCGAGATCCTGCAGGCGGAGCTCACCGCCCGGGCAACCGGCGAGGATCGAGGGCCACTCGTCGATCGCTTGGCGCAGGTGCTCTCGGCAGGCGACGAGCATCACGGGACCTCCCGCGGCGAGGCGGTCCGCGTCGGGCTGCCCGAGGAGGAGATGCTCCTCGCGAGGCGACGCATCGAGCGGCTCGTCGCCGACGCCGGCATCTCGGACCCGACCGAGCTCGACGATGAGCGGCTCGCGAGCGCCGTCGAGGTTCTTTCCGGCGAGGAGCGCGTCGTGTCCGAGGATCGCCACGAGGTGCATCGGGTGCTCGACGTCGTGCAGGACGAACTGAAACGCCGCTACAAAGAGGACCCGACCCTCGCCCTGCAGTAGACCTGGTGGGGCTTCTGCCCCCCGATCGGGGGATGCCCCCGTGGCTCGCGGTCCATGCCTCCCGACCCACACCGCCGTCGGCCGTCGGTCCGCCCATATGTGGTGCAGCCGGTGGATGGCGCCGGCTCGGTCAATCGGTGAGAGTTCTTCTCCCAGCTGTTCCCCAGGAGGGAGTCGAGCGTGTCGGTGGCCGAGCGGACTCGAAGCGTGGAAGCCGTGAGCGAAGGGTCCCCAGATGTCGAGTTCCTTGCCCTGCACGCACAGATGGCGGTCTTCGCGCGCGAGGTCAGCCAGCTGTTCAAGGCCGAGCGCCTGCGCAGCCGCGAGCTCGAGCTGGCGCTGGCCGGTGCCCGGGAGACCTACGTCGCCACGATGAAGTCCTTGGCCCAGGTCGTGGAGGCCAAGGATGCAACCACCCGCGGCCACCTCGACCGCACGCAGGCCTACGGCCTCGCGCTCGCCCGACGGGTCGACCCCGAGCTCGCCGCGCGCCCCGAGGTCGCCTACGGGTTCTTCCTGCACGACATCGGCAAGGTCGGCGTCCCGGAGCGGGTGCTCTGCAAGCCCGGACCGCTGACGGACGAAGAGTGGGACGTCATGCGCGCTCACCCCTTGATCGGCGCCCAGATCGTCGAGCCGATCCGGTTCCTGGGCGGCGCGGTCGAGATCGTGAGGAGCCATCACGAGTGGTTCGACGGCCGCGGCTACCCCCGTGGGCTGCGCGGCGAGCAGATCCCACTGGCGGCCCGGATCTTCTCGGTCGCGGATTCGTTCGACGCGATGACCAGCGACCGTCCGTACCGGGCGGCGCTTCCGTTCGAGAAGGCCATCGAAGAAGTGCGCGACGGCGCCGGCACGCAGTTCGACCCGGTCGTCGTGGAGGCATTCCTCGAGCTCGCGGGCTCCGGGCAACTGTCGGCGCTCGTCGTGAGCCCCGAAGCGTTCGACGACGCGCTGGCCGGCTGACCGCGCCGGACTTCCGCCCAGCCCTCGCCGCGTAAGCTCTCGCGGATGCGCGCCGTGCCGCTCGTTCGCGTCGTCCGATCGGATCTCGAAGAGTCAGTGCACCTCGGCCACGTCGCGGTCTGCGACGGCGACGGCAGGCTCGTCGCGCGGGCCGGCGATCCCGACCGGCAGGTCTTCGCGCGCTCTTGCATGAAGCCCATGCAGGCGGCGGTGTCGCTCAGAGCTGCCGGGGACGATCTGCCCGACCGCCAGCTCGCCGTGATGTGCGGGTCGCACAACGGGGAGCCCGTGCACGTGAGCGTCGTGAGGGCGCTGCTGAAGAGGGCCGGTCTGGGCCCGGATTCCCTGCAGAACCCGCCCGGCTGGCCGCTCGACCGCGAGTCGATGGCGCGCTCCCACCAGAAGCACAAGGAGCTCCACAATTGCTCGGGCAAGCACGCCGGGATGCTCCTCGCCTGCATGCGAGCGGGGTGGGATCGAGCGTCGTACCTTCGAGCGGGGCACCCATTGCAGAAGCGCGTCCTCCGCGCGGTGCTGTCGGCCACCGATCTCGACGAGGTAGACGTCGGCGTCGACGGCTGCGGCGTTCCGGTGCACGGGATGCCCCTGCGCTCGATGGCAACGCTCTATGCGCGGCTCGTCCGGCCCGAACGGCTGGACGAGCTCGAGCCGTTCGCCGATCGTGCGGTCGAGTCGATGCTCGCGGAGCCGTACCTCGTCGCCGGGCGGAATCGGCTCGATACCGACGTCATGCAGTCCGCCGGTGACGTGGTCGTGAAGGAGGGCGCGGAGGGTCTTGTCTGCGCGGCCGCGCTCGCCTCCGGCTTGGGCATCGCGATCAAGGTCGAGGACGGCGGCGGGCGCGCGGCGGCGCCGGCGCTCGTCCGCACGCTTGCCGAGCTGGACATCCTCACCCCGAAGCACACGGACGCCCTGCAGCGACACGCGCGGCCGGCGGTCCACGGCGGCGGGAAGCGGGTGGGCGAGCTCTCGCCGGTCTTCGCGCTGCGGCGGAGGCGTTCCCGCGCCGACCCCCGGGTGTAACGGAACCCGGATCCTCTCGTACTCTCGATATATGTCGTCTCCGCGCGTGGCGGTGCTCTCCGTCCACACCTCGCCGATGGATCAGCCGGGTGCCGGCGATTCCGGTGGCATGAACGTGTACATCCGGGCCGTGACGGAGCGGCTCGCGCGAGAGGGCGTCCGGGTCGACCTGTTCACGAAGTGTCGCGGCGGCGCCGATCACGAGGTTCGCGAGATCGCTCCGGGGATCCGGGTCGTGAGCGTGAAGGCCGGCCCGTGCAACCCGGTTCCGAAGGCCGATCTCCCGCGGTTCCTGCCCGAGTTCCTCGGCGGCGTGCTTCGGATCGCCCGCGAGGACGGCAACGGCTACGACATCGTCCACAGTCACTATTGGCTCTCCGGGTGGGTGGGGCGAGCCGTCTCGGCCGAGTTGGGCGTTCCGCTCGTCGCCTCGTTTCACACGCTCGGCAAGGTGAAGAACTACTCGCTCGCCTGGGGCGAAGCGCCGGAGCCACCCGCCCGCCTCGCCGGAGAGCAGCGCGTGATCGGGGACGCCGAGCGGCTCCTCGCACCGACGCCGATCGAGGCCGGTCAGCTCGTCGGGCTCTACGGAGCGAACCCGACCCAGATCCGGTTGGTGCCGCCCGGCGTCGACCACGGGCTCTTCCGGCCGAGCGATCGCTCGGCCGCGCGGGAGCGACTTCACCTCTCGGGACTACGGTTGGCCGTCTACGTCGGCAGGTTGCAGCCCCACAAGGGGCCGGACGTCGCGATCCGCACGCTGGCCGAGGCGATCGCGCGCGACCCCGTAGCGAAGGACCTGGTCCTGGCGATCGTGGGCGGGCCGAGCGGCGCGGACCACGGCGCGGAGGTCTCGAGGCTGATGTCCCTCGCCGGGGCGCTGGGTGTCAGCGAGCGCGTGATGTTGTTTCCGCCCCAGCCCCAGGTCAAGTTGGCCGACTTCTACGCGGCGGCCGACGTCGTCCTGGTGCCGTCGCGCTCGGAATCCTTCGGATTGGTGGCATTGGAGGCTCAGGCGTGCGGCACTCCCGTGGTCGCGGCATCCGTCGGGGGCCTTCGGTACGTGGTCGACGACGAACGAACCGGGTTCCTCGTCGATGGTCACGATCCAGGCGACCATGCCGACCGGCTGCTGCGGATCCTTCGCGATGACGGCCTCGCGGCGCGCCTCGGGCGCGAGGCGGCCCGCCAGGCCCTCCGGTTCACGTGGGACGCGACGGCCGCAGAACTGCTCGGCGTCTACCGCGAGCTTCTCTGAGATCGCTTGCACCGCTTCCCACCGCGAGGCCACGCTCCCGTTGCCGTCTTGTCACTCTTTGTTCCGGGTCTCCCACCTGCTGTTATGGCCGCTGACCTGCAGAAACGCAGAGTTGACCGGGTACAGGGCCGCCGATACATTTCGCGTCGCTCCAAGCAGTCGAAACGGTCGACGCGAGGAGGCCGGACGGAGCGCCGAGGAAGCCGCAAGGCGGAACCGGTCGCTGGGAGCCACGGAGGGCCGCAAGGCCCGATGCGGATCCGATCGCCGCGAAGGTCGCAAGACCGAACGCGGCGGCTCCGCTCGGAGCGCCGCAAGGCGAGCCGGGTGGAGTGCCCGCCACCGGGGGGAGGCCGCGAGGCCGAACCGCAGGAGGCAAGGCGGACGGTGAGTCGCAAGGCGAGCTGACCGCCGGGTTGTTCGGCCCACCGCCGTGACGAACGTCGAGGTTGCTTGGGGCACCAGAGCCCGAGGGGCCGACGGTGGCTGGGAGCTTCGGTTGCCGGCGAGCCGAAGGTCTCTCGGGTTCTTTTTTTCCGCTACCGTGCAACGCATGGCCGAGGGGCGCACGAGGCGGGCCGTCGATGCCGTCGACCGGCGCGATCGGATCATCGACGCCGCCATGCGACACTTCGCCCAGCACGGTTACCGGGGCGGACGCGTGGAGGACATCGCGCTCGAGTGTGGCGTCGCCAAGGGCACCGTCTTCCTGGATTTCGGCTCGAAGGAGGGACTCTTCCTGGCGACCTATCAGCGGGCCGTCTCGATGCTGCCGGCCTGGCTGGATGCCCCACACGAGGTCGTCGAGCTCGGGTTCTGGGCCACGCTCGACTATTGGCTCGAGCGGACCGAGGAGCTCATCGCCGAGGACCCGGTGCCCAACCGGATCGCGATGATCGGGCGCCACGACACGGGTCTGGGCCTCCGCCGCCCGATCGACAGGTTCATGCGGAGCGAGGACCCCTACGGCACGCTCGAGTTCGTCGAGTACGGCATCGGCCAGGGTGAGATCCGCAACGACGTCGACGTCGAGATGATCGCCTCGACGCTCGACTGGCTGGCGGAGCGCTTCCAGGACGCCTTGGCCAGTGAGGAGCTCGACCCAGGGCTGATCCATCGGCGTCCCGAGCGACGAGGGATGCGTATCAAGGAGTTCGTCGAGGTGCTCCGGACCGGGATCGCGGCCCGACCCCCGGACGACTGATGACCACCGACCTGTCCGCCTCGGTGTTCCGTCCGGTCGTGGTGTGGCTGGCGGAGCATCCCTGGTTCCGGGCGTTCGCCACGGGTACGCGCCCCGGCCGGGCCGTCGCGCGAAGGTTCGTCGCCGGCGAGAGCCTGGATGACGCCATCCGGGTGGCACGCGAGCTGGATCGCCGTCGTATCGCGGCGATGCTCGACTATCTCGGCGAGAACGTGACCACTCCGGCCCGGGCCGACGCCGCGCGCGCGGCGTACATGGCCGCGTTGGCGAGGATCCTCGAGGAGCCGAGCCTGGACTGCGCGATCTCGATCAAGCTCACCCAGCTGGGTCTGAACTCGGCCGTCTCCGACTGCCTGGCGAACGTCGAGCCCATCCTGGAGGCTGCCGGCGAGGCGGGGACGCTCGTCATGATCGACATGGAGAGCTACGACTCCGTCGATGGAACCCTCGAGGTCCTGCGCGCGACCCACGAGCGGTTTCCGAAGGTCGGCGTCTGCCTGCAGTCCTACCTGCGCCGCACCGATCGCGACGTCTTCGAGCTTCCGCCGGGCGTGCGGGTCCGCCTGGTCAAGGGCGCGTACCTCGAGCCGCCCGAGGTCGTGTACCAGGACAAGCACGAGGTCGACGCCGCGTTCGCGCGGCTGTTCTCCACTCTGCTCGCCCGGGGTCATGCGATCGACGTCGCCACGCACGATCCGCAGCTGATTGAAGGCGTCCGCGCCCGCGTCGACGCGACCGAAAACGGCTGGTCACGGGTGGAGTTCCAGATGCTGTACGGTGTGCGCCGGGACCTGCAGGCGCGGCTGGCGGGCCAGGGCTATCCGCTCCGGGTGTACGTGCCCTACGGCACCGAGTGGTATCCCTACCTGACCCGCCGCCTCGCCGAACGTCCCGCGAACGTGTGGTTCTTCCTGTCGAACCTGGTGCGCGGCATGGGCATCGGCGACGCCGCGCCGGACTGATGAGGGACGGATGAGCGAGTCGACAGACCGCAAGGTCGCCTTCCTCGGAGGCGGGAAGATGGGCGAGGCGCTCATCTCCGGCCTGATCCGCTCTGGCGGTCGCAAGGCCGACGAGATCATGGTGACGAACCGGCGCGAGGAACGCGCGAGCGAGCTTGCCGGCAAGTACGGCGTCGCCACCACCCTGGACAACGCCGAGGCCGTTCGCTGGGCCGATGTCCTGGTGCTGATGGCCAAGCCCCAGGACATCGAGACGTTGCTGTCCCAGATCCGCGAGCACGTGACTCCGCGCGACCTCGTGATCACGTTCGCGGCCGGCGTGCGCACGTCCTTCGTCGAGAAGCATCTGCCCGACGACGTGCCCGTCGTGCGGGTGATGTCCAACGTGCCGGTGATGGTGGACGAGGCGATGTCGGTGATCTCGGGCGGCTCGCACGCCGACGAGGAGCACCTCGCCATCGCCGAGGAGTTGCTCGGCTACGTCGGCAAGGTGCTGCGGCTGAAGGAAAAGCACCAGGACGCCGTCACGGCCACCAGCGGCAGCGGCCCCGCGTACTTCTTCTTGCTCGCCGAGGCGATGATCGAGGCCTGTATCCTGCTCGGGCTGTCGCGTGACGTGGCGACTGAGCTGATCATCCAGACGATGCTCGGCTCTGCCAAGATGCTGCGCGACACCGGCAAGCACCCCGTGGAGCTTCGCGAGATGGTGACGTCTCCCGGCGGCACCACGATCGCGGCGATCCGTCACCTCGAGGAGGCGGGGGTGCGTGCCGCGTTCCTGAACGCGATCGACGCCGCCTGCAAGCGAAGCCTCGAGCTCGCACAGGGCGGCGATGAAGACGACGACTGAGGACTCACGGCGGGCTCGAGACGCCGACCGACGCACGACATGAGGAGCCGACCGCATGGGTAAGGGAGCCTTGGCGAAGGTGCGCGACGCGCACGACCGAGAGCGCAAGAAGAAGGCCCGCGAGCAGCGGCAGGCCGCGGCGCGCGGAAAGGAACGCAAGGCCGCGAGGCGGAAGTAGCCGACCCCGTTCACGAGCCGCCGCCGGTTACCACGCGATCGGCTCCGACTTTCGCGTATGATGGATGTGAACCGAACGGCACGTTCGAGCCGCTACGCCGCGACTTCCCACCGAATGGGCCCTCGGCAACGCCCCGCTCCCGTACCCGGGAACGAGCGCGACGATACTCAGCAACCCCGCAGTACCGCGAGCCCTCTTCCACTGGGTTCTCGATCTCGCGGCAGCGCCGCCCTTCGCCGCGCACCGACGAACCACAGCAGAGGAGCACGATGCAGCAAACCATGAGCCCGCCGCGACACGCGGCGCCGGCACCCCTCCACACCCCCGAGCCGGGATTCGCCGACTTCGGCATCTCGGCTCCGGTCATCCGGGCGCTCGCGATGCGGGGGATCGAGGAGCCCTTCGCGATCCAGTCGCTCGTCCTTCCCGACGCGATGGCCGGGCGCGACGTGCTCGCCCGCTCGCGAACCGGCTCGGGCAAGACGCTCGCCTTCGCCGCGCCGATCGTGGAGCGGATCACACCGGACGGCCGCAGCCCGATGGCGCTGATCCTCGTCCCGACGCGCGAGCTGGCGAGCCAGGTCACCGAGGAGTTCCGCGCGATCGCGGACGTCCGTCGTCTGCAGGTGGCATCGGTCTACGGCGGGGTGGGGATCGGACCGCAGGCCAAACGCGCCCGCCGAGCCGACATCCTGATCGCCACACCCGGCCGCCTGCTCGACCTCGTGGCGCGCAAGCTCCTGCGGCTGGACCGGGTGCGCATCTGCGTCCTCGACGAGGCCGACCGCATGCTCGACATGGGCTTCCTGCCCGACGTGACGCGGATCCTCCAGATGCTTCGGCCCGAGCGGCAGACCATGCTTTTCTCGGCCACGCTCGACGGGGAGGTCGGCCGACTCGCCGCCCGCTTCACCGACTCGCCGGTCTCTCACGAGATCGCCGACGAAGCGCCGGTGATCGCCGACGCCGTTCATCGCTTCATCGCCGTCGAGCACCCGAAGAAGACGGCCGCGCTCGTGCGCGAGCTCGCTGCCGAACGCGGGCTGACCTTGATCTTCGTACGGACCCAGCGCGGAGCCGACCGGCTGGCCAGGAACCTGAAGACGCAGGGCTTCCGGGTGGGCGCGCTGCACGGAGGCATGTCGCAGCCGCAGCGTGAGCGGGCGCTCGGCCGGTTCGCCTCGGGAGCGAACGACGTGCTCGTGGCCACCGACGTGGCCGCGCGTGGCCTCGACCTCGAGGACATCACGCACGTGATCAACTTCGACGCGCCTGCCGACGACAAGGCGTACGTCCATCGCGTGGGTCGCACGGCGCGCGCCGGCAGGGGTGGCGAAGGCATCACGTTCGTCACGCCCGAGCAACGCCTCGACGTCGGCCGCATCGCCAGACAGCTCGAGCTGCACGCCGAATTCGTCCAGGCGGGGATGCGAGTGGAGCAGCCGCGTTCGGCTCCGCGGCCCGTCGGTCGAAAGAATGCCTCACGCCGCCGTCGCGGCCGATGAACTACCAGGTGGCGACGGGCCCCGTCCGGGAGCGGCCGGGATCCGAATCGCCAACCGAAACCCAGATGCGGAGCAGATCGGGCGAGTCGATCAGCGCCTCCTCGAGGATCTCCAGCCAGCCGGGCTCGAACTCGGGAACGTTGATGAGGAGCTCCTGCACACCGTCATCGGCGCACTGCCGGATGCCGGCGACCACCTCGTCCACGTCATCGCCATCCGAAACCTTGCCGTCCAGAAGGACCCGCGCCGTACCGCCCGTCGTGATCACGCGCACCATCGTTGCGACCTCCGCCACAAGCCTCGACCCGTCGAGAGAGCGCCGCCAGGGTCGCTCGGTGGATTCGAGCCTGGGCCGAACGTTGGCGCAGCGTCCCCCGAGCGAGTGACAGACAGAACACGAGTCGATCGCGGGTTGCGCGAACCGTCCGGTCGAGTAACCATGGCGATACCTGTCAAGAAAGAGGGAGGACCCCATGTCGGTTCTCGTGCAGATGCGGGTGAAGGTGCCGGATGTCGACAGATTCATCGAGACCTCCAAGCGGTTCGAGCCCCTCATGGCGGAGATGGGCGCAACGAACCAGGCCCTGTACCAAGCCGAGAGCGATCCGAGCGAAGTGACCTCGATGAGCGAGTGGGACTCGCACGATCAGATGCACGCTGCCTCTGAGAAGTACGGGAATCAGTTCAACGACGAGGCCGGAACCGTCGGGCTCGAGTGGGAAACTCGAATCTGGCATCGGAAGATGTAGCTGAGAACTCGCGGCCTCATAGTGAGGTTGGAAGAAGGAACGGGCGAACCGGCCGGCTAGGGCGGTCGCGTGGGCGTACCCTCCGGGTGCGATGGCGCAGCGGATCGAGGACTACGCCCTCATCGGGGACACGCACACGGCCGCCCTGGTCGGCCGCAACGGTTCCATCGACTGGCTCTGCTTGCCGCGCTTCGACTCCGGCGCCTGTTTCGCGGCGTTGTTGGGCGACAGCTCCCACGGCCGTTGGCTGCTCGCTCCGTCGGCTCCGAACTGGCGCACGCGACGGGCCTACCGCAAGGACACCCTCGTCCTCGAGACCGAGCACCAGGTGGACGGCGGCGCGGTCCGCGTCACCGACTTCATGACACCTCGCCGCGGGCCGGCCCGTGTGGTCCGACTTGTCGAGGGGCTCAGGGGCTCGGTGAAGATGCAGCTCGAGCTGCTCCTGCGGTTCGACTACGGCGCCTCGGTCCCGTGGCTGCGCCCCGGACGTCACGGGTTCACGGCGGTGGCCGGTCCCGATGCAGTCGAGCTGAGGACGGACGTTCCGCTGACGATCCAGACCGGCTCCGTCACGGCGGAGTTCACGGTGTGGGCCGGACAGCGAGAAGCCTTCGTGCTGTCGTGGCACCCGTCGCACCAGGAGGCGCCGCCCAGGATCCAACCCTGGGACACGCAGCGCAGCACCATCCGATTCTGGAAGGAATGGGCCGAACGATGCACGTACCGAGGGGAGTGGCGCGACGCGGTCATGCGCTCGCTGATCACGCTGAAGGCCCTCACGTACCGGCCGACCGGAGGCATCGTCGCAGCCGTGACGACCTCGCTTCCCGAGCACATCGGCGGAACGCGCAACTGGGACTACCGCTTCTGTTGGCTGCGCGACGCGACCTTCACCCTGTACAGCCTCCTGATGGCGGGCTACGAACGCGAGGCCGAGGCCTGGCGCGAGTGGCTCCTTCGGGCGATCGCGGGCGACCCTCGCGACTTGCGGATCATGTACGGCCTCGCGGGAGAGCGTCGCTTCCCCGAGCTGGACCTCGACTGGCTGCCGGGATACGAGGGGTCGCGTCCGGTCCGCGTCGGCAACGACGCTTCCCACCAGTTCCAGCTGGATGTCTACGGCGAGGTGCTCGACCTGTTCCACCAGGCGGCGCGCGAAGGGCTACCCCAGGAGTCGACGGTGTGGAACGTGGAGCTTCGGATCCTCGACATGCTGGAGTCGAACTGGCGGGAGCCCGACGAGGGGATCTGGGAGGTTCGCGGCGGAAGACAGCATTTCACGCACTCGAAGGTGATGGCCTGGGTCGCGGTCGACCGGGCGATCCGCAACGTCGAGCTGTTCGGGTTCGACGGTCCGCTCGAGCGGTGGCGGGCGCTCCGCCAGGAGATCCACGACGAGGTCTGCCGGGAAGGCTATGACGAGGACCTCGGCGCGTTCGTCCAGGCCTACGGCTCGAAGGAGCTGGACGCGGCCGCGCTGATGATCCCGCTCGTCGGGTTCTTGGCGGCCCACGACCCGCGCGTACTGGGCACGGTCGCGGCCGTCGAGCGCGGGCTGATGCGCGACGGGTTCGTGATCCGATACGACGCGGCATCCGGCGTCGACGGCCAAACGAGCGACGAGGGGGCGTTCCTGCCGTGCTCGTGCTGGCTCGCCGATTGCCTGGCGCTGCAGGGTCGCGACGACGACGCGCGGGAGATCTTCGAACGGGTCCTGTCGGTGCGCAACGACGTGGGGTTGCTGTC
>JALYLM010000124.1 GCA_030774235.1 Actinomycetota bacterium
CGGATCGCTTCGTTCGCGAGGCGCGCCCGGCGACCCTCGCGCTCGAAGACCTCGAACTTGTCGTACAGCCGCGACAGGTGCTGCTTGACGGCGGCCTCGGTGACGACGAGCTCACCCGCGATCTGGCGGATCGACGCCGGTTCGCGGAAGACATCACCCGGGACCATCGAGCGGCAGAGCGCCACCAGGACGTCTCGCTCCCGTGGTGTGAGATTCGGCCCGGTCTCGGCACCGACGGTGGCGTCATCGCGCCCGCCCGGATCCTCGACGCGCGCGATCAGCCGCGTGGCCCCGACCCGGATCTCGTCCCCGGATCGGAGCGGGCGCTCCCCCCAGATGCGCTCTCCATTCACGAACGTCCCGTTGCGCGACGCGAGATCGCGAACGCACCAGCTCGACGCCACGCGCTCGAGCACGGCGTGGACCCGCGACACCGTGTGATCGAGGGGGAGTGGCACGTCGTTCGTGTCCGACTGGCCGATCGTGACCCGCTCGCCTTCGAGCCGCACCCGTTCCCTGGCGTCGTCGATCCAGACCTCCAGGTAGTCGGTCATCTCACGAGCCCGACGATGACGATCGAGGCATCCTCACGACGACCATGTTCCGACGATACCGGCCGCCGCGTCACCGCATCGTCCAGGTCGGCTGCTTCCTCTCGTCGACGAACTGCACGAACGGCGAGCCGTCCTCGGCCAAGCCGACGACCGCGCGCATCTCGCCGTCACGATCCAGGAGCCGCAGCACCGGGGAACCGGCCGATGCGAGCCCGAGCCGGACACGGACCTTCCCGTCCTTGTCGTAGAGACCCATCGTCGGCGATCCCTGCTCCGCGAGCTTGAACACGTGGGAGAGCTCGCCGTCCTTGACCTCCATGCCCATCGTGGGAGAGGCCTCGGGAGCCAGCCCGAACTTCGCGCGGATCCGCCCATTCTTGTCACCGAAGGCCAGGCTCGCCGAGCCGTCGGTCGACAGGCCGAGCGTGGCGCGGACCTTTCCGTTGTCGTCGCCGATCGCGAGGCCGGCGGAGCCGTCACCGCCGAGACCGAACCGGGCGCGCACCTGCCCGTCGGGGGCGAGCAGAGACAGGAAGGGCGACTCGTCGTTCGACAGACCGATCCGCACCCGGACGCGGCCCTGCTCGTCGACGACCTCGAACTCCTCGGCGCGAACGATGCGCTTCTTCATGGACGGTGGGCGCCCGGGAAGGGAGGGACGCCCGCGTATCGTCGCCCCTGGGGGCGCCTCGCTCAAGCAGCGCGACACACAAGGCGACGGGTGTCGGTCCGGGCCGAAAACGAGGTGGGAAGCGGGGCAGAAGGCCCGGGAAGGCTCCAGACGTGAGAAACCGCCGGAACCCGAGGGCCCCAGCGGTCTCTCAATGGGGACTATACGCCACAGCCTGGACAGCGGTCAACTCGAAATCTCGGTTCTTGTCACTCTGATTGCTGCCGCCGTCACCGGATCCGGGCGAACACCCGCGACCGCGATCCCGTGACGTCGTCGTCGGCCCGGAAGGAGAACGAGACCACGTTCCGAAGATCGGGCGCGACGTGCCGATCGAACCAGGCTCGCTGTTCGGAGGGAAGCGCGGCGCGGACCGCGGCGACGACCCGCTGGACGTCCACGAAGGCCAAGGCATCGGAAGCCTCGGAGCCTCCGGTCGTCGACCGGAAGACGGGGGACGACGTGATGTTGGGACCGCCCTTCGACGTGTCGACGACGCGCTTGATCTCCGCATCCGACGTGGCGATGACCGCGGCATGATCCACCACCGCGTAGGCGGGCACGAAGGGCAGGAACCCCTCGCCGACGAGCACGTGGATCGTGACACCTCGATACGTTTCTTTCCGCCACCGAGCCCCCGACGCAGCGGAGACAGCGGCCAGCCGGTCGAGCTCGGATTGCATCCGCTCGTCGTCCGAGGAACCGAGCAGGATCGCGGCATCCGGGGCGACCGGGCCGCCGGATTCCGCCTCGATCGCGAGGTCCCCGGTGAGGAGCTGGACGAGGTTTCCGATCTCGGCCTCCCCGAACGGCCCGCCGAGGCTGGGTGATCCGGCGCCGAGCGTATCGACGAAGGAACGGAGGGTCGCGTCGACGTGCTGTTGGGCGATGACGCCGTACGCCGCTGCGGGGACCTCCGTCAGCAGCGGGTTCACGCGCGGAGGCTGGGCAAGGACCCGGAGCATCTCCGGGGTCAGCTTCGAACGGTCGTAGCGCTGGGTGGTGTCGATCGCCAGCCCGTCGGGCTGAGCGGAGACCGAGACCGCCACGCTCGTGACCGCGTTCAACGCCCCCAACCCGGGCCCTGCAGCCGCCGCGCCGAGCGCCGGCGACTGTGCGAGGAGATCGCCGAGGGTCGCCGTGTTCAGGTAGGCGAAGCCGAGCTTCGCCTCGGGCAGGTCCGACATCGTCGCCCGGAACCGGGCATCGTCCTGCAGGCGGGCAACCGTGCCCTGCCCGGCGTCGATGACGCCCTCAACCATCGACCTCGAGTTCGAGAGCACGGCGACGCCCTCGACCAT
>JALYLM010000125.1 GCA_030774235.1 Actinomycetota bacterium
CACGGCACCGTCGACGAGACGATCGCAACCCTCGACGAGCGGGGGCGCGTCGTCGAGCGTGAGGGGAACACCGGCGCGCCCGTCCCGCCCGAAGAGACCACGCGCGTGGTCGAGATCAACGACGTCGAGGGCCTCGAGGCCGCCCTCGCGCACGGCGACGTCGCGGCCTGTCTGTTCGAACCCGCGCTCACGAACATCGGCATCGTGCTCCCCGAGCCGGGGTACCACGAGGCGGTTCGGGAGCTGTGCACCCGGTACGGCACGCTGCTGATCATCGACGAGACCCACACGATCAGCGCGGGGCCCGGCGGGTGCGCGAGGGCATGGAAGCTGCAGCCGGACTTCGTCACGATCGGAAAGACCCTCGGTGCAGGCGTGCCGAGCGCTGCGTACGGCATGTCGCAGGCCGTCGTGGACCGGATCTACGCGAACACCGACTACGAGATGGCCGACGTCGGCGGCACCGGCGGCACGCTCGCCGGCAACGCGCTGTCGCTGGCGGCGATGCGCGCCACGCTCGGCGAGGTCATGACCGACGAGGCGTTCGACCGGATGATCCATCTGGGGGAGCGGTTCGAGCAGGGGGTGCATGACGTGATCGCGTCGCGCGAGCTGCCCTGGCATGTCGTGCGCCTCGGTTGCCGCGTCGAATATCTGTTCCGTCCCGAGGCCGCCCGCACCGGCAGCGAGGCGGCGGCCGGCCAGGACGGCGAGCTGGACCCCTTCATCCACCTGTTCCTGCTGAACCGAGGCGTCCTGATGACTCCGTTCCACAACATGTCGTTGATGTCTCCCGCCACGACGGCCGACGACGTCGACCGCCACACCGAGGTCTTCGCCCAGGCCGCCGACGAGCTGACGTTGTAGCTAGCCCGTTTCGGCGCCTGGTCCTGCGTCTCCCTTGCGCGGTCGTCTCCATCCGTGGAACGATCGGCGCTTCATACGCCCCTGGGGGAGGCTCTGAGATGTCGTTTCGCAAGCGCACGGTGACGGTCGTGGCGATCGCCGTGGCCATCTCGCTGCTCGGTTTGTCGCCGGCAGAGGCAGCGCCGATCACGGTCAAGATCCTCGGGGGGCCCACGGACCAATTCAACCCAGGAGCCAACGCGTCCTGGATCGGATGGTCCGAGAACTCCATCGACAACCCCAAGCACTACGACGCGTTCGTGAGCCCGCTGCCGATCGGCTCTGGGGCGACGACGAAGCTGAACTCTTCCCGCCAGGGGATCTTCGGCGGCATCACGCCCGACACGAACGAAGCGATCTTCCAGCAGTTCAACAACAAGGGCTCAGACCTGTATGTCTTCAACCTGACGACGATGCTTCAGGAACCCGATCCTGTGGGTCTGAACACCTCCGGCTGGGAGGCGTTCCCTGCGATCTCGGCCAGCTCGATCCTTTTCCTCCGGCAGGGGAGGAGGGCGGAGAGTCTCAGGCTCTACGACCGCACCTCGCATTCGACTATCAAGCTCGACGACGTCGACTTCGCGACGGGCAGCATCGAGGTCGGGAACGTGACGGAAAAGTACGCGACGTGGACGAAGTGCGTTGTCATCTGCAACGTGTACTTCTACGACATCGCAGCGTTGAGGACGCACAAGGTCCCGAACCCCAACCGGCAGTTCTTCTACGCGGGCAGCACGACCGACGCGACGGGGGAGATGTATTTCGTTCGCTCGGGGAGCGCTTGCGGCGTCAAGGTGAAGATCCGGCGATGGACGATCGGTTCGGGAGCAACGCAACCGGTCACGGTGGCCTCGATGCCCGACGGATACGATGTGCTGCGGACCTTCACGTTCAACGACGGGACGAACGACAACGTCTACTTTGATCGGCTGCGCTGCGGCGGTAGCTACTACAGCAACATCTACGAAGTGGAGTACGCGGACACCTAATAGGTGTAGTACCGACGCGTCGCGATCCGGCTACCCGTGGACAGCCGCGAACGTGCGCATGAACGCCGCCAGGTCACGGGCGCCCTCGAGCGGCATCGCGTTGTAGATGCTCGCCCGGATGCCCCCGACGCTGCGGTGACCGCGCAGCTCGATCATGCCGCCGGCCGCGGCCTCGGCCACGAATGTCCGGTCGAGCTCTTCGGTCGGCAGTCGCCAGGTGACGTTCATGAGCGACCGCGAGGCGGGCACGGCATGTCCGCGGTAGAACCCGTCGCTCTCATCGAGCGCCTCGTAGAGCAGTCCTGCCTTGTCCCGATTGATCCGGAGTTGCTCGGCGAGGCCGCCGACCTGGTCGCGAAGCCACCTCGTGACGAGCATGAGCACGTAGATCGCGAACACCGGCGGTGTGTTGTAGAGAGAGCCGTGCGAGGTATACGTCCGGTAGTCGAGGATCGTGGGCAACCCGCCGGGGATGCGCGCCGGCACGTCGTCCCGAACGATCGCGACCGTGACGCCGGCGGGGCCGGCGTTCTTCTGCGCGCAGGCATAGAGGATGGCGTACCGCGCGACGTCCACGGGACGTGAGAGGAAGTCGCTGGAGGAGTCGCAGACGAGGGGAACCCCGTCCGGCACGATCGGGGTCTCCGGCCACCATTCCACGCCCTGGATCGTCTCGTTCGAGGTGATGTGGACGTACGCGGCGTCCGCGGTCACGGACTCGTGCAGCTCGCCGGCGTCTGGAGTGCGGACATAGCCGTCGTCCTTCCCGCTCCACGCCACGCGAGCCGGCCCCAGCGTCATCGCCTCGCCCGCGGCCCTCTCGCCCCAGCTCCCGGTCACGACGTACTCCGCCGCCCGCCCGCTTGCTTGCTGGAGGTTCATCGCGACCATCGAGAACTGCTGGGTCGCACCGCCTTGGCAGAAGACGATGTGGAAGCCGTCCGGGATCGCGAGCAGCCCTCGCAGGTTCTCCGCGGCCTCTTCGATGACGCCTTCGAACCACGGACTTCGGTGCGAGAGCTCCAGGGGCGACGCGCCGATGTCGGGCAGCGAGACCATCGTCGCCTGGGCCTCCTCCAACACGGGAAGGGGCAGCGTCGCCGGCCCCGCGGAAAAGTTGAACACACGCTCGCCCATCGACCTCAGGCTAGCGGGCCGGTGGTAGCGTGGCGCGCCCCGGCAGCGTGGAGGTCCGGTGGCATACAAGCGGATCCTGTTCGGCACCGACGGCTCCTCGCGCGCGGCCGGGGCGGGCGCGATCGCGGCCGCCCTGGCGAGAGCTGGCTCGGCCGAGCTCGTGATCGTGTACTCGTACGAGCGGCCCGAGGGTGCGCAGGCCGTGCTCGACCGCGCGGCGGAGGCGGCCACGGCCGCGGGGGTGCGCCGCGTCACTCCGGAGCTGCGAGGGGGCCGTCCCGCCGACATCCTCATTGAGGTCGCGGAGGCCCGCGACGTGGGCCTCGTGGTCGTGAGCGGCGGAAGGGGACAGTCTCACGAGCTCGGGATCGTGGCGCAGCGACTGTCGCACCGCGGGCCGCGCGACGTGCTGATCGTGAGCGAACGCACCCACCGCGCCGACGGCGACGTCCCGTACCACCGGTTGCTGATCGCGACGGACGGATCCGCCACCGCCGACCGCGCTGCACGAAAGGGCTACGACCTGGCGGAGTCGCTCGAGCTTCCCGTCACGCTCGTCTTCGTCGGACATCCGGTGACCGGCAAGCTGATCACCGACGACACCATGGCGATCTACGCGGGCGACGTGCCCACGGACGTCGTCGTCACCAGGGGCGATCCTGCCGACAGCATCCTCGCCGTCGCTGCCGAGACGTACTCCGATCTGGTGGTCGTCGGCAACAAGGGGATGACGGGCGCCAAGCGATTCTTCCTCAGCTCCGTTCCGGAAGAGGTCGTGGACCGAGCCGATCGCGACGTGCTGATCGCGCGGACCGTGACGCAGGTCACCTCCGAGCTTTCGCCCGGCGACGGCGGCATCATCGTCCAGGCCGGCGAGAAGCTTGCTGCCTACCTCGACCCGGCCGGCGAGATGCACCTGATGTCGGCACGCTGCACCCACCTGGGCTGCACCGTGGCCTGGAACGCCGCGACTCGCCTCTTCGAGTGTCCCTGCCACGGATCGAAGTTCGGCCCGACCGGCGAGGTCGTCAACGGACCCGCCGCTCGCGCGCTTCCCCCGGCCTGACCCCGGACGGTCCCTCGGGCTTCGCCGACCCTGGTCAGAAGCCCGGCTTGTAGATCATCAGATAGAAGATGACGAGCAGGCCAAGGAACCCGATCGCGCTCACGATCGCCGGGGTCGGACCGGCGAGCAGCTCGGCCAGTTCCTCGTCGGAGGCGCGCGGGACGCCGGAAGGCCGCACCGCACACGCCGCCTTCACGCGCTGGACGTAGGGTCGTGCCGTGACGGTCATCAGGGCGGTGGTCACGACGAGGACACCGATCGCGGCCCAGATCCACCAGTAGTGGAACCACTTCCCGCCGAGCCCGGCGACCACCCCGGCCACGATCAGGACGCCCAGCGAGATGTACATCGGTCGCACGGTCTCTCCCGAAAACGCCAGCAGGTCGGCGATCCTGTCCCGGTCGCCCCCGAGTGTGCGGATCCGAAACAGCACGAACATCGACCCACCGTGAGATATCAGGAACGCCCCCACACCCAGCAGGTGCAGCAGCACCCAGAAGTGGTACCAGCCTGGAGACATCTCGAAGAGTTGTAGCAGCCACCGAACGGGCCGACCAGGATCGGTCGAGGTCTTCCTCAGCCCCGTTCGAGCGGACGGGTCAGGCAGGTCGGACCGCCGTCGCCCTTGTGGCTGATCTCTTCGCCCACGTAGGTCCGGACGTCCACACCCGCGGCCTCCATCCGGCGGCGGGTCTCGGGGTTCCCGTCCAGAGCGAGCGCCACTCGCGGCGCCAGCGCCAGGACGTTCGGGCCCATCGATCCGAACTCCTCGTCGGTCACCTCCACCAGCTCGATGCCGCGGTCTTTCAAGAGCTCGTACAGACGCACCGGCATCAGGGGCGGATACGCGACGACGAGGTCTCGATCGAGCGGCGAGATGAACGACATCAGGTGCAGGCATTCGGCCGGCCCCCGCTGGTGGGGGAGGTCGAAGGCGATCACCTCGACCCCGGCGGGGGTGAGCAGGTCTCGGAGCTGGCAGATGCCGGTGTCGTCCGTCCGGTAGCCGCGACCCGCCAGCAGGGTGGTCGCGTCGAGCCAGAGGAGGTCGCCGCCCTCCGCCGCCGCCGGCTCCGTGAGCTCGCCGAAGACCACGATCCCGGAGGCGGCCAGATCCTTCGCGAACGCGACGGGCTCGTCGCGACGCCCGGGTTTGCCGGGGCGCAGCAGGATCGCCCCGAGGTCGGTCAGGAGCGTGGGGTCGTACGCGTAGATCGCGTCGGGGTCGCCCGGCACGGGTGACGCGCCGACCACGACCTCGGCGCCGGCGGCCGCGAGCAGGTCGCGGAAGGCCGCGTGCTCGTCGGCGGCGCGGGCCGGGTCGGGCCGGGATCGCCACCCGTATCTCGCCCAAGCGCCCAGGTCCTCGTCGACGGGTGGTCGGACGAGGACGCGCCGCAGCTGGG
>JALYLM010000126.1 GCA_030774235.1 Actinomycetota bacterium
CTTCAACGCCGCGATGGCGCCGGTGATCGCGCTGAACATGTCCGCGAGCGTGCTGGCGATGATGCGCGCCGTGAACGTGGACGCGTTCATGGTGTGGTCGGCGTACAGGATGAACGTGGTGTCGAGGGCCGCGGCGTCGTCGATGTCGGGCTCATCGCCCAGCAGCATCCACAGGAAGTTCGCCGCGTGCGGCAGCTTCGGGTTCGGCGGAACGACCTCCTGGCCGGTGCGCAGGCGATGGTAGGTCGCGATCAGGGTCGGCGTCTTCGCGATGAGGCGAAGCGCCTTGCGGTACTGGGCATCCGGCGACTCGTCCCAGCCGTCGGGGTCGTAGGCCGAGGCGGCCGAGACCGCCGTGCGCAGCATCGACATGGGGGAGGTCTGCTGGGCGAGGTCGGGCATCAGGTGCAACAGGAACGGCGAGAGCTCCCGCTCGTTCACGAGGAACTCGTTCAGCTCGTCGAGCTCGTCCCGGTTCGGCAGCCGCGTGTGGTGCAGGAGGTACACGACCTCTTCGAACGTGGCATTGCGGGCGAGGTCCCCGATGTCGCACCCCGCGTACCACAGCCGGCCTTCGGCGCCGTCGATGTCCGACACCTTGGTCTGGCCGGCGATGACCTCCCGGAGCCCTTTCTCGGTCACGCGTTCCCTCTTTCGAGATCGTTGCGGCGGCGACCCGTCCGCGCTTGAACGGCCGTTCAAATCATAGCCGGGCCGACAGGTCGGGCGCCACCGCGGGTGGTCGGGGCGCGCGCTTCCTTGCAAGGATAGTCCCCGTCGGTGGCACGGACCATCCGGCGTCCGTGACCTGCGGTCCCGCGAGGAGGTTCGTTGTCGCATCGCGTCACGCTGATCCCCGGCGACGGGATCGGCCCCGAGGTCGCCCTGGCCGCCCGCCGTGCGATCGGGGCTACGGGCGTGGACATCGCATGGGAGGTGCGGGAGCTCGGGCAGGCTGCGCTCGCGCGCGAGGGAACCTCGCTGCCGCCGGCCACGCTCGAGGCGATCCGCGAGACCGGCGTGGCGCTGAAGGGCCCGGTCGCCACGCCCGTCGGAGCCGGGGTCCGCAGCATCAACGTCGAGCTCCGCCAAGCGCTCGACCTCTACGCCTGCATCCGGCCGTGCCGCCTGTACCCCGGGATCCCGAGCGCCTACGAACGGGTGGACCTCGTGGTCGTCCGGGAGAACACCGAGGGCATGTACACGGGCATCGAATTCGAACAGGGCGCCGCCGCCACGAAGGAGCTCATCGCGTTCATCCAGGAGCGGGCCGGCCGCTCGATCCGCGAGGACAGCGGCATCTCGATCAAGACGATCAGCGAGCGCGGCAGCGAGCGGATCGTGCGTCGCGCGTTCGCCTACGCGAAGGCCCACGGCCGGCAGAAGGTCACGGCGAGCCACAAGGCCAACATCATGAAGTTCTCCGACGGGCTGTTCCTGGAGGTGGCGAGGCGCGTCGCGGCGAAGAACCCGGACATCGCGTTCGAGGACCGCATCATCGACGCCCTGACGATGCAGCTGATCCAGGCGCCCGAGCGCTTCGACGTCGTCGTGCTGCCGAACCTCTACGGCGACATCGCGTCGCAACTCGGCGCCGGGCTCATCGGCGGCGTGGGGGTGGCACCGGGCGCCCAGTTCGGCGGCGCAGGCGGTCGCGAGCTGGCCGTCTTCGAGGCGACGCACGGCTCGGCGCCCGACATGGCAGGCACGAACCGTGCGAACCCTGTCGGCCTGATCCTGAGCGGCGCGATGCTGCTGCTCCACCTGGGCGAGGCGGACGCCGGCCTCCGCCTGGAGGGGGCGGTCGCAGCCGTCCTCGCCGAGGGCGTCCACGTGACCGGGGACCTGCGCGACCCGGGCGACGATCGCCCCGCCGCGGGCACGTCCGAGGTGGTCGATGCCGTCGTGGCCGGGCTGTAGCGACATGACAGAACTGTCACCGGGGGACCCCGCGCCTCTCTATCGCGCCCCGCGAGGGCTGGCTACTGTATCCGGCGGAAGGGGTGGGCATGAGGGTTCCTGCTGACGGGTCCGGGGACGAGCCGGGCCCGGTATGCAACGTCCTGCTGATCGACGACGAGGAGCGGATCCTGAACTTCGTCCGCCGGGGGCTGGAGGCGGAGGGGATGGCCGTCGACGTCGCGCCGAACGGCGAGGCGGGGCTGCACCTGGCGCTCTCGCGGCCCTATGACCTCGTGATCCTGGACCTCGTGATGCCCGGCCTCGACGGCCACGCCGTGCTGCGGCGGATCCTCGAGCACAAGCCCGCACAGCCGGTCCTGATCCTGTCGGCGCTGAACGACACCGCATCGAAGGTGAGCTCGTTGGAAGGTGGCGCCGAGGACTACATCTCGAAGCCGTTCTCGCTGGAGGAGCTGCTGGCGCGCGTCCGCGCCCGGCTTCGCGTCGCCGCCCGATCGAGCACGACGCACATGGCCGCCGGCACGCTCTCCCTCGACCTGATCCGCAGGGAGGCCGACGCCGGGGGCGGGCCGATCGCGCTCGCGGACCGCGAGTTCCTCCTGCTGGGGGAGCTCATGAAGCACGCGGGACGGACCGTGTCGAAGGAGCGGTTGCTGTCGTCGGTCTGGGGGTATCACTTCGACCCGGGCTCCAACGTCGTCGACGTCTACGTCCGTCGGCTTCGCGCCAAGCTCGGCGCCCGAGCGATCACGACCGTGCGAGGAGTGGGATATCGCGTCGATGCGGCCTGAGCGGCCGAAGTGGCCGAACCGAGAGCGGCGGATCGACGTCGCGTGGGCCCTCTTCGCGCTGGCGAACCTGGCCGCGATGCTCGCCTTCCCGACCTGGGAGACGGTCCCCTTCCATTTCATCTGGGTGAGCCTCACGCTGCTGTTCGGCTTCCGCGTCTGGAAGCTGCAGCCCACGCTCGCCGTCCTGGCCGCCGTCATGATGGGGACGGGCCTGTTCATCTGGCTGGACGTCCGGTGGGGCGACCAGCCCCTCGACGAGCTGACCGAGGTCCCGTTGATGGCGGCGATGTTCCTGGCCATGGTCTGGCACGCGCGCCGCCGGTTGAACGCGATGGAGGAGACGGAGCGGATCTCGATGGCGAACCTGCGCCTGCTCGAGCGCGAGCGTTGGTTCGTGCAGGACGCCTCGCACGAGCTCCGGACTCCGATCACCGTCGCCCTCGGCCACGCGGAGTTGATCCAGCGGCGGGCCGTCGACCCGACGGTCGAGGAGGACGCCGCGATCATCGCCGACGAGCTCATGCGCCTTCGCCGCCTGGCCGATCGCCTCCTGCTGCTGGCGGGCACGGAGGATCCCGAGTTCCTCCACCTCCAACCGGTCGACGTCGAGTCGATCGTCGTCGACGCGATGCGCCGGTGGACCGCGACACCGCGGCGGTGGCAGCTGGAGAACGGGGACGAGGCGATCGTGCTGGCCGACGCCGACCGGCTGGCGGTCGTCCTGGACGCGCTGATCGAGAACGCCGTCAAGCACACGCGGGAGCGGGACACGATCGAAGTCTCCATGCGTCGCCGAGACGGGACCGTGACGATCGGGGTTCGCGACACGGGCGTGGGCATCCCGGCCGCCGACCTCGATCGCATCTTCGATCGCTTCGCCCGGGCGGATCCGGGCCGGAGCCGGCACACCGGCGGCTTCGGCCTCGGGCTGTCAATCGTCAAGGCGATCGTCGACGCCCACGGAGGGACGGTCGACGTCGAGACCGAGGAGGGCGTGGGCACGAGGTTCGAGATCCGCCTGCCGGTGGTCGAGACCGCGGTCCGGCAGCGGCGGGAGCGGGAGGCACCGGCCGGCACGGATGCGGCATCGGCGGTGGGAGCGGGGGACGAGGATGCTCGGCGACTGGCTCGGTGAGCCCGCGATCCTGCTCGGCCTCGTGGCCGCCGGGGCGCTGTACGTCGGCGCCGACGGCCGCGTCCGCAGGGAGCGGGGGGGGCGCGGGTTCCCGCGCTCGCGCCGATGGGCGTTCCTGGGAGGCCTCGTCGCGATCTTCGCCGCGCTCGAGTCGCCGATCGACGCGGCGGTCGCGACCTCGTTTTGGGTGCACATGGTCCAGCACCTGTTGCTGGCGATGGTGGCCCCGCCGCTGCTCGTGTTCGGCGCCCCGGTCGCGCTGACGCTCGCCTCGCTTCCCACCGAGAGCCGCCGGCCCCTCGTATCGGTGCTGCACAGCGGCCCGGCGCGGCTCGTGTCGAGCCCCGTCGTCGCCTGGGCGCTGTTCTTCGGAGTCATGTGGGGCTCCCACTTCAGCGGCCTGTACGAGGCCTCGCTTCGAAACGCCGGCGTGCACGCCGGCGAGCACCTCGGATACCTGGCGGCCGGTCTGCTGTTCTGGATGCCGGTCGTCGGGCGCGATGCGGTGCCCTCGCGCCTCTCCTACCCGGCCCGGATCCTGTATCTCTTCCTGGCGATGCCCGCGATGGCCTTCCTGGGGCTCGCGATCTTCAGCGCCGACCACGTCCTGTATCCGACCTACGCCGCGGCAGAGGGCGCCGGCGCCGCGCTCGCAGATCAGCGGATCGCCGGGGCGATCATGTGGACCGGCGGCATGTTCCTGATCGTCCCGGCGCTCGCCTTCGTGCTGTTCGACTGGATGCGGGCCGACGAGCGGGAGGGACGGCGGATCGACGCGCAGCTGCTGCGGGAGCACGCCGGCGCCGGCTCGGGGTCGAACGCATGAGGGTGTCGACCGGCATCCGGGGCGGTCGCGCCGCGTCGGTCGCGGCCGACCTCCTCGCGCTGACGAAGCCCAGGATCGTGTCGCTGCTGCTGGTCACGGCCGCGTGCGGGTACCTCGCGGGCGCCGGCGGGCACGTCCGGCTCACGGTCCTGTTCGCCGTCGTGGGGGGAGGAGCCCTGGCCGCCGGAGGCGCCAACGCGCTGAACTGCGCGCTCGACCGCGACCTCGACCTCGTGATGGCGCGGACGCGAGGCCGGCCGATCCCGGGTGGGCGCGTCCCGGTCGACGACGCCGTCGTGATGGGGCTCGCGATGAACGCCGCCGCGTACCTGTGGCTGCGCGACGTGGCGAACCCGGTCGCGGCGGACCTCGCGATCGCGGGGACGGTGTGGTACGTGTTCGTGTACACGGCGTGGCTCAAGCGCCGTTCGACGCAGAACATCGTGATCGGAGGCGCGGCCGGCTGCTTCCCTCCGCTGGTCGGCTGGGCGGCCGCGACCGGATCGTTGGACGCCACCGCGCTGACGTTGGCGCTCGTGGTGTTCCTGTGGACGCCCGCGCACTTCTGGGCGCTGGCCACGTTGCTGCGGGACGACTACCGCAGGGCGAAGGTGCCGATGCTGCCCGCGGTCGTCTCGATCCGCGAGACGGCGCGGCGGGCCTTCGTCTACGCGGTGGGGACGGCGATCGTGAGCGTGGCGCCGGTGCTCTGGGGAGGGGCGGGCCCACTCTACGTCGTGAGCGCGGCCGGCCTGGGCGCCGTCTTCGTCGTGCGGGCGGAGGACTTCCGCCGTCGTGCGGACACGCGCTCCGCGGGACGGCTCTTCCGGTATTCGATCGTGTATCTGGCGGCGCTGTTCCTCGTCCTCGTCGTCGACTCGACGATCCGCTCATGAACACGAGGAGGCATGGGAGATGAAGGGCCACACGGATCGCTACGACCGATGCATGCGGTGTGGCACGAGGGTCGCCTGGGGAACGTCGGTGTGCAGGAGGTGCAATCCGGCGAGCCTGCCCAGCCCAAGCCCGACGCAGTACCACGCGACCGTGTTCATCGCGGTGCTCCTGTCGATCCTGATCCTCGGCGGGTGGGCGCTCCTGCGCGCTTGACCGAGGTCGCGCCCGGGTGACCGCGGCGCGACCGCTCAGGAACCGTGCGTGTCTGCGTGGCTCCGGGTGA
>JALYLM010000127.1 GCA_030774235.1 Actinomycetota bacterium
GCCAGCACGAGGAAGGGCGTGATCGGCAGCACGTAGAAGAAGAACTGGGGCCGGCTCACGAAGAACCACGGCAGATAGAGGCTGAGCGTCGTGACGAGCACGAAGCCTGCGCGCCAGTCCCGCATCCGGCGCCACGCGTACGCCGTGAACGGCAGCGTCCAGAAACTGGCCCAGAAGACCGCCGGATTCCCGATCGCCAGGACCTGCTGCACGGTGCCGGCGGGGTACTGCGCGTACATGTTGACCGGGCGAAGCATCAACAGCCACGTCCACGGTCTTGAGTAGTAGGGGTGCGTCGGCGTGAACGTGTGCGTCTTCGAATCGAACGCCGTGGCCCGCAGGCTCCGCTGGTAGTCCCAGGCCGCGTGTTGGTTCTGCCACCACAGCCTCATGTCCCAGCCGAAGTGGTGAAGCCAGGGAAGCCACGTCGCCATGTAGACGGCGACGGGCACGATGCCGAACGCGATCGCCATGCCGAACGACTCGCGCGCGAAGGCCCGGACGAAGGCCCTCCCGGGAGAGATGTCGTCTCGGATCCGGCGGGTCGTCTCCCAGGCGTAGGTGAGGAACACGGCGCCCGGGATCGCCGCGGCGCCAGACCACTTGACGGCCGCCGCGGCCCCGAAGGCCACCCCGGCGGCGAAACGCCACGGCCGCCAGATCGGCGATGCGACCCGCCCAGGGGGTTCGGGCTCCGGGCCCAGCTCCTGAGCTCCAGGCTGCTGTTCGATCCCGGGAGGCTCGTCTGCGACGCCAGGCCCGAGCCGGTACGCGACCTCCTGCTCGGCAACGGTCCGGCGCTCGATCCATCGTCGGTCCAAGACCAGTGAGAGGAACCCAACCACCACCCACAGCTCGAGGTGCGTGTCGAGCAACGCGGTCCGCGACATCACGACGTTCAGGCTCTCCACGCCGAGCAGGAGGCCGGTCACGAACGTCCACAGTGGGTTTCCGAAGAGCAACTGGGCGATCAGTGCGGTGAGGACCGCCACGATGGTCCCGGCGAGCGCGGTCGTGACGCGCCAACCGAACGGGCGCATGCCGAAGGCCTTGATGCCGAGCGCGATCTCCCACTTGCCCAGCGGCGGATGGACCCAGGAGCCCACGTCCCACTTGTTGGTCCGCCAGTACCGCTCATCGGAGGACTTCACCTGGCAGGTCTTGTTCGACCATCCGATGAGGATGCACGCGGCCTTCGGGTAGTACACCTCGTCGAAGACCATGCCCGGCGGCCGCGAGAGCGCCCAGAACCGAACCCCTCCCGCGATCGCCGCGACGGCCAGGAGTGCGACGATCGGCCGGTTCAGGCGCTGCACGAGGGTCGGCACCGATCCAGCGTAGCGTCGGGTCCCGCGCCGGGCGGAACGGGGCTCGAGGCTGACGATCCGCGCGCTCAGCGTTTCCGGTCCTCGAGGCGATAGACGAACTGGAGCCCCTGGAACACGTCGGTCACCGAGGCGCTCTTGTTGTCGACGAGGCCGACGGACAGCCCGACCCCTTGGGCATCGTCGAACGTGATGTCCGTCGAAACACCCGAGGCCTTCTTCGGCCACGCCACCCACAGACGGCCGTCCGGCGTCAGGCAGCGAGCCAGCGTCGCGAACCGGCGCCCCAGGTCCGATCCGCGCGTCGCGATGAGGACGATGACGTCCGTACCCTTCGATGCCCGGGTCGCGAGCGTGATCCCGGTCGGAAGCGGCGCGAGCGCTTCCCGGAACCCGTCGGGCGCGTTCACGACGAACACGATCGATCCCTCCCCGATCCCGAGCTTGCGCGCCAGCGGCGTCGCCGAGTAGTCCCTGCGCTCGTCCGCCGTCCTCACGTCCCCCGATGTCGTGTCGATGGTCGGTGACCCGACATCGTGCCACCATCGGCGTCATGGGTGGGACGCTGTGGCTCGTCGGAACGCCGATCGGCAACCTCGGCGACCTCGCGCCGCGAGCGCGAGACACCCTCGCGGCGGTCGACCTGATCGCGGCCGAGGACACTCGACGGACCGGCCGCCTCCTCAAGGGCTTCGAGATCAACAAGCCGCTCATCTCGCTGTTCGAGGGCAACGAGCGCGACCGCACCGACGAGTTGCTCGTCCGACTTCGGGCGGGGACGTCGGTGGCCCTCGTGACGGACGGCGGGATGCCGGCGATCTCCGACCCGGGGTTCCGATTGATCCGAGCGTGCGCCGAGGACGGGATCGACGTTCGTGTCGTTCCGGGACCCTCGGCGGCGGTGGCGGCCCTCGTGATCTCCGGCCTTCCGACCGACCGATTCTCCTTCGAGGGCTTCCTTCCCCGGAAGCGGGGAGACCGGATGCGCCGACTGGAGGCGCTGCGCGACGACCCGCGGACGCTCGTGGTCTTCGAGTCGCCATTGCGCGTGCAGGTCCTGCTGCGCGACGTGCTCGTCGCGTTCGGCGACCGTCGCGTCGCCGTGGCGAGGGAGCTGACCAAGCTCCACGAAGAGGTCCACCGGGGACGAGCCTCCGACGTCCTCGCGCGACTGGGGGACGCCCCGCTCAAGGGAGAGGTCGTCGTGGTGATCGACGGAGCCGGAAGGGGTGGGGCGCCCGACGCGGAGTCCGGTGTCGAGGAGGCCCGGGGGCTGGTCGCGAACGGTATGAGGAAGCGGGACGCCGCTCGTGCCGTAGGGGAGCGACACGGGCTTCCGGCAAACGAGATCTACCGGGCCCTGGTTGCCTCCCCGGGCGAGCCGGCCCGCCACTAGTACGTAGCAGACTAGCTGTCCCTCGACGCGTCCGCGCTCCGCGTGTTGGGACGCCGAGTAGCATGGCCCGACCATGGGCCGCGACGTCTTCTACATCACGACCCCGATCTACTACCCGAACGACGTGCCTCACATCGGGCACGCGTACACCTCCGTCGCGGCCGACTTCATCGCTCGTTACCACCGTCTGCGCGGCGACGACGTCTTCCACCTCACGGGCACCGACGAGCACGGCCTGAAGCTCCAGCGGGCGGCGGAGGCGGCAGGCACGGAGCCGCGAGCCTGGGTCGACGAGATGGCTCCTCGATGGAAGGAGGTCTGGGCCCGGCTCGATATCGCGAACGACGACTACATCCGGACCACCGAACCACGTCACGTCGCTGCCGTGACGAAGCTCCTCCAGGCGGTCCATGACAACGGGCGCGAGGACATCTACCTCGGTACCTACGAGGGCCTCTACTGCGTGTCGTGCGAGCTCTACTACACGGAGGACGAGCTCGTCGACGGCCGGTGCCCCATCCACGATCGCCCCGTCGAGCGGATGGTCGAGGAGAACTACTTCTTTCGGCTGTCCGCCTACGCGGACCGGCTGCTGGAGCACTACGAGCGCACGCCATCGGCCGTCGCGCCCGAGGCCCGCCGGAACGAGGTTCTGTCCCTCCTCAGAGGGGGGCTCCAGGACTTCTCGATCTCCCGCACCTCGTTCGACTGGGGCATCCCACTACCGTGGGACCCCCGCCACGTCTGCTACGTGTGGTTCGACGCGCTCACGAACTACATCACCGCCGCCGGCTACGCCGACGATCCAGACCGCTTCGCCCGAGTGTGGCCGGCGAACATCCACCTGATGGCGAAGGACATCCTGCGCCAGCACGCGATCTACTGGCCGGCGATGCTCATGGCCGCGGACGTCGAGCCGGCGAACCAGGTCTGGGTGCACGGCTACCTGCTGGTCGGCGGGGAGAAGATGTCGAAGACGAAGCTGACCGGGATCCACCCGTTCGAGTTGATCGATCACTTCGGGGTCGACTCGTACCGCTACTACTTCATGCGGGAGATCTCGTTCGGACAAGACGGAAGCTTCTCGTGGGAGTCGATGGTCCAGCGCCACAACGCCGATCTCGCGAACGGCCTGGGCAACCTCGCATCGCGGGTCCTGGCCATGCTCTCGTCCTCCTTCGACGGAGCGGTTCCGCCCGCCGCGGTCCCCGGCTGCGAGTCGGACCTCCCGGCCGTGGCTGCCGCCGCGCTCGCACGCTACGACGAGCACATGTTGAGCGTGCGCTTGCAACCGGCACTCGCGGCCGTGTGGGAGATCGTCGCGCGCGCCAACCACTACTTGGTCGAACAGCAGCCGTGGAAGCTGGCGAAGGACGAAGAACGACGCGCCGAGCTCGGTTCCATCCTCTACGCCGCGACCGAGACCCTCCGGATCTTGGCGATCGCGATCCACCCGATCATGCCGGCCGCCGCGCTGCGGCTGTGGGAGCAGCTCGGGATCGCCGAACCCCTCGGGCGGCAGCATCTCCCCGGCGCGGGAGCCTGGGGTCTGCTGGCACCCGGCACCGCGACGACGAAGGGCGCCAGCTTGTTCCCCCGCCTCGAGGCCGAGTAGCCGAGCGGTGGAAAAAGGCCCTCCCCCAACTTCGCCATGAGACTTCCACGGATCGTGTTTCACGTGAAGCTCCCCCCCTCGACCGCATGTGGAGAGGCGCGTATGCTCCGCGCCCATGGCGGACTCGAAGCCTGAAGTCCCGGTGAAGACGGGAGCGGTGGATACCCACTGCCACCTGTTCCTGATCGACCGCGACCCTGCAGATGTGGTCGAGGCCGCCCGGGCGTCGGGGGTCGATCGGATCATCTGCGTCGGTGTCGACCCCGAGACGAGCGCCCTGGCGCTGGAGCTCGCGGAATCGCTCGAGGGAGTCTTCGCGACGGCCGGGATGCACCCGCACGATGCCGCCGACTTCGATGTGCGTGAGGGAGCCCGGATCGAGGAGCTGTTGAGCGACCCGCTCGTGCTCGCCGTGGGGGAGTGCGGGTTGGACTTCTTCCGCATGCGCTCACCGCGGGACGACCAGGTCCGCTGCCTGCGCGCCCACATCGCGCTGTCGAACGAGTGCGGCAAGCCGATGGTCGTCCACGTCCGGGATGCGTGGGCCGAGGTCCTTCGAGTCCTGGATGAGGGTTCGGCCGAACGGGTCGTGATCCATTGCTTCAGCGGCGATGCCGAGATCGCGCGCGAGTGCGCCGCGCGCGGCTACTGGATCAGTTTCGCCGGCAACATCACGTATCCGAAGAACGAGCACCTGCGCCGGGCCGCGAGCGCGGTGGGCCTCGAGCGCATCGTCGTCGAGACCGACTCGCCGTTCCTCGCCCCTCAGCGGTTCCGTGGGAGCGACAACGAACCGGCGAACGTGATCGCGACGATCGATGCGGTCGCGAGGGCGCGCGGAACGTCGTTCGACGACGTCGTCTCGGCGACGAGTGAGAACGCGAGGACACTCTTCGCCGGGCTCCGATAGTGGAAAACCTCCCGAACGCACGTTCGTCTCTCAAGATTGCAGTGAGGGTTGAGGGTTTGGTAGGGTCGGTCCCCGTGCGCTTGAAGGCTTCGGTCCGGTCAAGCCGCTTCCCTGCGAAGCCTTCCTCGAAGATCTGGAGGAAGGTTGACCGTACGCGCGACTCGGCTCCGCAGGCTGCGGACCCGTCGAGTGATTCGTGGAGCGGCAGCGACGCTTGTCTTGCTGCTCGCCGCCGGCGCGGTCCGCCTCGCCGTCGAGAAGCACGTGACGCTCGTCGTGGACGGCCGCCCGGAGGCCATCGCGACGTCGTCGTCGGACGTCCGCCAGCTGCTCGTGGGCGAAGGCATCGAGCTCACGTCGAGCATCCGGGTGGAACCGCCGCCGACCACCCAGCTGGCCGACGGCATGACCGTGGTGGTGAGCCCGGCGCCGGGTGCGCCGGGAACCACTGCGAGCCGGGCCGCCGCAGGTGTGGGGGCCTGGGTGGTGGATGGGGCGAGCGGGCTCGACGCATCGCGCGCGGCCGGACTCGTCGAGCCGTTGGGCTCCGCCCAAAGCGTCGGACTCTCCCCGGTCGTGTTCGCGCGGGTCGTCGTGTCTGGGAAGGTGCACGACGTCCTGACCAACGCGACCACGGCCGGGGAACTCCTCTCGGCCATGGGGATCCGAACCGACGCCAACGATCGCGTCTATCCATCGCTCCAGGCCCCCCTCTCGGGGGGAGAGTGGGTCCGCTTCGATCGAGTTCACGCCGCGACACGGCGACGGCGGGTCACGATTCCATTCTCGATCCACACCACGTTCAGCGGGTCGCTCGCGCCGGGTGCCGTGGAGGTGCTTCGGCCCGGTGCCGTCGGGTACGCCACCCTCACGCGCCGGGTTCTGCGGATGGACGGCAAGGTGATGCTGAGAGCCCGCGCGCGCGAGGTGCAGCGGGCTCCCGTCGATGAGATCAGGCTCGCCGGCGTCGTATCCGCGGGTGGGGGCTGGCTCGGGACGGGGACGGAGTCGGGGCAGGCGACCTGGTACGACCCGCCCTGGTCCGGTCTGACCGCCGCTCACCCGTGGCTTCCGTTCGGTACACACGTCACCGTGACGGACCTGGCGACCGGCAGGAGCGTGGTCGTGGTAATCAACGACCGTGGACCGTTCGCGCCGGGCAGGATCATCGACCTCTCCCCGGAGGCCTTCCAAGTCCTCTCGCCCCTCGGGCGGGGGGTCCTCGACGTCCGCCTCGACTGGTGACGGTCCGAAGGGCTCGGCCGCCGGCGCGGCGGGCGGGCTCGGCGCCGCCGCCGTTAGGGACCTCGCCGCGCGTCACGGCATCCGGCCGAAGCGATCGCTCGGTCAGCACTTCCTGATCGACCCCAACCTCGCGAGGGCGATCGCGTCCGATGCGGAGCTCGGGCCCGCCGACCGGGTGGTCGAGATCGGCGCCGGGCTCGGTTCGCTGACGGTGGCGCTCGCGGCGACGGGCGCGCGCGTGCTGGCGATCGAGTTCGACGCCCGCCTCGTCGCTGCGTTGGAGGAGTCCGTGGCGGGGCTCGCGAATGTCAGACTGCGCAATGCCGACGCGATGAAGACCGACTGGTCCCGCGAGCTCGGGCCCGGCGCGTGGGTCGCGTGCGGGAACCTCCCCTACAACATCGCCGTTCCTCTCGTGCTCGACATGCTGGAGCGGGCGCCGACCGTGAGGCGGTTCGTCGTCATGGTTCAGCGCGAGGTCGGCGAGAGGCTGGCCGCCGGTCCGGGGGCCGAGCACTACGGCGCGGTGAGCGTCCGGATCGCCTACCGGGCGGTGCCGGTCGTCGTCCGACGGGTTCCCGCTCGTGTCTTTTGGCCGGCGCCCGCCGTGGAGTCCGTCGTAGTCCGGCTGGATCGATTGGACATCCCTCCGGTCGCGGTGGACCCGGCTCGCCTGTGGCGTGTCGTCGACGCCGGGTTCGCCGAGCGGCGCAAAACGATGCGCAACGCGTTGCGCCGTCTGGGACTCGGCGCCGACGAGGCCGTGGCGCTGCTCGATCGGTCCGGGGTTGGGCGCGACGCCCGAGCCGAGCAACTGGGTCTGGGCGAGCTCGCAGCGATCGCGGAGGCGATGCCCCCGTGACGGGGACCGAGATCGCGATCCGCGCCCACGCGAAGATCAACGCGTTCCTTCGCATCCTGGGACGGCGCGCGGACGGGTTCCACGACATCGAGTCGCTCCTGCTGCCGGTGTCGCTGCACGACCTCATCGTCGTGCGCCCGGCCGAGAGACTCTCGATCGAGGTGACCGGAGATCACGCCTCGGCGCTCGCGGCGACGACCGCCGAGAACCTCGTACTTCTCGCGGCGAGGGCGATCGCGGACGCCGCCGGTCTCGCGGGAGCCGGGGCCGAGATCCGGGTCGACAAGCGGATCCCGGTGGCGGCGGGGCTGGGCGGCGGAAGCGCTGACGCAGCCGCGACGCTGCGCGCCCTGAACGACCTGTGGGGATGCGGTCTGGATGACGCCGGCCTCGCGCGGGTCGGGGTTCGTGTCGGATCCGACGTTCCGGGGCTGCTCGCCGATGACGCCGTATTCGTGTCGGGTCGGGGCGAGCGAGTGGACCCGGTCCACGTGGCGGCCACGACGTGGGTGCTCGCGCCGCAACCCTTCCAGGTCCTCGCATCGCGGGCCTATGGATGGTGGGACGAGGACGGCGTCACCGGCCCCGACCCCGGAGCACTGATCGCCGCGGCGGAGACGGGCAACGCTCCCGTACTCGGCGACGCGTTGTTCGACGATCTGCAGACGCCGGTGGCTCGTCGGCATCCGGAGGTCTCCGCGACGGTGTCGGCGTTCCTTCGGGCCGGTGCGCTCGGCGCGGTCATGAGCGGCAGCGGTCCGACCGTGGCGGCTCTCGCCACGGATCCTGCGCTCGCCGACCGGCTCGCGGACGCGGTTCCCGGTTCGATCGTCGTGTCGGCGCCGGCCTCCCGCGACGCCGCCGCGGGATAATCCCCGCGTGGGCGGGACTCGCCGCTCGCCACCGTCCGGGGTGGTCTAACGGTAAGACGCGGGCCTTTGGAGCCTGAGATGGAGGTTCGATCCCTCCCCCCGGAACC
>JALYLM010000128.1 GCA_030774235.1 Actinomycetota bacterium
GAGGTTCTCGGCGCCGATCGCGGCTGCCAGCGGCTTCGTGGCGAAGCCGCCCACCACCTGCCCGAGCACGGCGCCGCCCCCGATCAGTGGGAAGAAGCGTTTCGCCTGCCGCGTGTCCGTGACGGCGCCGGCGAGTCCCCACACCGTCAGCCCGAGGAGGAACTCCGACGCCCCGCGCAAGAGCCAGAGCCCGGGGTAGGCCCAGGCGAGACCGCTCGCCAGGGCGAGGCGTCCGGCGATCGCACACGCGCCGATCGCGATCGGGATCACGACGAAGGCTCGGCGGCGACCGAATCGGCCGAGCAGTGCGCCGACGCCGAGGAACACGATGAACATCCCGCTTCCCAGGAGCAGGTACATCACGGGCAGTTGCTCGACACCGGAGTGGGCGAAGAACAACGCGTCGGTGCCGCTCTGCGCGATGAGGAGCCCGCCCGACGAGAAGAAGGCCACCGAGACGGCGAGGCCGATGCTCCCGCCCTCTCCGCGCCGTAGGCCCAGCAGCCGATGTACGATCGCCGTGTGGCGAGACTCGCCCGGGCCGGCGCCCCTGTCAAGGCGACGATCACGACCCCGAGCACGTCAGGTGGCTGCGATGTCGAAGTTCGATACGCCCGAGGAGGAGTGGCGGGCGTATCTCACGGGCTCCCATCCCGCGTGCGACCGCGGGCGCCGGACGTTCGGGCGCCTGCCCTCGGGTCCGAGGTGCAAGCTCTGCAGCGTCCCGTTCGGAGCCCCGGGGGCCCTGCTCATGCGCCGCTTCGGGTTCACGCCGTGGGAGAAGAACCCCAACATCTGCACGCGCTGCCTGGTCGCGCTGGCGACGTACGACGTGAGTGGCGCGGAGGTCGACATCTCGTTCCTGTTCGCCGACGTCCGCGGGTCGAGCGAGCTGGCGAGGCGGCTGAGCACGTGGGAGTTCACGCACCTGATGAAGCGCTTCTACACGACGGCGACCGAAGTCCTGTTCCGGCACGAGGCCCTGCTGGACAAGATCGTGGGCGACGAGGTGGTCGGCTTCTTCCTGCCCTTCATGGCTGGGCCCGAGCACGCCCGCCGGGCGATCGAGGCGGCGGAGGAGCTCATGCGGGCGACCGGTCACGGCGGTCCGGACGGTCCGTGGGTCCCGCTCGGCGCGGCGGTGCACACGGGGGTTGCCTTCGTCGGCCTCGTGTCGAGGGGTGAAGCGAGCGAGTTCACCGCCTGGGGGACCCCATCAACGTGACCGCCCACCTCGCGGCGCAGGCCGGCGTGGGCGAGATCCTCGTGACGGAGTCCGCCGCCCGGATCGCGAACCTGGACGCCGATCGACGGGAGCGACGCCACCTCTCGCTGAAGGGGAACCCGGTCGATGCGGTCGTGATCTCCGCGAACGACGGCGCGCCGCTCACCGCGGAGCACGAACCGGAAGCAACGGCATAGCGCGGGACTATCGGTTCGCTGCCCGGCCCGGCTAGGCTTGCCCCCTGGGAGTCAACGCCACCACCCGACGTCTCGAGGAGAGTGCCGGAATGTCCCCCCGTCGTCGCGCCCCCCGCTCGACAACCCGTCGACTGCTCGTCGGTTCGATCGCGGTCGGCCTGTGTCTGGCCACGTCCGCGGTCGTCGCCGCGACCGCGGGCCTCGCCCCCGGACCCCAACCCGATGGCACGGCCGTCACGCCGGAGGGCTGGCGTGTCACCCCGGTTGGACGCCAGACGCAGCTCGGTCCCGGCCCCCTGGCCGTCGCGGCGAGCCCACGTGGGAACCTGGTCCTCGTGGCCGACGGCGGCTACAGCGACCACGCTCTGCTCGCGATCGACCCGTCGACCGGCGCTGTCCTGCAGAAGATCAAGGCACCGGGGGGCAAGGCGACCGGTGGCCCGTGGAACATCTCCAACGGGCATGCCCACGGCTATTACGCGGGGCTCGCGTTCTCACCCGACGGCTCTCGCGCGTGGGCGTCCGACGGCGTCGGCAGTTCGCTGCACACCTACACGATCACGGGGCAGACGGTCAGCGAGGGGAAGCGCATCGCGCTGACCTCCAACCTCGGCAACGCCGGGGCGTACCCGGCCGGGATCGCGGTCGACGCCAGGGCCGGCCGGCTGTACGTCGCCGGCAACATGAACGATTCCCTCTACGTGGTCGACCCGGCGAAGGGATCGGTCGAGCGCACCGTCGCGGTCGGACACCTCCCGTTCGGCGTCGCCCTTTCGCCGAGTGGGTCACTCGCCTTCGTGACGAACTGGGGCGGGCAGACCGTCACGATCGTGAGCACCGCGACCGGCCGCATCGTCCGAACCACCCGAGTGTGGACACACCCCAGTGCGATCGTCGCGAACCCGAGTGCGAACGAGCTCTACGTCGCGAACACGGATTCGGATTCGGTGAGCGTTCTGAACGGCGGGACGGGGGCGGTCCTTCGAACGATCGGGCTGCGGCCCTATGCCGGGGCCCCGGTCGGAAGTAGCCCGAACGCGCTCACCGTGAGCCCGGACGGCTCCACACTGTACGTCGCGAACGCGGGAGACAACGACCTGGCGGTGATCCGCCTGGCGCCCGGGACGACGGGCGGCGACCGGGTGATCGGCCTCATCCCGACGGCCTGGTATCCGAGCGGGGTCGCGCTGGATCCCGCGGGACGGACGATCTTCGCGATCAACATGAAGGGCCTCGGCATCGGGCCCGCCACGGATCCCACGGTCTACTGGCCGACGCTCCTGCACGGCACGCTGTCGACGATCCCGGTCCCCACCGCCACGGCGCTGGCGAGCGACACGGCGCGCGTTCGGGCGAACGACCTGTTCGACACACGCCCGACCGTTCCGAGCGGCAACGTGATCCCTCAGAGGCCGGGAGATCCCTCGCCGATCAAACACGTGATCTTCGTGCTGAAGGAGAACCGGACGTACGACCAGGTGCTCGGCGATCTGGGCAAGGGCAACGGCGATCCGTCGCTCGCGATCTACGGCCAGGACGTCACGCCCAACCAGCACGAGCTCGCGCGCCGCTTCGTCACGTTCGACAACTTTTACGCCGACGCCGAGGTCTCGGCCGACGGGTGGTCGTGGACGAACGGCGCCAACGCGAACTCCTACATCCAGAAGAACTGGCCGCTCGACTACAACGGATACGGGCGTCCGGTCTGGGATTTCGGTGGGTTCGACAACAACGAGACCGCCGGCATCCCCGGCGACGGCGCGACGAGTGGATACCTGTGGGACGCCCTGGCCCGAGCCGGGATCTCCTACGAGAACTTCGGGTTCTTCATGGACAACCCGGTCAACGTGCCCGCGTCGATGCCGAACCTGGCCGGTCGCACCGATCTGACGTACCCGGGGTGGGACCTGCTGCTGCCCGATCAGGTTCGGATGGATCGGTGGCTCCAGGTGTTCCAGGGGTACGAGCAGCGGGGCTCCATGCCGACGATGCAGTTCGTGTACCTGCCGAGCGATCACACGTACGCGACCACCCAGTACGCGCGGAAGCCGTCGGCGTACGTCGCGGACAACGACCTCGCACTCGGCCGGCTCGTCGAGGCCGTCTCGCACTCGGCCTTCTGGCCGAACACGGCCATCTTCGCCGTGGAGGACGACGCGCAGGACGGCCCCGACCACGTGGACGCCCACCGTTCGACCGCGTTCGCGATCAGCCCGTATACGCAGTCGGGAACGATCGACTCGTCGTTCTACTCGTCCGTCTCCGTCCTGCGGACCATGGAGCTGATCCTCGGGCTCCAGCCGATGAGTCAGTTCGACGCGGCGGCCACCCCGATGTATGCGGCGTTCCGCTCGACGCCGAACCTGCGTCCCTACACGGCGGTCGACCCCTCGGTGTCGCTGACGGCGACGAACGGCCCGAACGCGCCGATGTCCGCCGAATCGGCCTCGATCGACTTCTCCGAGCCCGACCGCATCCCGATGGATCTGATGAACCGGATCCTGTGGGCGAGCGCGCGCGGCGTGGAAAGCCCGATGCCCAACCCGGTGCACTCGCGGCCCTAGAGTCGGCGCGGTCGGTGCTCAGACGGCGTGGAGCTGGGCCGCTTCGGCGGCGGGCCTGTCCTCGACCGGCGTCACGACGACCGCGCCCGGCAGCGTGATCACGAACCTGGCGCCGCCGCCCTCGCGGTCCTCGACGTGCGCCGTTCCGCCGTGAAGCTGGGCGAAGCGTTGAACCAGTGAGAGCCCGATCCCCATCCCTCGGCCCTTCGAGTCCTTCCCCTGCCAGAACGGCTCGAACAACACTTCCTTCAGGTCATCGGGCACGCCTTGACCCTCGTCCTCGACGATCAGCACGACTCCGTTCGAGCGAGACTGCACCCGGACGTGGACCGGCGTGCCGGCCGGCGTATGGCGTGAGGCGTTCACGAGCAGGTTCTCGATGACGCGCTCGACCTTCGAGGGGTCGACGTCGACACGTACGGGGTCAGCCTCGATGCGGATCGGGTGCGCCTCGAGGTCGGGACATTCTCTCGCGACGTGCCGGGCGAGCTCGCCGACGTCCGTCGGGCGGCGGTTCGGCTGCAGCTTGCCGCGATCGATGCGATCGAGGTCGAGGAGGTCGTCGACCAGCCGGTTCATCTTCTTGCCGCTCTGCTCGACGACGTCGTACAGGCTCTCGCGCTCACTGTCGGTGAGGTGCAGCTCGTGGTCGCGCCGGATCGTCTGCATCGCGCCGAGGATGCCGGCAAGCGGGTTTTTCAGGTCGTGGGAGACGGCGTGGAGCAGCGTGTCCTTGACGTCGTTCAGCTCGCGCAGGTCGCTCGAGACCTCGGACTCCTGCTCCACCCGCTCCCACTGCGCGGTGATGATGGCGTTCAGAGCGTCCAGCAGCATCGTGAACGCCAGGTAGACCGCGAAGCGCACGAGGGCGTTCCAGTACGGGACGGGGTCGGTCTGGCTGATCGCCGGGGTCGCGGCGACGTCGGAGGCCATCCCGGCCACGGTCGCGAGGACCACGGCGCACGCTCCCCATCGCCTGCCGAGGTTCCAGGTGACGAGACCGATCGGCATCAGATAGAGCAGCGCCAGGGACAGGCGCGGCCCGCTCAGGTAGTCGAGCACGGCCACGAGGGCGATGAACGTCGTCCCCAGGACGGCGACGAGCAGCGTCGACTTGCTGTCGAAGAATCCTCGGGTCCGGCGAACGACGCGCGGATCCAGGCCGTTGCGCAACGCCTCCTGGCTCACCGTTGAATCCTCGGCCCGGGGGACTCCTACCTTGAGAGGGGTAGGCGTCACGAGGGAGGCCGGAACGCCGCCGATCGATCCCCGGCGAGCTCGGCCCTTAGGGCGCGGAACGCCCGACCCCGGTGGCTGATGCGATCCTTCTGCTCGTCGGTGAGCTCCGCCATCGTCTGGTCCCAGCCGGCGGGGACGAAGATCGGGTCGTAGCCGAAGCCCGCCCTCCCCCGGCGCTTGCCCACCAGCGTTCCCTCGCAGACCGCCTCGGCGTGGCGTTCCGATCCGTCGGGCCACGCGATCGCGGCGACGCACCGATAGCGTGCCGTCCGCCCGCCGCCCGGGATGCCGGCGACCGCCCGCATCAGGGCGACGAGGTTCTGCTCGTCGCCCGCTCCCTCTCCGGCGTAGCGGGCGCTGCGCGGTCCCGGCTTGCCACCCAACGCGTCGACCTCGATCCCGGAGTCGTCGGCGATCGCCGGCACGCCGAGGGCCGCGGCCACCGCTCGCGCCTTCAAGAGCGCATTCTCCAGGTAGGTGTCCCCGGTCTCCTCGACGTCCGGGAACGACGTCGACTCGGGGTGGTCCCGGACGGAGATCCACTCGACGGGCCAATCGGCGCAGATGCGGGCGAGCTCGCGGAGCTTGTGCGGGTTGCGGGAGGCGATCGCGATCCGAGCGGGGAAGACCACTACGAGCCGAGAGCCTCGTCTTGGATCTTCGTGAGCTCCCCGATCCCGGCGCCCGCCAGATCGAGCAGGGCCTCGAGGTCGCCGCGGGAGAACGGCGTTCCCTCGGCCGTCCCCTGCACCTCGACGAACTCACCCGAGCCGGTCATCACCACGTTGAAGTCGACATCGGCGCCGGCGTCCTCCTCGTAACACAGATCCAAGCGAGCCTCGCCGCCGACGATCCCGACGCTGACCGCTGCGACGCTGTCACCCAACAGATCGTCGGGCACCGTGCCCTGCGCCGCCAGATCACGGAGGGCGAGCGCCAGAGCCACGTACCCGCCGGTGATCGAGGCGGTCCTCGTCCCGGCGTCGGCCTGGAGCACGTCGCAGTCGACCGTGATCGTGCGCTCACCCAGCCGCGACAGGTCGGTCACGTTGCGAAGGCTCCGGCCGATCAGCCGCTGGATCTCCTGCGTGCGGCCGCCGGGCCGGCCCCGGTTCACCTCGCGCGCGGACCGCTCGAGGGTGGCCGCTGGGAGCATCGAGTACTCCCCGGTCACCCAACCGCCGCCGGTCCCTCGCAGCCACCGCGGCGCCTCCTCGGCCACGGTGGCGGCCACGAGGATGCGCGTGCGGCCCATCGAGAACAGCACCGATCCGGCGGCCCACTCCTGGAAGCCGAGCTCCCAGGAGACCGGCCGCAGGGCGTCCGGGGCGCGGCCGTCGGGCCTCGTCATCGGGTCGGCGTCATCCCCCGACCTTGATCTTCTGGCCTTCCACGACGACATCGACCTCTCCGTCGAAGGCGGCGACGGCCTCGCGCCGAGACAGCTCACGATCGGCGCCCGGCAGGATGTGGGTCAGCAGGAGCTTGCCGACGTGCGCCTGGGTCGCGTGCTCCGCCGCCTGCGTGGCGCTCATGTGGAACGGAAGCAGCTTCATGTGGTCCTGATACGTGGCCTCGGCGAGGAAGACGTCGGCGTCCCGCGCCATCTCCACCACCTCTGCCGAGGGGCCGGTGTCACCGGTGTACGCCAGCACCGCGCCGTCGGCCTCGATCCGAAACCCGAGCGACTCGACGCCGATGTGCGCCATCTCGAATGCCTTCACGTGGAACGGTCCAATGTCGAAGACATCGCCGGGATGCACCGTCGTGAAGGCGTAGGCGTGGCGCATCACGTCGCGGCCGTCCTCCGACACGAGGAGCGCAGCCATGTCAACGAACCCTTTCGGCGAGAAGAAGGGCAGGCTCGGCGGTCCGAGCCCGCCGTAATAGCGGGCGTAAAAGCACGGGAGCATGTCCACGAAGTGATCCGGGTGCCCGTGCGTGATGAGGATCGCGCTCATCTCCGAGATCGCGATGTGCTCCTGGAGGTTCGCGAACGTTCCGGTCCCCGCATCCACCCACAGATGGGTCCCGTCCTGGCTCACGAGGTAGCCGGCCGTGGCGCCGCCCGCGGGAGGCCACGTTCCCGAGGTTCCCAGGATCGTCAGCTCCACGAACCGCCCCCCGCGGGCTCGGCCCGGGTCGCGCGCACCTCGGAGAGCTCGTGACCCCAGAAGACCCGGGCCACACGCTGGAACTGTTCGGGATCGCCGGTGGCGAGGAACTCGTGACGAAGCGGTGCGGCGCCCTCGCGCTCGAGCCCGCCGTCCAGCAGCAACGCGTAGACATCTTTCGCCGTTTCCTTGGCCGAAGACACGAGGACGACGTCGGGACCCAGCTCCCTCTGGAGCAGCCCGGACAGCAAGGGGTAGTGCGTGCAGCCGAGGATCAAGGTGTCGATCTCCTTCGTCACTAGCGGGGAAAGATACCCTCGCGCGGCCTCCAGTAGCTCGTCGCTCGTGGTATCGCCCCGCTCCACGTGTTCGACGAAGGCCGGACACGCCTGCGAGTGGAGCTCGATATCGGGGCGAACCGCAGCCATCGCACGGTCGTACGCGCGGGACTCGACCGTGGCCTGCGTCCCGATCAACCCGACGACCCCCGAACGCGTGACGTGAGCCGCGGCGCGAGCTCCCGGATCGATGACGCCGATCACCGGGATGCCCGCGCGGATCGCGATGTCGCCGATCGCGCTGACCTCGATGCTGTTGCAGGCGACGACGAGCATCTTCACGTCGCGGCGCACCAGGTAGTCGGCGATCTCCAGGGCGTATCGACGGATCTGGGCGACCGGCTTCGGACCGTACGGGAACCGGGCGTTGTCCCCGACGTACACGAGCGGCTCGTGCGGTGCGAGATCGAGGATCGCCCGCGCCACCGTGAGGCCGCCCACACCGGAATCGAAGACGCCGATCGGTCGGCTATCGGCCACGATCGGCTACCACCACAGCGACTCCGCGACGCCCTTTTCCGCCGTCTCGATGTCCTCGGCCCACGCCTCGGTCGACAGGTACTTCCAACCGCCGTCGGCCAGCAGGCAGACGACGTCGCCCCGGTCGATCTCCTGCGCGATCCGCAGGGCGACGAATACGACGGCCCCGCCGGAGATGCCCGAGAAGATCCCCTCGCGCGCGGTCAGCTCTCGGTTCGTGCGCAGCGCGTCGGCGGAGTTCACCAGGAACTTCCGGTCGATCTGCGCGGGGTCGAAGATGGGCGGCACGAAGCCCTCCTCGAGGGACCGGAGGCCGTAGACCAGGTCGCCGAGCTCGGGCTCGGCCGCGACGATCCTGATGCCGGGGTCGTGGCGGTGCAGCCGCCGCCCGACGCCGGTCAGCGTCCCGCCGGTGCCCATGCCGGCGACGAAATGCGTGATCTGTGGCAGATCGGCGACGATCTCCGCTGCCGTCCCCTCCTCGTGCGCCAGCGGGTTCGCGGGATTCCCGTACTGGAACGGCATGAAGTACTTCTCGTCCCGCGCGAGCGCCCGGGCGACCTCGATCGAACCGTTCGTCCCCTTGTCGCCGTCGGAGTAGACGATCTCGGCGCCGAAGAGCTTCAGCAAGCCGATCCGCTCCTGGCTCGCGTTGTCCGGGATCACGACGGTGAGCTTGTAGCCCTTGCGCTTCGCCACCATCGCGAGCGCGATCCCCGTGTTGCCGGACGTCGGTTCCAGGATCGTCTTGCCGGGCGTGAGGTCGCCGCTCGCCTCCGCCGTCTCCACCATCTTCTTGGCGATGCGATCCTTCGTGGAACCGGTCGGGTTGGTGCCCTCGAGCTTGGCCCAGAGCCGGACGTTCGGCTTCGGCGACATCCCGGGCATGCCGACGAGCGGCGTGTTGCCGATCGCGTCGAGGATGTCGTCGAACCGCACGCGGCGATTATGTCAGCGACGACGGGGACGCCCGCGAGGTCACGAGCCTCCGGCGACGGCGGGAAGGATCGAGACCGTGTCGCCCTCCTTGATCTCGGTCTCCAACGATCCGAGATACCGCACGTCCTCGTCGTTCACGTAGACGTTGATGAAGCGATGGAGTCCGCCGTCGTCGGCGAGGACGTTCCTCGTGATGCCGGGGTACTTCGCCTCGAGGTCGTGCAGCACGTCGGACAGGGTCCCCCCGTCGGCGTTCACCCTCGCCTCGCCGTCGGCGTGCTTGCGCAGGATCGTGGGGAGCTTGACGGTCACGGACATCTCGCGGATCTCTCCTGTCTCGGTCACTCGGGCCTGGCGGGCACGCCGCAGAACTGTTCGTAGTCGATCAGTTCGGTGATCGTCGGCTCCTTGCCGCACACGGGGCAGTCGGCATCCCAGCGGATCTTGACTTCCTGGAAATCCATGTGGAGGGCGTCGTAGAGCAACAGCCGGCCGACGAGCGGGTCGCCCTCGCCGGTGATGAGCTTGATCGCCTCGGTCGCCTGGATCGCACCGATCACGCCCGGCAGCACGCCGAAGACGCCACCCTCGGCGCAGCTGGGGACGGTGCCCGGCGGCGGCGGCGACGGGAACAGGCAGCGGTAGCACGGAGCTTCCTTGCCCGGCAGGAACACCGTCGCCTGGCCCTCGAACTGGTAGATGGATCCGTAGACGAGAGGCTTGCCCCTGAACTGGGTCGCGTCGTTCACCAGGTAGCGCACCGGGAAGTTGTCCGTCCCGTCGATCACGACGTCGTAGGGCTCCATGACGTCGAAGACGTTGTCCGAGAACAACAGCGTGTCGTGGCCGACGACCTCGATCGTCGGGTTGATCGCGCGCAGGTGTTCGACCGCTGAGTCCACCTTCGAGCGTCCGACGTCGGCATCGGTGTGCAGGATCTGGCGCTGGAGGTTCGACCGGTCGACCCGGTCGAAGTCCACGATCCCGAGGGTGCCGATGCCCGCCGCGGCCAGGTAGAGGGCAACCGGCGATCCGAGCCCCCCGGCCCCGATCACGAGCACCTTCGAGTCGAGCAGCTTCTGCTGACCGGCCCCCCCGATGTTCGGCAGGATGATGTGGCGCGCATAGCGCTGGACCTGGTCCTCGGTGAACGACGGTCGCCGGCGAGGATCGGTCATGTGATCGTCAGCTCCTCCTCCGTGATCTCGCCGTCGACGATCGAGAACGATCGCATCACGGGGTTCTCCCGGTCGGCGAGACCCAGCAGGATGTATCGCGCCTCGGGATAGAACGCGAGCCGAACGTCGGTGTCGGACGGATACGGCTCGGAGTGCGTGTGGGAGTGGAAGATCGCCCACAGATCCCACCCGTGGGCATCCATCTCGTCGAAGACCTTGAGCTGCTCCCTGCCGTCGAGCCGGTAGGTGGCCGGGCTCGCGTCGGCGTTCGCCATCGCGAAGACCTTCACGGGTACGCCGTCGGCGGCCGCGATCACGCCGCAGCACTCGTTGGGAAACTCGCGGAGCCCCTGCTCCGCGATCTCCTTGAAGAAGACGCCGTCCAGCTCGGTCACATCGGCTCGCTCGTGTCGGTGCAGGAGCACGGAGCGCGTTCACGCCCGTTGCAGGTGCAAATGCTATCAGGGGGCCGGACTATTCCCGGACGGTTCCCGCACCGCCACGCGGCCCGTGACGGTCACCCGACCCGGCGGCCCGGCCCGCACCTCCCCGATCTCCGCGTACGTCACGCTGCGATCCCTGAGCGCCGCCGTCAGGGCGTCGGGGTGATGGGTCGCGATCAACAACCCGCCGCTCGTCTGTGCGTCCGCGAGCACGAGCTGCTCCGGCTCGGTCAACTCGCCCCAGTCGGTCGCCGGCCGCACGAAGGCGTGGTTGCGCTGGGTACCGCCCGGCACGACGCCCGTTCTGGCGAGGTCGAGCACGCCCGGGATCACGGGTACGGCTCCGGCTACGAGGATAGCGGCGCAGCCGGAGGCGACGAGCATCTCGTGCAGGTGCCCGAGGAGCCCGAACCCGGTGACGTCGGTCGCGGCGGAGGCGCCGGCCTCGACCATCGCCGCGGACGCCGCCGCGTTCGTCGCGGTCATGAGCTCGACCGCGGTCGCGAGGTGCTCCGGTGTCGCGCTCCCCCGCTTCACGGCGGTGGAGATCATCCCCAGGCCGAGCGGCTTCGTCAGGAAGAGCCGGTCCCCCGGCCGCGCGGTCGAGTTCCGCAGCATCCGGTCCGGGTCGACCGAGCCCAGCACGACCATGCCGTACTTCGGCTCGGGATCGGTGATCGAGTGGCCTCCCACTACCGCGACGCCGGCCTTCGCAGCGGCGTCGATCCCTCCCTGAAGGACACGACCCAGCATGTCGAGCGGCAGGTCGTCCACCGGCCAGTTCACGATGTTGAGCCCGAGAAACGGCGTGCCGCCCATCGCATAGACGTCCGACATCGCGTTCGTGGCGGCGATCCTGCCCCAGTCGTAGGGGTCGTCGACGATCGGCGTGAAGAAGTCGAGCGTGGCAACGAGGCCTCCCCCATCGGGAAGGCGCCACACGGCCGCATCGTCGGCGGTGTCCGCCGCCACGAGCACGTCGTCGGGCGGGGATGGGATCGCGAGGGTCGCCATCACCGCGGCCAGGTCGGAGGGACCGAGCTTGCAGCCGCATCCGGCACCGTGGCTGAAGCTCGTGAGGCGGGTCCGTTCCTGCACCTTCACGAGCATACGAGCGGCCGAACCCAACGGGGCCGGATCCACCCGGTCGCCGCACCGTGACCGGTCAGCCCGCCGGCCGCATACTCCGCTCGTGGATATCGCCGGGTTCCTGGCTCGCTTCGCTCCGTTCGCCGAGCTCGCACCGGATCGTCTGGCTTCGATCGCCCGGAAGGTGGAGATCGAGCACTTCCCCGCCGGGGTCGACATCCTGCGGCGCTCGGGGGAGCCCGCCCACGCCCTGTACGTCGTCCGCAAGGGCGCGGTCGAGCTGCTCGACGACCGCCGCCTGATCGACCTGCTCGGGGAGGGCGAGGTGTTCGGACAGTTCTCGTTGCTCTCGGGCGAAGGTCCGGCGCTGACCGTGCGGGCACACGAGGACACGCTCTGCTACCTCCTGCCGGCGGGCGTGGCAGACGAGGTGCTCGGGACGTCCGCGGGGCTCTCGTTCGTCATCGGGAGCATGCGCCAGCGGATCGCCTCGGCCGCCGAACACTCCCACACTCGCGACGCCGATCCGCGATATCGAACCACCGCGTCGCTGTTGCGGCGGGCGCCCGTGACCACGTCGCACGACACGACGATCGCCGAGGCCGCTGCCCTCATGGCGTCCGAGCGCGTTTCCTCCGTCCTGATCCCGATGCGCGGAGCGTGGGGAATCGCGACGGACCGGGACCTGCGATCTCGCGTCGTGGCGGTTCGCGGCGCTCTGGATGCGCCGGTGGAGACGATCGCGTCGTTCCCGGCGATCACGGTTCGATCCGACTCGCTCGCCGGAGACGCCCTTCTGCAGATGTTCGCCGACGGCGTCCACCACCTCCCCGTCACGGGCCCAGACGGCGAGATCGTCGGGATGATCACGGACACGGACCTGATGGGCGTCGGACGCTACACGCCCTTCGCGATCAAGAGCGCGATCGCGCGATCGCGCTCGGCCGAGGAGGTATCTGCCGCCGGGCTGGAGCTACCCGAGGTCGTCTGCGCGATGGTCGAGAGCCACGCCAACCCGGTCGACGTGGGGCGTGTCGCGGCGCTCGTGATCGACGCCATGACGGAGAGGCTTCTCCATCTGGGCGGCGCCCGGCTCGGCGACGCTCCCTGCGCCTGGGCGTGGCTCGCCCTCGGCAGCGCCGCCCGGCAGGAACAGGCGTTGAAGACCGACCAGGATCACGCGCTCGCCCTCGACCTCGACGGACGGTCGCCCGACGACGTCGACCCCTACTTCGCCGAGTTGGCGGAGTTCGTCACCGCGGGCCTGGAGCGCGCGGGGATCCCGAGATGCCGCGGCGACGCGATGGCGATCATGAGCGCTCTTCGCCGCCCGCTGGACGGCTGGGTGGACGCGTTCATCGGATGGATGTCCGATCCCAGCGCGGAGGGCAGCGTGCTCTCCTCGATCGGCTACGACTTCCGTCGCGTCGGCGGACCGCTGGACGCGGAGCCCACCCTCGACCGGGCGATCCGAACGGCGCGCA
>JALYLM010000129.1 GCA_030774235.1 Actinomycetota bacterium
GTGGCGTCGTGGAGATCTCTCGCGACATCACCGAAAGGGTCGCGCTCGAGGAGTCGCTGGTTCAGGCGAAACGGGAGGCGGAACGGGCCAACCATGCCAAGAGCGAGTTCCTCTCCCGGATGAGCCATGAGTTGCGCACCCCCCTGAACGCAATCCTCGGGTTCGGCCAGCTTCTCGAGATGGATCTTGATGGGGCCGATGCCCACGAGAACGTCCAGTACATCCTGCGGGGGGGAAGACTCCTCCTCGACCTCGTCAACGAGCTGCTCGACATCGCGCGCATCGAGTCGGGAAGGACCATCCTGTCCCTCGAGCCGGTGCGCGTGAAGGATGCGCTGCAGGAGGTCATGACCCTCGTGCGGCCCCTCGCCACCGTCCGCGGTGTTCGGCTCGAATCGAGGGCTTCGGATGCGGCCGACGGCACCGTCCTAGCCGACCCGCAACGGCTGAGGCAGGTCCTGCTGAACCTGTTCTCCAACGCGATCAAGTACAACCGCGAGGGCGGCGTCGTGACCGTCGGCGGCGTTGAGATCGCAGGGGACCGACTCAGCATTTCCATCAGCGACGAAGGAGATGGCATCGCGGAGGGTGACCTCGAGCGCCTCTTCACTCCCTTCGAGCGCCTCGGCGTCGAACGAACGGATGTCGAGGGCACGGGACTGGGCCTCGCTGTCTCGAAGTCTCTGGTGGAAGCGATGGGAGGATCGATCGGCGTGCGGAGCGAACCCGGCAAGGGGAGCACCTTCGTCCTCGAGCTGCCCTTCGTCGGAGGTTCCGAGGATCCTTGACCGTGGCGCCCACCGCCGTCGAGCGAGCTCGGCGTGGTCAGCGGCGGCGGGCCAGCAGCAGGCTCACGTAGGCGACCACGGCGATCACCGCGAGTGACAGACCCAACCGCGCGGGGAGCGAGAAGCGGTCCCCCAGCGCGAAGAACGCCACGATCCCGATCATCGCGCCCGCGACGGGCCCCACCACCGGCGCGGGCGCACTTGCCCCCGAGCCCTGCTCGTCGCGCCGGCCGGCTCCGTCGTCGGGCGCGCCGGGTTCGTGCTCGTCGCTCACGCAGCCGAGCCTACCCTGCGAGTCGCGCCCGCACGAGCGCCTCGATCTCGCCCACGTGATGAGACTCGGTCACCTTTCGGCCGAGCGAGTCGCGTACGTAGAACGCGTCGATCACGCGGCCCGTGAAGGTCGAGACCTTCGCCAGGTGGACATCGAGGCTGAGGTCGGCGAACGCGCTCGTGATGTCGTAGAGCAGTCCGATCCGGTCTGCGGCGCCGATCTCGATCACCGTGAAGAAGTCGCTGGCCCGATTGTCCACCGCGACCGACACCGCCAGGTCGGTCCGCGGCGGTGGGTAATGGCGGCGCTTCTCGTCCACGCGCCGCCCGAGCGAGATCGTCCCCTCGATCGTGCCGCGAAGGACGCGCCGGAACTCGCGCCACCGCTCCTGTCGGACCTCGGGCTCCCACGCTCCCTCCACTTCGAACAGGTCCACCGCCACCCCGTCCTCGGTCGTGAACACTTGCGCCGTCAGGATCGAGAGACCCGCGAGCGACAGCGCTCCGGCGATCCACGACAGCAGGCCGGGGCGGTCGACGGCGACCACGAGCAGCTCGTGCGTGCCGGCACGGGAGCCTGAGGCCGTCACGGTGCGCACCTCGTTCGCGCCCACACGCGGGGCGATGGTCGAGAAGTGTCGCGCCGACCTGGCTGGGTCGACCGAGAGGAAGTAGCCGCGAGGCATCCGAAGCACGAACCGGTCGACCTCGGACTCCGGCTCGTTCGTCAGCAGGTCGCGGACGCGGCCCACCCGGTCGGCGAGTCGCTCGGCGAGCTCGGTCCCCATCTCCCCCCGGTCGAACACGCGCTGAATCTTCGCGACGAGCTCCCGGATCAGCGTCCTGCGCCACGGCGTCCAAGCGCTCGGGCCGGTTGCCGCGGCGTCGGCCTTCGCCAGCAGGTAGAGGGCGGCGAGGCGTTGCGGCGAGCCGACCCTCGCGGCAACGCCGAGGATAAGGTCGTCGTCGGTGAGGTCGCGGCGCGTTGCCGTGTCGGGCAGCAGGAGGTGCTCGGCGACCATGAACAGGGCGAGCTCGTGGGTCGACCGCCCCACGCGCATCCGTCCGAGCAGGTCGTCGGCGATCCGCGCGCCGACGGCCACGTGACCGCCCTCGCCGATCTTGCCGATGTCGTGCAGGAGGGCCCCGAGCAGCAACGCATCCCGATCATCGATCTGCTTGACGGCTTCCCGTTCGACCCGATCGCCGGAGTCTCCGTGCCCCAGCATCCGACTCATCTCGACGAGCGCTTCGGTCAGGTGAGCATCGACGGTCAGCCGGTGGTAGGGGTCGCGCTGGGGTCGGCACCGGACGCCGGCCCAGGCCGGGAGGAATCGAACCAGGAGGCCGAGCCGATCGAGGGCGTCGAGCGCGGCGACGCCGGGCTCCCCCGCTCGCAGGATCCGCAGGAAGGCCTCGCGGATGCCGTCCGTCCATTCGACATCCGTCGGTAGCGCCGCGGCGTCCAGCCGATCCAACGTCGAGACCGACGGGAAGCCGCCGGCCTCCGCCGTATCGGCGAGGGCCTGGAGGATCCCCTCTCCCGTGAGGACGAGGTCGGGCCCGATCTCCGCCCGGCCGTCGGCGAAGAACCGCTCGAACACCGCGTCGCTCACATACGCGATCTGGCGCGCGTGCTCGAACACCGCGCGCATCAGGGCGTCGACCGCAAGCAACCTGGGTTCGTTCTCGAAGCCCATCGCTTCGGCGATCTCCGCCTGTCGGTCGACCGCGAGCCGGTCCGTGCGCCGGCCGGCAAGGAGATGCAGCGAGCTTCGAACCCGAGTCAGGAACTCCTCCGCTTCGTCGAGGGCCTCGCGCTCCCGCTCCCGAAGGAGGCCGGCCGTCTCCAGCGGCTGCCGGACGGCACGCTCGAGCCAACCGAGCGTATGCATGTCGCGGAGGGCTCCCGCGCCGTCCTTGATATCGGGCTCGAGAAGGTTGGCCGTCGATCCGTAGCGCCGGTGCCGATCGGCCGACGCCGCCTGGAGCTGCTCGGCGAACGCGCGCGGGTCCTCCCGGACGATCGCGAGCACTCGGGTGGCCGCGTCCCGAGCCAGCTCGCCGTCGCCGGCGAGACGGCGGAGGTCGAGCTCGGCCGTCAGCACGTCCAGCCGCTCTCTCCCGATCTCCTCGGCCTCGGCCGGGGTGCGCACGGCGTGACCGACCTCGAATCCCCCGTCCCACAGCGGGTACAGGAGCGCATCGGCCAGCGCCGCGACCGCCTCGGGATCGGTGCCGTCGTGCAGCACCATGAGGTCGACATCGGATCCCGGCACGAGGGCTGCGCGACCGTACCCGCCGAGCGCGACCAGCGCCACACGCGCCGTGCGGTCTCCGAGAGCGGGCCCCGCGAAAAGCTCGATGAGCGCGCGGTCGACCATCTCGGTTCGCCGGCCCGAGGACCACCGGCCGTGATGTCCGGGCGAGTACGCGCGATCGAGCGATTTCAGCTGGTCCCTCAACCGCGAGACCGGCCCGGAGACGGTTCCGGGCACGAGGGGGCTCTGCGTCACAGGGCGTCGGGGCCCATCTCGCCGGTGCGGATGCGGATCACGTTCTCGGCCTCGGTCACCCACAGCTTCCCGTCACCGATCTTGCCCGTGCGGGCCGCCTTCACGATGGCGTCGATGACGCCGGTCGCGTCGTCGTCGGCCACGAGCACCTCGACCTTCACCTTGGGAACGAAGTCCACCTGGTACTCGGCGCCCCGGTACACCTCCGTGTGCCCTCGCTGCCGGCCGAATCCCTCGACGCCCGTGGTCGTCAGGCCGTTCACCCCGATGTCGCGCAACGCTTCTTTGACCTCGTCGATCCGGTGGGGCTTCACGATGGCGGTGACGAGCTTCACGGATGCCTCCTCGACTCCGCGCGAGCTTACCCCCGCGCGACGGCGTCCCGGGTGTGCGGGGCGTCGCGAGCGGAGCCACGGTCCGATGCGTTCGCGCCCGTCGCGTCGAGAGGCCTAGGCGGGTTCGATCCGCCTCTCGAGGAGGTTCCATTCGCGACGGACGCTCATGCCGACGCTCTCGTACAGGTGCGTGGCACCGGTCTCGTTGCCGGCGTCGACGTTCAGACGCGCCGAGCGGCACCCCCGGGCTGCGAGGTCCTCGAAACCCCGCACGAGCAGGGCGCGCGCGATGCCGCGGCCCCGCCACGGCTTGCGGACGCCGACGATTTCGACCCACCCGACGTCGCCGAACCGGGTGGCCATCTGCACCCCGACGACCTCGTCGGACTCCTCGGCGATCAGGACCAGCTCGGGCTCGAATCCGGGACCCCCGAAGGCGTCCTTCCTCCACTCCTCGAACGGTTCCGACGTGAAGCCGAAATGCTCCGCGAACGCGTCGGTCCACACGTCGTAGACGGTTCTCTCGTCGCGGCCGGGCTCGAAGACCCGGAACCCGGTCGGCTCCGGGGGCGAGGCGGTGACGGACCGCCCGTCGCGGATGTCCAGAGGGCGTTCCATGTGGCGGAAGGTCCGAATCGGTGCGTAGCCACGCGCCGTGAGCAGCCGGTGGGCGGGCTCGTCCACGGATGGGATCGCATTCCACAGCTTCGTCGGGGACCCGGCCGCGGTCGCATGCTCGACCGTCCGGGCCTCGGTCCACGAAACGAGGTGGGCACCCAGGCCGCGGGCCCGATGCTCGGGATGGACCCGGCCGAAGGCGTCGACGCTCACGACGGGATCGATCGCGGCGGCGTCCGCGTAGCCCGCCAGCGTCCCGTCGGCCGTCCCGATCAGGATCGTGTCCCGGGCGAGGTCGAAATGCGATGCTCGCCACGTCTTCGTGATGTGCTCGCGGACCGGGTCCTCGAACCCGACGTCCGCCAGGTCGCAGGCGACGAAGAGCGTGGTGACCGCATCGAGGTCGTCCGCGCTGGCCGGCCTGGTGACGTAGCCGGCCGGAAGCGTCACTCCCCCGCGGCCTTCTTCCTCGGGGCGGCGGTGCGCTTCGCCGCGGTCGGCTTCTTGGCCGCCGGCTTCTTCGCGGCGGTCTTCTTCTTTGCGCCGCCGGTGCCGCGGACGGGCCTCGGCCTGCTCTCCGGCTCCTCGTCGGATGCCCTCTTCTTCGCCGCCGCGACGCTCGCCTTCAGGGCCTCCATCAGGTCGACCACCTTGGCCGTGGGCTCGGCGGCGACGAGTTCGATCTCCTCGCCCGCGATCTTCGCCTCGACGATCTTCAGCAGCGCCTCACGGTACTCGTCGGTGTAGGCCTCGGGGTTCCAGTCCGAGGTGAGGTTGTCGATGAGCTGGCGAGCCATCTCGAGCTCCTGCGAACGCACCTTTGCGTCGACGTTCACGCCGCCGAAGTCCGCCTCCCGGATCTCGTCTGGCCAATACATCGTCTCGAGCACGAACGCGTCGTCGCGGAAGCGCAAGGCGGCGAGGTGCTCCTTGTCGCGGAAGCTCACCTTGGCGATGCCGACCTTGTTGTCCTGGCTGAGGGCCTCGCGGAGCAGCGCATATGCCTTGGCGCCGGTCTCCTCGGGCAGCAAGTAGTACGACTTCTTGTACAACACCGGGTCGATCTCATCGAGATGGACGAACTGCTGGATGTCGATCGCGCGGCTGGACTGGATCGGCACGGCGTCGAAGTCCTCGTCGGTGAGCACGACGTAGTGGTCCTTCTCGTACTCGTATCCCTTCACGATGTGCTCGAAGGTGAGCTCCTTGCCGTCCTTCTCGCACGCGCGCTTGTACCGGACGCGTCCGAGGTCCTCGTCGTGCAGCTGGTTGAAGCGCAGGGTCTTCTCCTCGGTCGCCGGGTACACGGCGACCGGGATCGTCACGAGGCCGAAGGAGATGGCCCCCTTCCACATGGCTCTTGGCATACCGTCACTCCCCGGGAGTCCTTGCCCGCCCGGTGTTCGGCGGAAACGCGATTCTAGCTGCTGTCACCGACCCGGGCCGTCGACCCGATGAATGCGATCACCGCGCCAGAGCATCCGAGAACGGGAACGGCGCCAGCACCCTCGCGCCGTCGGGTGTGACCAGGACCTCGTCGCCGAGCTTGACCCCGTGATCGGCGCCGACCTCCCCCGCGTACAGCTCCACGACCAGGGCCATGTTCTCCTCGATCACGCGGCCGGCGTTCGGCTGCCCGTCCCGCTCCGCCCTCAGCGTGCCCCGGTCGACCGACGGGCGACCCGGTGCCGTCGCATTCACGCCGGGAGCGTAGGTCCTCGGGTGGCCGCCGCGCGAACCCTGTCCGGCTCGCGGTCATCGACGGCGGCTACCATCGGCTGGTGGCACCCACGAAGAGCGGCTCGGGCCCGGCGTTCACGGTCGAGTTCCCCCACGATCTCGACGCGCGCCGCGACGGTGACGCGTGGTGGTTCGAGATCGACGGCCGCGAACTCCGCCTGTCCAACCTGAACAAGGTCTTCTGGCCCGACGAGGGATATACGAAGGGAGACCTCGTCGCGTACTACCTGAACGTCGCCGAGCTGATCGTGCCCCACCTCCGGGAGCGTCCCCTGACGATGAAGCGGATGCCCGACGGCATCAACGGCCCCCACTTCTACGAGAAGTCCGCGCCCTCACACGTTCCCGACTGGATCGGGCGCTGCAAGGTCCTGTCCGAGGACGCGAAGACAGGCGTGATCGACTACATGACGATCGAGGACGCGGCCGGCGTGCTCTACGTCGCGAACCTCGGCTGTATCGAGTTCCACCCGCTCCACTCGCGGTGCGAGGACGTCGAGCACCCCGACTACCTGTTCTTCGACCTGGATCCCTTCCCTCCGTACACCTACGAGGACGTCCTGACGGTCGCACGACACATCAAGACGCTGCTGGACCAGCTGGGACTGAACGCGTATCCGAAGACGAGCGGCGCCACGGGCATGCAGATCTACATGCCGATCGAACACGGGCGGTACTCCTACGACGTGGCGCGGGCGTTCGTCGGCTCGTGCGGGCGACTGATCGCCCAGGCCGACCGGGACCGCGTCACGATGGCCTGGAAGATCGCCGACCGCGCCGGCAAGGTCTTCATCGACCACAACATGAACCGCCGCGGGGCGAATATCTCCTCGGCCTACTCGCTGCGGCCGGAGCCCCGAGCACCGGTCTCGACGCCGCTCACGTGGGACGAGGTGTTCGACGGAGGGTTCGAGCCCACGGACTTTCGGATCGACAACGTGCTCGAGCGGTTCGACCGCGTCGGGGACCTTTTCGAGGGCGTCCGTGTCGGCCCGTTCATGGATCTCACGAACGCGCTCGAGGCGCTGGACGTGAAGGTCGAGAACGCGGACGACCCACCGGCGCCGCGGGACCCACCTTCCCCATCGGACTCGCCGGTCTCGACTCGGATGCCGAGGACGGCCGCACCCTCGACCCGGCTCAGGACGTCCGAGGAGATCGCGGCCGCCTCGAAGGATCCCAAGCTCATGGAATACGTGCGCAGGCGCGACTTCGAGGGGACTCCGGAGCCGGCTCCCGGCGAAGCGCCCGCCGGCGCCGAGGGGAACTCGTTCGTGATCCACAAGCATCGAGCGACACGGCTCCACTACGACGTGCGCCTGGAGCGCGACGCCGCGCTGCCCTCCTGGGCCGTGCCGAAAGGACTGCCGACGGCGAAGGGCGACAAGCGGCTCGCCGTCCGAACCGAGGACCACCCGCTCGAGTACGGGTCCTTCGAGGGCACGATCCCCGAGGGGCACTACGGCGCGGGAGAGGTCCGGATCTTCGACGCGGGCTGGTACGAGCCGGTCGAGTGGACGGACTCGAAGGTCTCCTTCATCCTGCACGGCCGACGGTACCCGGGGCTGGAGTTCCATTTCGTGAAGACACGGACCGACTGGCTCGCCTTCCTCGCGTCCCACCAGGAGGCTCCCCTGATCCCATCGCCACCGCGCCTGCAGCCGATGCTCGCCGAGGGTGGATACGACGCCTTCGACGATCCGGGGTGGTGTTTCGAGCCGAAGCTGGACGGCATCCGATGCCTGGCCGAGCTGTCGACGGGAGAGATCGTGCTCCGGACCCGATCGGGACGCGACGTCACGACCCAGTACCCGGAGCTGCGCATGGTCCACGAGCTCGTCGACCAGGTCAACGCGGTCATCGACGGGGAGATCGTCGCGTTCGACACGGATGGGAAGAACTCGTTCGAGGCGTTGCAGCAGCGGATGAACCTGACCGGAGAGCGCGAGATCAAACGCCTCGCGAAACAGATCCCGGTCTCGCTCGTCGCCTTCGACGTCCTGTGGCTGGACGGGCGGGATACGACCGACATGTCGCTCGAGGACAGACGCGAGCTGCTCGAATCGGTGGTCGAGCAGGATCACCGGCTCCAGATCACCACCCACGTCGTCGGGGAGGGACGGTCGTTCGTCGAGGCCGCCCGAGGTCTCGGTCTCGAAGGCGTCGTGGCGAAGAAGCTCGGCTCGAAGTACCAACCGGGGAGGCGCGCCGACGCGTGGCGGAAGATCAAGCTCGTCAACCGCCAGGATTGCGTGATCCTCGGCTGGACCCCCGGCCTGCGTGGTCGCGCCGACACGTTCGGGGCCCTGCTCGTGGGCGCGCTCGACCACGGTGTGTGGAGGTGGATCGGACAGGTGGGAAGCGGGTTCACCGAACAGGCACTGAAGACGCTTCAGGAGAAGCTCGAGCCCTTGAAGCGGGCGACGCCACCGATCGACGATCCGGATCTCGCGACGTTGAAGGGCGTGACCTTCGTCGAGCCCGAGCTCGTCTGTGAGGTCGAGTACCTGGAGATCACGAAGAGCACCGGGAAGATGCGCGCTCCGACGTTCAAGGGCCTTCGGCCGGACAAGACCCCCGACGAGTGTGAGCTGGAACCACCGGCGCGCGCGAAGGCCCGCACGAGGTCCGCCTGAAGCGACCGATCAGAACGGCTCGTACCCGGCTCGGACGAGAAGCGCGCGCACGTCGCGCTCGTCCATGCCGCGGTCCAGCAGCTCCCGGTACACGCGAACCGCGCCGAGGGATCGTCCGCAGCGGGGGCAGAACTGGAAGTGGGGCTCGAACGCGGTCTCGCACCATGGGCACTGTGTGACCTCGATCCGGCGGTCCGGCTCGAGACCCGTGTCCGCAAGGGCGTCCACGTAACCCTTGCCGTAGTCCCACTGGATGTACTCGTCCTCCCGGATGTCCCACGCGGGTTCGTGCATCCGCGGCTCGCCGACGGAGAGCATGTGTTCCAGGTTCTCGCGCAGCAGCTCCCATTCGTAGAAATGGTTCTCGCCGCAATCCTGGCACGCGATCACGACGCCCTTCACGTTCTGGGGAGCGAAGACGGCGTGCATCGCCGACAGGTCCTCGAGGTCGGCCTCGATGTCCCGGCGCTCGTCGGCCGTGAGCTCGAGCGGCTCGCCGGGGTCGTCGTCGTGTTCCATCTCACTCATCGTCGTCCACGAGCCGAAGAGCCTTGAACCCCTCCGCGTACCTGCACCCGGCCTTCTGCCCGATCTCCTCGGCGCGCTCCCGCACGAACGGCGCGGCCGCCTCGCCCTCCTGGGACACGTGCCGTGCCAGGGCCTCGATCTTGCGGTCGATCGAGTCCGTGATGTCCACGAACGTGTCCGCTTCGGAGGAGCTCAGCCACAGGTTCGGGATCTCGAAGGGCTCGAGACCCTCGTCGAGCAGGTCCGGGAACATGGGTCGCGACGGCGCGTCGGGCATCACCGCGGTGAGCGCCAGCGTCCCGGCGGCCTTGTGATCGGAATGGTTCACGTAGTTGGCTCGCCACAGGAGGGAGGGATCGGGCGCTACGACGACCTCCGGGCGGAGTCGCCGGACCTCTCGACAGACCTTCCGGCGCGTCTCGAGGTTCACCTCGAGCGTTCCGTCGAGCTCCCCGAGGAACGTCACGCTCTTCACGCCGAGTACGTCGGCGGCGGCACGCTGCTCCCGCTCCCGGATCTCGCGCATCTGCTCCCGGGTGACGCCCGGCTCGTTCGAACCCGCGGAGCCGTCGGTGACGATGACATAATGGACCTCACAACCCTCCTCGGTCCAGCGCGCCACCGAACCTCCACACATGAAATCGGCGTCATCGGGGTGAGCGACCAGCACCATCGCGCTTTCGAACGTCGGCATCCGGCCCGCCAGCCTACCGGCTCCCCGTCGTTGGATGCGGGGCTCGCGCGCGGCGCGGCACCGGCCGCATCGCCATGCCGTATCGGGGCCGGAGGGTGATCACGGGCTGAAGCGCGACGCGGGCCGCCGTATCCAGCTCGAACCGCCACCTCCGTGCGAGCGTCGCGATCAGCAGCCACGCCTCCATCCACGCGAATCCCTCGCCGATGCACATCCGCGCGCCCCCGCCGAAGGGGATGAACGCGTGGCGGGGGCGGGACGCGTCCCCCTCGAGCCAGCGCTCGGGCCGGAACTCGCCCGGGTTGGGCCACCAGCGGGGATCGTGGTGGAGCAACCAGGGCGACACGACCGCGACGCCTCCTACCGGCAGGGTTTGTCCGGGCAGGTCGTGATCGGCCACGGCCTGACGGCCGATCGCCCAGGCGGGAGGACGCAGTCGCATCGACTCCGACAGGACGGCTTGTGTGTACGGAAGTCGATCGAGGTCGGCGACGGTCGGAGACCGGTCCGGCAGTACACGGTCGAGCTCCTCGTGAAGGCGGGCCTCCGCCTCCCGGTGCTGGGACAGGAGCCACCACGTCCAGGTGAGCGCCGCCGACGTCGTCTCGTGGCCGGCGAGGAACAGCGTCACGGCCTCGTCCCGCACCTGCTCGTCGCTCATGCCCACGCCCTCCTCCTGCGCCGCGAGCAGAAGCGACAGCAGATCGTCTCCGCGGTCTCCTGCGGCGCGGCGTTCGCGGATCAGGCCGTAGACCGTGCGATCGAACGCGCCGACTGCACGCCGGAAGCGACGCGTGGACGGAATGGGGAGGCGCTCGGTGATCGGCAGCCACGGCGAGAACTGACGTCCGAACTGCGACAGGACCTCCTCGAGAGCGTCGGCCACGTCGCCGGCTTCCCGGGCCTCGAGATCCGCATCGAAGATCGTCCGCCCGACGATCGCGAGGGTGAGCCGGGCCATCTCGGCGTGGACGTCGACCACCTCGCCGGGGCGGAGTCGGTCGGCGATCCGCTCTCCTTCCCGGACCATGTCCGCGCCGTAGCTCGCGATCCGGCCGCGATCGAAGATCGTCTGGATCAAGCGGCGCTGGCGACGGTGGAGCTCGCCCTCCGCGGTGAGGAGACCTTCGCCGAGCACACGTTTCGCGTTCTGAATGGTGGGGCTCTTGCGGAAGTCCCGGTTCCCCGAGGACAGCACGCTCCAGACCAGGGAGGGCTCGTTCACGAGCCAGACCTTGACGCGGGGCATCGGGATGCGGACGACGTCGCCCAGCGCGGCAGCCGACTCGAGCAACGCGATCGGATCGCGCCTGAGCATGCGAAGGGCCGCGAGCGGCGAGCGGTCCAGCACCGGCGGCACGTCTGGCGACCGGCTCTCGAGGGGCATGGAAGGCAGTTCACCACAGGCGAACCCTTCGCGGGCCCACACCGGTTCGCCGGCACTCGCCCGCACCGGTGACGCCTGTCGGAGACCTCAGGTAGGCTTCCGGAGGAGGGTTTCTCGCACCACAGTTGCTACTGGAGCAGTTCCCTCCCGGCGCTCGCGCCGGAGGCCGACGGACATGCATCTCGCACCACGTCCGCGCCGGCCGGGGAAGGAGGGGAATGCTCAATGGCAACAGGAACCGTGAAGTGGTTCAGCCCCGAGAAGGGGTTCGGCTTCATCACCCCGTCCGAAGGCCCTGACGTGTTCGTGCACTTCAGTGCGATCGACGGCGACGGGTACCGCAACCTCGAGGAGGGACAGGCCGTCGAGTTCGAGGTGTCGCAGGGTCAGAAGGGACCGCAGGCCTCCAACGTCCGCGTGGTCTGACGCCCGGAACGGATCGACCAGATGGCGGCCCCGGCGCTTCGCGCCGGGGCCGTTTCCCTTCCCACGGCCGAGCTCGCCGATGTCTACCGGACGACCGCAAGCGTCCCCGGATCGTCTCCGAGCTCCGGGGCAGCGGGCTCCGGCGACGCCGCGCGGGCCCGTGCGATCGACCCACGTGCCTTCCCGAGGCTGGAGCGGAACTCATCGGCTCCGTTCGCGATCATCACGCCCGCCCGCGCGAACTTGTTCTCGACCACCTGTTCCATGAGGTCGAGCATCCCCGCCACCTCGGCCAGGCCCGCCTT
>JALYLM010000130.1 GCA_030774235.1 Actinomycetota bacterium
ACAGCATTACCTCGTCCTGTACGCGGGCAACGCGGTCTCGTCGAGCTCGATCACGGCGATCCGAGCTGCGGGGGGGACGTTCGTCTACAGCTACCCGCAGATCGGGGTTGCCTTCGCGACGTCGGACAGCGCGACGTTCGGGGCGGACCTGCAGAAGAGAGATTCGCGTGTCGCCGGCGTGTCGGCAACGGACCGGTTCGCGACCCGGCTCACCGACGACTCCGCGACGGGCTCCTCGAGCTCCGCGGTCGACCCCGGCACGCCGGCGCCCGGGAGCGACAGCCTGTCCGGTCTGCAGTGGGACATGGACCAGATCAAGGCTCCGCAGGCCCGGGCGATCAACGGTGGGAGCTCCTCGGTCGTGGTCGGTGACATCGACACCGGTCTCGACTGGACGCATCCGGACCTCGCGCCGAACGTCGACTTCGCCGACAGCGTGTCGTGTGTCAGCGGCGTGCCGGATCAGAGCCCGGCGGCGTGGATGGACGACAACGGTCACGGGACCCACACGGCCGGCACCATCGCCGCCGCGAAGAACGGCATCGGCATCGTCGGCGTGGCGCCGAACGTGAAGATCGCCGGGATCAAGGCCGGCAATGCCGCGGGGTTCTTCTTCCCCGAGGCGGTTGTGTGCGCCTTCATCTGGGCCGGCACGCATCACATCCAGGTGACGAACAACAGCTACTTCGCAGATCCCTGGCTGTACAACTGCAAGAACGACCCGGTTCAGCGGGCCATCTGGACCGCCGAGCGTCGCGCGATCGCCTTCGCGATGCACGGGGGGACGACGGTCGTCGCGGCCGAGGGCAACGAGGCGGACGACCTCGCACATCCGACGCAGGACGTGACGAGCCCGGACGACACGACCCCGGTGACGCGGGCGATCAGCAACGCGTGCGCGGTCGTGCCGGTCGAGGTCCCGGGTGTGATCGGCGTGACGGCCAACGGCAACCTTCAGCTCAAGTCGTTCTACTCGAGCTACGGAATGGGCAAGGCGGACGTGACGGCTCCGGGCGGCGACTCGATCCTGCAGGTGACGCCCGCGGCCGCCCCGTTCGGGCGCGTCCTCTCGACGTGGCCGGCCTCGCTGGCCGCGGGGTGCCTCCGCCCGGTCGTCGACGCATCGGGTGCCCAGTACTGCTACCTCCAGGGAACGTCGATGGCGTCGCCCCACGTCGCCGGCGTGGCGGCGCTCGTGGAGAGCACGGGGATCACGGCACCGGGAGCGGTCGCGGCCAGGATCTTCAGCACGGCCGACCCGCTGGCGTGCCCGCCCGACCTGTCGATCTATGCGTTCTTCCCGTCCGTGTCGAACGGAGCGCCTCAGCAGTGCACGGGAGGAACGGCGTACAACTCCTTCAATGGACACGGCCAGGTCGACGCCCTGAACGTCGTCAGCTGAACGAGGGCTGAACGGGGAACGATCGATCCGCCCTTCGCGAAGAGGGGTCCCCGGCCGGGACCGGGGACCCCTCGACGTCGCGAGGGGCGGCGCCGGCCGGCCCCCGACCGGGGACCTTTGCCCGGTTTCCCTCCCCGCCGGTCCGGGCATATCCTCGAGGGTGGTCCGACCCCCATCGGGGGACGGGGGAACGGGAGGATCGATGGCAACCACGATCAAGTTCAAGGGCGGCGGCGAGCGAGTCGTGCGAGACGAGTCGTTCGTGATGAACGACACCGGCGTGCGCTACACGGAGGAGTCCGTCGAGGGAAATGAGACGCTCCACGTGATCCCGTGGGCGGAGATCCACGAGATCGTGCAGGAGCGCGAGGCGATCGTCGTACGACGAGGTGTCGGCGTCGGCGCTTCGGGCGCGCCCGCTTCCTGATCCCGCTCGGCGAAGAGCCAGGAGCAAGGAGCACTCGTGGAGTACACGCACGTCGGCCGGCTCGGCCTCGTGGTCAGCCGCCTGTGCCTCGGGACGATGAACTTCGGGCCGCACACCTCCGAGCCCGACAGCCACGCGATCATGGACGACGCGGTCGCGCACGGCCTCAACCTCTTCGACACGGCAAACGTCTACGGCCGGCACCTCGGAGTCGGGGCAAGCGAGGAGATCATCGGCCGCTGGTTCGCCAAGGGCGGGGGTCGCCGGGACAAGGTCGTGCTGGCCACCAAGGTGTACGGGCAGATGGGGGAGTGGCCGAACGAGGGGCGCCTGTCGAAGCTGGGGATCCGAAACGCGTGCGAGGCGTCGCTCACGCGACTGCGCACCGATCACATCGACCTGTATCAGATGCACCACATCGACCGCCAGGCCTGGTGGGACGAGATCTGGGAGGCGATGGAGCAGCTGAAGGTCGAGGGGAAGATCCTCTACGTCGGCTCGTCGAACTTCGCCGGCTGGCACATCGCCCGCGCGAACGAGATCGCGAACCGCCGCCACTCTCTCGGCTTGGCCGCCGAACAGTCGATCTACAACCTCAGTGCCCGCACGATCGAGCTGGAGGTCATCCCCGCCGTCCGCGATTACGGGATGGGCCTCATCTCCTACAGCCCGCTGGCAGGCGGCCTGCTGGCCGGGGCGCTGCACAAGGTGGTGGAGGGCAGACGCTCGCAGGAATACATGCTGCAGGAGCTCGACGATCACCGCGTGCAGCTCGAGAAGTGGGAGGCGCTCTGCGACGAGCTCGGCGAGCGACCCTCCGACGTCGCGCTCGCATGGCTGTTGGCTCAGCCGGCGGTCACCGCGCCGATCATCGGCCCGAGGACCGTAGAGCAGCTGGAATCTTCGATGAAGGCGCTGGACGTGCGGCTCGAGCAGGAGGTCCTGAACCGGCTCGACGAGATCTTCCCCGGGCCGGGCGGCCCCGCGCCCGAGGCCTACGCCTGGTAGAGGGGGTCGCCGACCGCCAGCTCAGCTTCCGGCGCCTCCGCTCATCGGCACGACGTCGGACGAGGGAAGCGTGATCGACGAGTCATCGTCGGGAGCGCTCTTCAGGCTGGGCACGTTCTCCAGGCCGAGCGACACGTCGGCGCGCAGCCGCCGCCAGAGGTCGGCGGCGAACCACACGAGCAACAGGATCAAGACCGGATGCCCGTACACGAGCTTGACCTGCATCCACGGCGGCAACCGGAACGACAGGACGTCGAGCTGGGAGGCCGCGAGGATCGCGCACGCGAACTCCAGCGTCCGGCGCGGGACCCGGGGGAGCATCCACGCCACCGGGACGACCCACGCGAAGTACCACGGGAACAGGGTGGGTGAGGCGAGCATCATGAGCAGGAGCGACCAGCCCCATGCCGCTCCCAGGAACGTCGGTCCCTCCGCGGCCGCCTTTCGCACGACCTGCCGACCGATCAGGAACACCCCCACGGCGATCGCGGCGAACACCGTCATCCGCGCCAGGTCGACGCCGACCGATCCCCCGACGCTTCCCGCCACGCCTCTGCCGATCGCCTCGAACAGGCGCTCCATCAGCTCCGGAGGCGCCATCCACGAGTCGTGGTGGACCAGGTCGAGCATGCCGAGCGTCGGGTTGTGGGTCTGCAGGAACGGCAACGCCGTCACGAGCGAGATGCCTGCGGCGAGCCCGACGTGCTTGGCGAGTAGCCCGAGCCGCCGGCCCGGCTCGCTCCGTGCCACGAGATAGGCGATCAGGAGGGCGAGCGGGACCGCGGCGGTCACCTTCACCAGCGCTCCGAACGTGAGCGCCGCCGTTGCCGCCAACCCTCGCCCGTCGACGACGAGCCAGATCGCCGACGCGACCGAGAGCATGACCAGCGCGTCGACGTGCCCACCGCCAGCCGTATGGAAGATCAGGATCGGGTTCAGGCCGATGATCGCGACGGCGTAGGCAGCCCGGCGAGGGTCCACGCGCTCGGCGACCGAGCGGACGATCGCCATCGAGCCGAGCATCGCCCCGATCGCGGTGACCTTGAACCCGAAGATCTCGGCGGTGATGGAGTGAAAGACGGCCGTGATGGCGGCCGCGAGCCAGACGAAGGTGGGCCCGTAGACCGAGGAGGCCGTGCGCCACTCGGGCCACGTGAACTGCCACAGTGGGTCTTGTGGGAAGTTCGCCGGCGTCTGCACGTAGGGGTTGCCGCCGTACCGACTCACGATGCGGCCGTAATAGCTGTAGCTGAAAACATCGCGCGAGAGTAGGAGCGGCAGCAGCAGGATCGCGACCTGGTAGCAGACGGCCAGCGTGACGACGGTGCGCATCGGCAGCATCCCGCGCGCGGCGGCATACAGCACCAGCAGGAACGACGCTCCCGCCGCGATCATCGCCAGGAGGCCCACGATGACGAGCGTGTCGTTCGACAAGCGGGTCAGCATGAGAAGCCCCGCCAACAGGCGAAGGGGTCCTCCCGGCCCGGCCTGGCTCGGCTGTACCGGGAGGAACGGGGAGTTCGGGGTCGCGGCAATCAACGCGACGCACGCGACGCTGGAGAGCGAGGCCATGACGGCTCGTCTCGGGGTCAGCCATGCGTCGACGGTGCGCCGCACCGAGCCGTCCGTGGGCATCGGGGGCGAGGATACGGCAAATGGCCGACAATCCGCATCCCCCGAGCGCCCGGCCCCCGCGCCGCTCGCCCGACACCCGGGGCCTGCTGGATCGCCTGTGTCCGAATGTTGGGACAATGGCCGTCGGAGCCACGTCGGGGACCGGATGCCGGGCAAGGAGAGCGCGGAGATGCCGCTGACGCTTGCGGAGAAAGTCTGGGATCGCCACGTCGTCCATCGCGCGGACGGCGAACCCGACCTTCTGTACGTCGACCTCCACCTCGTCCACGAGGTGACGAGTCCGCAGGCGTTCGACGGCCTTCGTGTGCACGGACGGACCGTGCGGCGGCCCGACCTCACGATCGCCACGATGGACCACAACGTGCCGACCACGCCGGGGCCGGTCACCGATCCGATCAGCGCGCGACAGATGGACGCGCTCAGCGCGAACGCCGAGGAGTTCGGGATCACGCTGTATCCGATGGGCTCACCGGGACAGGGCATCGTGCACGTGATCGGCCCCGAGCGCGGGTACACCCAGCCGGGGTTGGTGATCGTCTGCGGCGACTCCCACACGTCGACCCATGGCGCGTTCGGCGCCCTCGCCTTCGGGATCGGCACGAGCGAGGTGGAGCACGTCCTGGCCACGCAGACCCTCCCCCACCATCGACCCGGCACGATGGCCGTCACCGTCGAGGGCGATCTGCCGACCGGCGTCTCCGCGAAAGACCTCGTGCTCGCGATCATCCACCGCATCGGGACCGGCGGAGGCACGGGGCGGGTCATCGAGTTCCGCGGCAGTGCGATCCGAGCGCTGTCCATGGAGGGACGGATGACGGTCTGCAACATGTCGATCGAAGCCGGCGCCCGCGCCGGCACGATCGGGCCCGACGACACGACGTTCGCCTACGTCGAGGGCCGTGAACACGCGCCCACGGGCGCAGACTGGGAGCGAGCGCTGGACGACTGGCGTTCGCTTCCCACCGACCCGGGCGCGATCTTCGATCGAGAGGTCGAGGTCGACGCGTCCACGCTCCGTCCCTACGTGAGCTGGGGGACGAACCCCGCACAGTCGGTGGCGATCGACGACGCGGTGCCCGACCCCGAGGCGTTCGACGAGCCCTCGAAGCGTGAGGCCGCCGTCCGGGCGCTCGCGTACATGGCTCTCACGCCGGGCACCGCGATCCGCGACATCCGTCCCGACACGATCTTCATCGGCTCGTGCACGAACTCCCGGATGGAGGATCTGCGCGTGGCGGCCGGCGTGGTCGCGGGGCGACACGTCTCGGCGGGGCTGCGCGCCCTCGTCGTTCCGGGTAGCGTCGCGGTGAAGCTCCAGGCCGAGGCGGAGGGGCTGGACCGCGTGTTCGAAGCGGCCGGCTTCGAATGGCGCGGCGCCGGGTGTTCGATGTGCCTCGGCATGAACCCCGACATCCTCTCGCCCGGCGATCGAAGCGCGTCGACATCGAACCGCAACTTCGAGGGCCGCCAGGGCAAGGGTGGGCGCACCCACCTCGTCAGTCCGGCGATCGCCGCGGCCACCGCGATCGCTGGGCACTTCGCCACGCCCGACGAGCTTCCCCCGACGGGGGCCTGAAGCGATGGAGCCGATCGGAGTGGTGGAGGGGACGGCACTGCCGGTCGACCGCAGCGACGTCGACACCGATCAGATCATCCCGGCGGAGTACTTGAAGCGGATCGAGCGCACCGGCTTCGGACCGTTCCTGTTCGCGGAATGGCGAAGGGATCCCGACTTCGTGATCAACGACCGGCGATATGCGGGCGCCTCGATCATGCTCGCGGGGGCCAACTTCGGATGCGGGTCGAGCCGAGAACACGCGCCGTGGGCGATCGAGGACGCGGGCTTCAAGGCGGTGATCGCCCCGAGCTTCGCCGACATCTTCAGAAACAACTGCACGAAGATCGGCCTCCTGCCCGTGGAGCTGCCGGCCGAGTCGGTGCGAGCGCTCATGGACGCGGTGCTGGACGACCCCGCCACCCGCGTCGTCGTGGACCTGGACGCGCGGACGGTGTCGGCTCCCGGCCTCGACGAGGTCTTCGAGATCGACGACTTCACCCGGTGGCGACTGCTGGAAGGGCTCGACGACGTCGGGCTCACCCTTCGCAACGAGGAGAAGATCACGGCCTACGAGTCCGCCCGCGCCACCTGGCTGCCCACCGCGTGACGGCAGCCCGGATGCGCGTCGAGGCGAGGATCGGCGTCCGGTCTGGCGGGAGCGCGGTCAGGCGCCGAGGCCGGCGCGGCGAAGCGCCTCCGCGCGCGTCCGATCGGTGAGGGCGACGAGCGCGTCGGAGTGTCGCGCGACGAGGGGCTCGGGATCCCGCAGACGCCGGGCGGGCTCTGGGATCCGGTCGAGGTCGGCGTCGAATCGCGTCGCGATCTCCCCGATCGGCGGCGCCGACGCGAGGCGAGCCCCCCTGCGCATGACCGGCTCGAGGAGCGGCTCGGCGCCGGCCGACGGCGTGGCCTCGTCGCGCAACGCCACCACGTCGCCTTCGGGGGAGCGCCACACCTGCTTCGCGCCGGGAGCAGTGGTCTTCTGGGCGCTGAGCTTCAGGACGGGACCCCGGTATTCGACCAGCTTGTAGACGGAGTCGACGTACGGGGCGTCGGCGGACACGCCCATCTCGGTTCCGATGCCGAAGGCGTCGATCGGCGCGTCGGCACGCACGAGCGCCTCGACCTCCAGCTCGTCGAGCCCACCGCTCGCAAAGATCCGTGCCCGCTCCAGCCCGGCCTCATCCAGCAGCTTCCGCGCCTCTCGCGACAGCGAGTCCAGGTCGCCGCTGTCCAGCCGCACGCCGACGCCGCCGGTGATGCCGAGCTCGCGGATCGTCTCGATCGCGTTGCGGACGCCGTTCGGCGTGTCGTACGTGTCGACGAGGAACGTCGTGCTGTCGGGATGGTCCTCGGCGAACGCGCGGAACGCGCCAACCTCCGACTCGAAGGCCTCGATGAACGAGTGCGCCATCGTGCCGGCCGCCCGTAGCCCGTAGCGCCTGGCGGCCTCGACGTTCGACGTGGACACGAAACCGACGATCGCACTGTCGCGGGCGGCGGCCATCGCCGCGTCCTTCCCGTGCGTGCGCCGGAACGCGAAGTCGACGAGGTCGCGGCCCTCTGCCGCCACCCGATACCGCGCGGCCTTCGATGCCAGCGTCACGTGCAGGGTGATCTGGTTCAGCAGATACGTCTCGACCAGCTGCGCGGCCGGCAACGACGCGCTCACTTCGAGCAGCGGCTCCCCGGCGTACACGACGCGTCCCTCCGGCACGGCCCAGACGTCGCCGTCGAAGCGCAGCCCGCTGAAACCTCCGATGTCGCTCGGATCGAACCCGATCGACGCCAGGTAGCCGAGGTCCTCGTCGTCGAACGACAGGTCCTCCAGGAAGCCGAGGCACGACTCGAGGCCGGCCGTGACGAGGAACCCTCGGTGCGGCGACAGCGTGCGAACGTACAGCGAGAAGGTCGCCGGCGACGTCATCCCGCGACGGAGGTAGCTGGCCGCCATGTTCAGCTCGTACAGATCGGTCAGGAGGGCCCCCGGCATGCGCGTAGGCTACACGCGATGTCTTGGACCCCCGATCGTTTCGAAGAGCTCGTCGCCGAGGCGGTCGGATCGTTGCCCGCGTGGGTTCACGACACCCTCGACAACGTCGAGGTGTTCGTGGAGGATTCGCCTCCGCCGCTCGAGCCGACGCTGCTTGGACGCTACGAGGGCGTGCCGCTCGCGAGGCGAGGGACCTCCTACACCTGGGCCGTTCCCGATCGGATCACGCTGTTCCGCTCCACGATCGAGCGCGTCGCCGGCGGCGAGGACGCCAGGTTGCGCGAGGTCATCGCACACACGGTGGCCCACGAGGTCGCCCACCACTTCGGCATCAGCGACGACAGGCTGCGGGAGATCGACGCCTACTGATGGTCGTCGCCGAGGACGAGCGGTTCATGGACGTGGCGCTCGAGGAGGCTCGTCGCTGCCTCGCTCACGGCGACGTCCCCGTCGGGTGCGCCATCGTCCGCGACGCAGAGGTGATCGCGCGCGCCGGGAACGAGCGGGAGCTCCGACGGGACCCGACGGCGCACGCCGAGATCCTCGCGCTCCGCGGGGCGGCGTCGGCGGCCGGATCGTGGCGCCTCGACGGCTGCACGATGTACGTCACGCTGGAACCGTGCGCGATGTGCGCCGGCGCGATCGTGCTCGCCCGCCTGGACCGGCTCGTCGTCGGTGCCCCCGACCCCAAGGCGGGCTTCGCCGGCTCGCTGGGCAACCTCGTGCAGGACGGACGGCTCAATCACCGGGTCGACGTGGACCGGGGCGTTCGCGAGACCGAGTGCGCCGAGGTCCTCCGGGACTTCTTCCGCGATCGGCGCTGAGGAAGTCTGCGGCTTCCGCCTCAGTCCGGAGTTGCGTCCGCGTCGCGAGCGAGCCGCACGCGGATCGCCTGGTGCACGCGGGCGGCGACCGTCGGCATCTCGCTCTGCATCAGCGCGAACTCCCGGGCGAACATCACGATCGCGCGCAGGGGCGTCGTCGCCACGACGGAGGCCGTCCGCCGCTCGTGCTCCACGATGGCGATCTCGCCGAAGAAGTCACCGGGGCCCAGGCTCGCGACACGTTCGCCGCCCTTCGTGACCTCGACCCTTCCCTCCTCGATCGCGAAGAACTCGTGTGGAAGCCGCCCCTCCTGGAGCAGGTGGTAGCCGGCCGGGATGTCGATCTCGTCGGCCCATCGCGCGACCCGCTCACGGTCTTTTCGCGACAGCTCCGCGAACAGCGGGATGTTCTCCAAGCGCTTGGCATCCACCACGTCCTCCTCGAACCCCGACCTTCCGGTCCCTCGAGCCGACCGCGGCATCCTCGCACGGGATCCGTGGTTCCGGCCAACGGCCGATTGCTAGACTCGCCCCGGAGGCGTGCCGGAGTGGACGAACGGGACCGCCTCGAAAGCGGTTAGGGGCCTAATCCGCCCCTCGCGTGTTCGAATCACGCCGCCTCCGCGGCGGCACGGGCGGGCCCTGTGGGCCCGCCCAGCGTCGTTCCGGCGCTGCCGCGCGCTTCCGTAGAATCGTCGCGGTGGCCTGCCCGAGCGGACGAAGGGGCACGCCTGGAGAGCGTGTAGGGGGGCAACCCTCTCGCGGGTTCGAATCCCGCGGCCACCGCTACAGCGGCTTCGCGTATCGCGTGTAGCTGCGATCGACCTTCATCCCGACGTGCTCGTAGAGCCCGAGCGCGCCGGTCCGAGAGTCGGTGGACAGGCCACATCGAGAGCGCCCGAGCTCCCGATACCGGCGGAACGACTCGTGCAGCAACGCCCGCCCCAGGCCGTGCCCCCGGTATGACTTCTCCACCGCGAGCTGCTCGATCCAGCCCTCGTCCCCCGACGGGTAATCGATCGTGTACGCGGCGCCGACGACCCGGCCGCGTTCGACATCCTCCACCAGCACCACCTGCCACGGTTCGATGTCGGGCCGGCCGAGCGTCGTGGCGTGCCAGTCCTCGTAGGTTTCGGGTTCCATATTCGACCACTCGGCGAACGCGGTCTCGATCACGTCGAACACCTCGCGATCGTCCGTCCCCACCGCGAGGTCGCGGATCGCGAGGCCGCGGGGCAGGGGCGGAGTCAGCACCGTGCCGTCGAGATCGATGCGCAGGACCCACGAATGGTGGGCAACCTCGTAGCCGTTGGCCAGGAACAGCTCTCGGGCATCCCGTCGATTGTCGCTCACGACCTGGCCGACCCGCTCGCTTCCGTCGGACCGAGCCACCTCCCAGGTCCAACGAAGCAGGGCGCCGCCGAGCCCCCGCCCGCGCAGATCCGGATGCACGTCGCCCTGCGCGCGGCCCAGGAAGACCAAGGCGGCAGCCGCGAGCCGGTCCGCGGCGAACACGCCGACCGACCTGGTCGCCAGGTCGAAGCTCGGCCGCGCCCAGTCCCCCGCGATCTCCCGCTGGTCGATCTCCACCATCCCGTCGTCGTGGAGCTCGCAGGCCGCGATCATCTCCGTGACGGCGCCCAGATCTCCGGGCGCCAGCGGTCTCGAGGTGAAGCCGTCGGGAACCGCAGGGCTCGGGCTCACGCCGGCGCCTCCTCGGCCGGAGTCCATCCTGGGCAGATCGCGGGTGAGACCGGCCCGGGCAGGGCGGGGACCTCTTCGATCGCGCGGCGCACGTCGTCGAAGTCGGTCCAGAGTACGTACGGGACGCCGTCCTGCTCGCAGTAGGCGGGCAGCGCGTCCTTGGCGAACACGAGGTCGGCGTAGAGGGCGCCGTAGCGGTCGGTCTGGCCCTCGCCGACGAACGCGACCGTGCCGTGAGCCGCGCGGAACCGCTGCACGGCCTGCATCTTGCACGTGCCGCAGCCGATGCAGTCGGGGTTCCCGCTGACGAACGCGAGCCCGGCGAGTCGTCCGTCGGGACCCACCCGTTGTTCGTTCGTGATGACGCGCAGTCCGCCGAGCCCGGCCGCCTCGAGGATGGGCCGGATGTAGAAGCCGAACCCATCGGAGACCACCGCGATCGGTACGTCGTGCGCGGAGAGCCAGTCGACGAAGGGGTGGAAGGTCGGATCAAGCGGGCAGTTGGAGACCGCGAACCTGAGCAGCTCGTCGTGCGGCGCCCGGATCATCGCGTTCTGAGTCTGGATCGATTCGCGGAGGCCGATCTCGCCTCGGTCGACGGCAAGGTCGTATTCAGTCCACGAGGGGTCCCCGTAGGTGCTCAGCAGCAGTTCGGAGACGTCGACCGAGCACGCGGTCCCGTCGAAGTCCACGAGCACGGCGCCGACAGGAAGCATGCGGACAAGGGTATCGGCCCGGAACTACGCGGACCCGTAGTAGGCCCATCGCCCGTCCTCCATGGAACCGACGTTCGGTTTGCTAGCCTCCACCGAATCCGGTTGACTCGCGGTATCGTCCGCGCCCGAGTACCGGACGAGAAGGGGGAATGGAATCATGCAACGACGGATGGTACCGAGGCGGATTGCGACCGCGGTCCTCACCTCGATGTCCCTGATCCTCGCGTTCGCCGTGCAGCGGCCGGCCTTGGCTCGGAGCGACGCCGAGATCTTGATCGACTCCGCTGCGATGAACGGCGCCGGTCCGACGTTCTGGGACGGGAACACGAGCGACGGCTGCGATCTCAGCGGCTTCACTCCCGTCGACGACGGGGAGTGGAAGTCGCGAGACGACGCGTTCGACGGCGGGCTGGTCGTGGGCGTCGACGGCAGCGCCTTCACGGACCCGAACGACTACGCCCCGTACCCGAACGGCAACACGTGGGCGACGGGACCCGACACGCTCGGCAACACGAAGGTCACCAGGAGTGACCGTGCGTTGCAGACGAGCCCGACGATGCAATCGCTGATCACGCTCAGGAACACCGACTCTGCGGGACACACGATCACGTTCGAGTGGGACTCGAACCTCGGGTCGGACGGTTCGGAATCGGTTCACGGTAGCAGCAGTGGGGACACGACGTACACGGCCGGGGATCGGTGGGTCGTTTCCAGCGATTCACTGCAGCCCGATCCGGTACTCACGTTCGTATTCTTCGGGAGGCGCGCGGCCGAGCAGACAGACACGATCATCGACGCACCTGGATCCGGGTGCATGACCGTGACGTTCTCCGTCCACCTCGCTCCGGGGGCCACGAAGTACATGCTCTTCTTCACGGAGATGAACGGTTCGAACAGCAAAGCCAGGCAGTCGGCCGCGAAGTTTGACTCGGTTGCCGCCGGCGACCCGATCCTGAAGGGGATCTCGACCAAGGTGCAGCACAAGATCGCGAACTGGGACCTGTAGGTCCTGTTCATCGCGACGTGGAAGGGCCGGGCCTCGCGCCCGGCCCTTCGCGTTGCACGTTCTCGTCCAGATCGACGAGCTCGATCCCGGCGTTCTTGACCGGGATCGCTCCGAACCCATAGCCTGCGTTCCTGGGATTTGACTCCCCATTCAAGGAGGCGAACCATGCGTCGAGCGCGGGTCGTGGTCGTGATCGCGGGCGTGTTGGCCCTGGCGGCCGCCGTTGCCGTCGCGGCACCGTCTCTCCGTTCCTCCCCGACCGTCCGCGCCTCCGATTCCAGCCGGACCGAGCCACCCGGGCAGGCCCCGGGCGGCGAGGCCAGGGCCGGGAACGAAGTCCAGGAGTTGGCCGAGATCACGGACCGGCGCCAGGAGGCGCTCGCCGCTGCGCGCGCCGCCGGCACCGCCGGCCAGAGCGGCGCCCTCCGGTCGGCGCCGGCCGTCGGCTGGACGGGAGAGCACCCCGTCGACCCGTTCGCAGACGATTGGGAGCCCGCCGTGGCAGCCGACCCGAACGCACCGTACGTCTACATGGTCGTGACGCGCCTGAGTGAATTCCCCACCGACTGCAAAGGAGACTGCCCCACTACGCACGTCGTCCTCGAGGTCTCGAGAAACGGCGGGGCGACGTTCGGCGCACCGAAGGCGCTGTGCGTGTGTCGCGGCACGAAATGGCAGTACGACCCGATGATCGAGGTCGTGCCGAACACCGGCGCCGTCTACGCGGCGTGGCTCAACGGGTTCAACGTCGTGTTCTCGTCCTCGACCGACCACGGCAGGACCTGGTCGGATCCGGTTCCCACATGGGGCAACGTGTCGTGGACCGACAAGCCCGTGCTCGTTCCCAGCGCGAACGGCCGCGACGTCTATCTGTCGTTCAACGGTCCGACACAGGGCGACCTCTGGATCACCGTGTCGCACGATTTCGGCAGAACCTGGACCCAGCAGAAGGTTGTGCGCAGCAAGCGTTACTTCTTCGCCTACGACGCGCACGTGCTGTCCGACGGCACCGTCGTCTTCTCCGAGGGCAGCATCGACTACGGCGGGCCGGGCACGACCGCGCAAGGCGAGGTGTGGCAGCACGCGATCATCTCGCACGACCGCGGGGCGACATGGCAGAACGTGATCGTCGACAAGGTTCAGGTCGGAGAGGCCTGCGTTTCCGCCGGGTGCGGCTCCGACTTCTACATCGGGCACTCGGGCGTGTCCGCCGACGGTCGTGACAGGCTGGTCTTCGTCTACGACGGCGCGACGCAGCCGTACGGTCCGCAGCGGATCTTCGTGCGGACGTCGACGAACGCGGGCCGTAGCTGGAGCGCGCGAACCGCGCTGTCGGTGGCGGGCGAGAACGCCACGTCGCCCACCGTCGAGGCGACGGGGAACGGCGACTTCCGTTCCTGGTACATGCAGACCTCGAACGGCGACCAGCCCCGCACGTGGAACGTCTGGTATCGCAGCTCGTCGAACGGCGGGGCCAGCTGGACGGCCCCCGTGAAGCTCTCCGATGCATCGTCGGGCGCGGGCTACAAGACCGCCGACGGCTTCGCCGAGGTGTACGGGGACTACGGCGAGATCGCGATCACGAGCAGCGGCAAGACGTTCGCCGTTTGGGGCGAGGGCTATAGCTGGCTCGGCCCGGGCGGGGTCTGGTTCAACCGGCAGACCTGAGCTCCCTGCAGGGGGACGGACGGCAGCGCCGGCGGGACGGCCGAGACGGCGCGTCCGAGGCCACGCGTATACTCCCCGTCGTGACCGTGCTAGGCGGGGAGCCAGCGGTGCCCTGTACCCGCAATCCGCTCTAGCGGGGCTGAATCCCCGTCCGAGGCCCGGATGGTCCGGGGCAGCTCTCGGCACGGAGCGTTGAAGGTCGGGCCCTGCGCGACGCCAACCTGCGAACCCGGTCAGGTCCGGAAGGAAGCAGCCGTAAGCGGGCGCTGGCGGGTGCCGCAGGCTCGCCTGGCCGGAGCTCCCGTGCGAGGAGGCGCTCGAGTCGTCCGCCGTCGACGGCGGGTGCACGGTCACATCTGTCGTAGGGGGAAGGCGTGGCGGAGCGGAAGACGGGGAAGGCGGTCGAGACGGACGGCGCCCTTCCGATCCGCCCCCACCAGGCCCTGTACCGGCGGTACCGGCCGCAGACCCCCGGCGAGGTCCTGGGGCAGGACCACGTCGTCCGGGCGCTGACGGGGGCGATCCGCGAAGGGCGCCTGCACCACGCGTTCCTGTTCTGTGGACCGCGGGGCACCGGCAAGACCTCGACCGCCCGCATCCTGGCCAAGATGGTCAACTGCGAGAAGGGACCGACGCCGGACCCGTGCGGTGTGTGCTCGCAATGCGTGGCGATCCGCGAGGGAACCCACCTGGACGTGGTGGAGATCGACGCCGCGTCCCACGGTGGTGTCGAGGACGCCCGCGAGCTTCGCGAGAAGGCGCCCACCGCCCCCGTGCAGGGCCGCGAGAAGATCTACATCATCGACGAGGCGCAGCGCCTGTCGGCGCCCGCGTTCGATGCGCTGCTGAAGGTCTTCGAGGAACCGCCGGTCGGGGTCCGGTTCGTGCTGGCCACGACCGAACCCCAGAAGATGCCGACCACGATCGTCGGCCGGTGCCAGCGGTTCGACTTCCGGCGCCTCACGATGGAGACGCTCGCGGCCCAGCTGCAGGCGATCGCCGCGTCGGAGGGCGTGGCGCTCACCGAGACCGCCGCGCATGCGATCGCCAGGCAGGCCGAGGGGTCCTCGCGCGACGCGTTGTCGATGCTCGACCAGGCCAGCGTGCTCGGCGGCGACACGATCGACGACGACGTCGTCCGCGCCCTGCTCGGGGCCCCGCGCACCGAGGTCCAGCACGAGCTGGCCGACGCGGTCGCTGTCGGCGACACGCGCGGGATGTTCGAGATCGTCAACCGGCTGGTCCAGGACGGCCAGGATCTGCGCAACGTGACGGCCGAGGCGCTCTCCCATTTCCGCAACCTCCTGCTGGTCCAGACGGCGCCGGGCCAGGAGGACCTCCTCGACATCCCGGCCGACGCCTACGAGCCGCTGCGCGCCCAGGCCGGCAAGTTCACCCCCGGCGAGCTCGCCCGTGTGATCTCTCTCCTCCTGGCTGCGCAGAACGACATGCGCTGGACTACCTCCCCGCGCCTGTCCCTCGAGCTCGCCCTCGTCCGAGCCACGATGCCCGACACCGACCCCGGTCCCGCCGGGATCGTCGCGCGCCTCGAACGACTCGAACGCCTCGCCAACCTCGCCCCCGGCACCGAGATCCCCACCGCCGACGCCGTGCCACCCCCGCCGAGCCCCTCGGACGACGAGGCGACCGTCGTTGTCCCCGAGAAGTCGGAGTCGCCGACGGTCGCCGTGAAGGAGCCGGAGCCGCCAGCCGTAGTCATTGAGGAAGACGGCGGCGGCGAGGGCGCGCGAGGCGTGGCAAGGATGGGTCAGCGCGACCGCGCCGCCGCCGTCACCCCCGAGACCACGGACGAAAACCTTGCCACCACGGCGCACGCCGCGAGCGCCGGCAACGTCGACGTCACGATGCTCCGCCGCTCGTGGTCCGCCCTCATCGAGCACCTCGGGACGACCAGGAAGATGATCCTGAAGGCGTTCCTCGAAAGCGCCACCGTCTCGTCCTACGACGGCGAGACGCTCGAGCTCGCGTTCCCTCCCAACCAGCGCGTCGGTCCCCAGAAGGTGGAGGAGCGCCAGGAGGACCTGCGGGACGCCATGGCGGACGTCTTCGGCATCCGGCCGAAGATCACGTGCGTGGTTCGCGAGCACCGCGACCCCTCCGGCGGGCCGGCCTCCATCGAGATCGTCGACGAAGAGGACGCGCCCGATGAGGAAGAGGCGCTCCGCCGGGTGCAGGAGATGCTGGGAGCCCAGGTGACCGGCGACGCGTCGCCGAGCGATGGGGACTAGCGGGTGGCGTACGAAGGCCCCATCCAGGACCTGATCGACGAGCTCGCCCGACTCCCGGGGATCGGCCCGAAGTCGGCCCAGCGCCTTGCGTTCTGGCTCGTGAAGTCCGACCCCGCCGACGCGAAACGGTTGGCCGCCGCCATCGTCCAGGCCAAGGATCGCATCACTTTCTGTCGCGAATGCGGCAACGTGGCCGAGGGGGACCTCTGCCGCGTCTGCCGCGACGAGTCCCGCGACCGGACGCAGATCTGCGTGGTCGAGGAGCCGAAGGACGCGGCCACGATCGAGAAGGCCGCGCTGATCAAGGGGCGGTACCACATCCTCGGTGGTGCCATCAGCCCGCTCGACGGGATCGGGCCGGACGACCTTCGCGTGCAGGAGCTGCTCGACCGCGTGGAGCGGGACCATGTCACCGAAGTGATCCTGGCCACGAACCCGAACCTCGAGGGCAATGCCACCGCCATGTACGTCGCCGCGCTATTGAAGCCGCTCGGCATCCGGGTCACCCGTCTGGCGTCGGGCCTGCCGGTCGGCGGCGACCTCGAGTACGCCGACGAGGTGACGCTCTCGCAGGCGCTCGAGGGCCGCCGCGAGATGTAAGGGCGCAGGCCGCCCGTTCGGACGGGTCTCAGCTTCAAGCGCGGACGAAGGGATCAGGATGCCGAGGTCATGCCGCGACGCCTCCGCGCCCATACGGTGATTCCCCAGATCACGCCCCCGATCGCGGCGACCGGGATCAGGTATCCGAGGCCGACGAGCACGGCGCCGATCACCCGCACGAACCCCTGCCAGCCGAGACCCAGCGATGTGCGAAGGCTCGGCGTGTGCACCTGGGCGGCGGGAGCGGGCTTCGGCGAGTCCTTCTCCGCCACGTCGACCTGGATCGTCGACTCGGTCACCTGGTTCCGAAGGACGTTCAACTGACCCCGGTACTGCTCGATCTGCAGCTCCACCTTGTCGAACTCCGACTGGAGCTCCAGGGTCTGGGCGATCGTCGTCGCCTTCGAGAGCAGCCCGAGGACGACCGTACGTCGTCCGTTCAAGATCCGCAGCCGCGCCTTGTAGTCGACGTATTGCGAGGTCACGTCCTTGCCGGCCGATTCGCTGGCCTGGACGGTGCCGATCGCGGCAAGAGCGGTCATCGCCGAATCGAAGTGCCGGGAGGGGATCCGCAACGTGAACGTTCCCGACGCCCCGCTCTTCGTCGAGGAGGAAAGCACGAATCCGCCGGCGTCAGCCGCGACCTTGTAAACCGCAGGCACTGCCGTTTTCGTGAACGTCCCGTCGCCGACCTGCACCGTGATCGATCCGGTCCGAACGATCTTCGATAGGTCCGAACCCGAGGCCTGAGCCTGATCGCTGCCGATCTGCGAGCTTCCAGCCGAGGCGGCGCGGGGCTGGAGGATGGGTGCAGCGATCGGCTGCGACGACTTGATCCCACCCAGGGCCGGACCGTGGACGACGGATTGTTGCCGGTTGATCTCGGGCCCGCGCGCAGCGGGTTCCTCCGCTCCCGAGACCGTCCTCGACGGGGGGCGCTGCGCGAGGATGCCGATCCCGCCGGCGATCACAAGCAACGCCACGACTGCCGCCGCGACCTGAAGCCAGCGACGGGCTCCGAGGCCGCGCTTGGGCGATCCCGCGCCCACCACCCGGGACGAAGCGGCTTCCCGCTCCGACTCGTGCGCCGCGGCCTCTTCCAGATCCTCGTCCAGCGTCCGCAGGAACTGGATGTCGCGGTTCACGCCTCGACCTCCGTCGTGTGGATGCCGCGTTCCTGCAGGGAGAGGGCGAGGCTGCGCAGTCCCCGACTCACGCGTTGGCGTGCGTTCTGTTCGGTGCACCGCAGGCGCTGAGCGACTTCGTGGTAGCCCAGGCCGTCGATCACGTGCAGGCGTATCGCCTCGCGCTGGTCTTCGGACACGCCCTGGAGCGCCTCGGAGAGCGCCTCGCGGATCGGCGCGAGGTCGAGCAGGTCCTCGATCCGTTCGTAGTCCTCGGGCGGGAGATCGCGCTCGGGCATGCCCAGCCGACGCCGCGCCGACGCCGACACGGCACCCTTGCGGAAGAATCGGCTCAGCTGGTGCCGGGCGATGCCGTAGAGCCATGCCACGCCGTTCACTCCCATGTCCGTGTAGCCGTGCCGCGAAGCGAAGGCCTCGGCGAACGTCTCGGCCGTGAGCTCCGCGGCGGTTTCGGGGTCCAGCGTGCGGCGCGCGAAGTACCGGAGGAGATCCTCGGCGTGCCTCCGGTAGAGCTCGGTGAAGGCGGCCGGCTCGGTCTGGGAATCCAGGAGCAGCTCCGCGTCCGTTCGTTCCTCGACCACGGGCCTCCTCCGCCGCGGCTCGTCGTTCTCGGATCCACCCGCACCATGCCATGAGACGGTCGGGTTGTGACACGGGGCGTGGGACGGCCTGGAGGTTGCCGACGGTTTCCGCTGCGGCCGAACGGAGCCGCGAGTCCCTGCTAGCGTGCCGGGTCGTCGATCAGGAGGCGCGCATGGCCGACTCGTTCCCACGTCAGCACGCGAGGACCCAGGGATTCAACCTCGGGCTGCCGCGCGCCTTCCGTGTCGCGCCCGACGGCACGCGGGTCGCGTTCACGCGCTCGCCTGCCGGCGACGACCGGCTCGCCGGCCTGTGGGTCTTCGACGCGGCCGCCGGCGTGGAACGCCTCGCGTTCGACCCGGCTGCGGCGGGCGGGGAGAGAGAGATCACGGACGAGGAGCGCGATCGCCGCGAGCGAGCGCGGGAGCGGCTGGCGGGCGTCGTCGCGTTCGCGACCGACCGCGCCGTGCGCGTCGCGTCGTTCGCGGTCGGCGAGCGGCTGTTCGCCGTGGACCTCGCGTCACCCGGCCCGGAGGCCGTCACCGAGTTGAAGCCCGCCGGCCCGGCGTTCGATCCCCGTCCGGATCCCACCGGCCGGCGTGTCGCCTACGTCACTCACGGTGATCTTCGCGTCGCCGACCTCGCGGCTGCGACGGACACCCTGCTCGCGTCCGCCGACGATCCCGACGTGCACTGGGGCCTCGCCGAGTTCATCGCGGCCGAGGAGATGGAACGGATGCGCGGCTACTGGTGGGGGCCGGACGGCGAGCGGCTGCTCGCGGCCCGAGTGGACGATCGCCCGGTCCTCACCTGGCACATCGCGTCGCCGATCGACCCGGCGCGGCCGCCGCGCCCCGTGCGATACCCGCAGGCGGGAACCAGGAACGCGATCGTGACGTTGCACGTGCTCGGCTTGGACGGCTCGCGCGTCGACGTGGAGTGGGACCGCGAGGCCTTCGAGTATCTGGTGAACGTCTCGTGGACCGCCGAGGGGCCGCCGCTCGCCCTCATCGAGTCGAGAGACCAGAGAACGATGAGAGTCATCACGATCGACGTGGTATCGGGTGCGACACAGACCGCCTGGGAGGACCACGATGACCGGTGGACGCACATCACGCCGGGCACGCCGGCGTGGCTGGGCGGCGGGCGGCTGCTCACCGCCGCCCACCGCGACGACACCCGGCGGCTGATGATCGACGGCGAACCCGCCACCCCCGTCGGCCTACAGGTCGAGTCGGTCCTGGACTCGGGCGGAGACGTCCTGTTCCGAGCCACCGACGACCCGACCGAGATGCACGTCTGGCGCCTGTCTTCGGACGGAGAGCTCGCGAGGCTGACCGGTGAGCCGGGGGTCCACACCGGGGCGACGGGCGGCGACATCACGGTCCTCACGTCCGAGACGATGGCCTCGCCCCTGCCGGTCAGCGTTATGACCCGGAACGCCGAGACGGTCCACACGTTCTCCTCGCTCGCCGAGACCCCGCTGATCACACCGAGGCCGACGTTCTTCAAGAGCGGTCCCAAGGAGCTGCGGACCGCGATCTTCACCCCGGGCGGGGCCGAGCCCGACGGATCGCTGCCGGTGCTCATGAGCCCCTACGGCGGCCCCCACTTCGCCCGCGTCATGCGCGCGAACCGTGCGCACCTCGAATCGCAATGGTTCGCCGACCAGGGGTTCGTCGTCGTGGTCGCCGACGGGCGCGGCACGCCGAACCGTGGCGTCGCCTGGGACCAGGCGGTCCACCGCGACCTCGCGTCGCCCGCGCTCGAGGATCAGGTGGAGGCGCTACAGGCCACCGCCGAGCGATTCGGGTTCCTCGATCTGTCAAAGGTCGCGATCCGCGGCTGGTCGTTCGGCGGCTTCCTCGTGTGCCTGGCGATGCTGCGCCGCCCCGACATCTTCCACGCCGGCATCGCCGGCGCGCCGGTCACCGATCAGCACTACTACGACACCTTCTACACGGAGCGATACCTGGGCATGCCCGGCGAGGACGCCGACGCCTACGAGCGCTCCAGCGTCGTCCGGGACGCGCCGAACCTGCGCGGCGAGCTGCTGATCATCCACGGTCTCGCCGACGACAACTGTTACGTGACCCACTCGATCCAGCTGTCGAAGGCCCTGCTGGAGGCGGGCCGCCGCCACTCGCTGATCCCCTTGTCGGGGATCACGCATCGGCCGGTCGACCCCGTGGCCGCCGAGAACATGCTGCGGATCGAGGTCGAGTTCCTCCAGCGGGCGCTCGGCATCACGGCGTCGGCCGGCGGCTGACCGATCCTTTCAAGGATCGAGACGGTCGTACATCGTGTTCAGGTCGGCGTAGTCCCGAGCGTCGGGGGCAACCGAAGCAACCATGTAGGCGATTCTCGCGACCATACAGGAGTGACTCGACAGTTCCGGTCGGTGCCAGAGCCCCAGGCCGTGCCCGAGTTCGTGGCACATCGTCCTGTATTGCCGGCCGGTCCACCACGACTTGTCGATGTTCACGTCGATCTGCCCGTAATACAGATGGGCGTGGTTGTCCGGGTAGACGAACATGTAGGTCAGTGCGAGCGCCCCGTACATGACGATGGCGTGTTGCGGACAGATGTCGATGGTATTCGGCGGCTCCGCGTAATCGCAGGCACCCACCCCAACTCGCTGATAGTGCACGTGCGGATTCTTGTTCCACACGCTGATCGCGTGATCGATCGCCACGTCCCACGAGGGAGTCAACGCGTCGCCACGTAGACCGTCAGCGGCTCTTCGGCCCTGGGCCAATGCGCCGTCCCTACATCCGCGATCGCCGGTTGGGTCGCCAACCCCAGGATCGCGAGCGCGATCAGGGGTGCCATGACCCGTTTCAACATAAGCGCGCCTTCCCCCGAAGGCTCGAATCGTCTACGTCGTCAAGCGGCGAGCCTCGGGCAGAGGTTGACGATGCGCCCCACGATCGAGAACGACGAGTTCCCCTGAGCGTCGATGGCGAACACCCATCGCCCTGCCGTCAGGTAGATCCCCGGGGCGTCCGTCTTCGGGTTGAACGGCCAGC
>JALYLM010000131.1 GCA_030774235.1 Actinomycetota bacterium
GCGAACCCCGCGATCAGGATGGTCTCGTCCCAGGCGCAGCGGCTTGCCGATCAGGCGGCCGGGGCGAGCCTCGGGGCGATCCGCCGGGCGCGCGGCGCGATCCGCACGCGCCTGGGTGACGTGGACGAGGACGACGCCGCCTGGAACTAGGCCCGAGCTCACGCTCGAACCGAGCATCGCAAGACGGCGCCGACTACTCCAGGTAGTCGCGCAGTTTCTGCGAACGGCTGGGGTGGCGCAGCTTCGACAGGGTCTTGCTCTCGATCTGACGGATCCGCTCGCGGGTGACGCCGAACTCCCGGCCCACCTCTTCCAGCGTCCGCGGGTGGCCGTCGACGAGCCCGAAGCGAAGCTGGATGACCTTCTTCTCCCGTTCACTGAGCGTGTGCAGGACTGATTCGAGCTGCTCCTGTAACAGGATGAACGATGCGGCGTCGACGGGGACCACGGCGTCGGCGTCCTCGATGAAGTCACCCAGGTGCGAGTCCTCTTCCTCGCCGATCGGCGTCTCCAGGGACACCGGCTCCTGCGAGACCTTCTGGATCTCGCGGACCTTCTCCGCGCCGATGCCCATGACCTTGCCGATCTCCTCGGGCGAGGGTTCGCGGCCGAGATCCTGGAGCAGCTGGCGCTGCACGCGCACGAGCTTGTTGATCGTCTCGACCATGTGCACGGGGATGCGGATCGTCCGGGCCTGGTCGGCGATCGCCCGCGTGATCGCCTGGCGGATCCACCAGGTGGCGTACGTCGAGAACTTGTACCCCTTCGAGTAGTCGAACTTCTCGACGGCGCGGATCAGGCCGAGGTTCCCTTCCTGGATCAGATCGAGGAACAGCATCCCGCGTCCCACGTAGCGCTTCGCGATCGAGACCACGAGCCGCAGGTTCGCCTCGATCAACTTCTTCTTCGCCAGCTGACCGTCGCGCTCGACGCGGTGCAGCCAGTCGTCGAGCTCCTCGACGGACTTCGGGCGGTAGGACTTTGCGATCTTCTCGCGGCCGATGCCCTCCACCTTCCCGAACGCCGTGAGCTGGTGATCGCGGATCTCCCAGACCTTCTCGACGCAGAACCGCATCGACTTCGGGTCCGGCTTCGTGTCCTCGACCGCGAGTCGCTGGAGCGCCGTCGAGAGCTCGCCGGCCTCGATGCGACGGGCCAGGTCGACTTCCTGCGCCGCGTTGAGGAGCGGAACCTTCCCGATCTCCTTCAGGTACATCCGGACCGGGTCGTTCGTGGGGGCCTTCAGCAGGTCGACCTCGATCCGCACCTGCGTGGCGGCGTCGGTCTCCTCGCCCGGGACCTCGATGACCTCGATGCCCTCGTTCGTGAGATGTTCCTGTACCTGCGTCAGGAACTCCTCGACCTGCTCGGGCGTGAAGTCCTCGACCGGGACGGCTTCCAGGAGGTCCTCGGACGTGACGAACCCGCGCTCGCGCCCGCGGGCGGTGATCGTCTCCTTCACCTCGTCCAGGCTCACGAGCTCACGAGCCGGTTCGGTCAACGCATCTCCTCAGACGGGGCACGATGTGGCCAGACGGGCACGGTGGGCCGCACGCGCGGTGCTGGGAAGTGTACGGAAAAAGGGAACCCCGTCGACCGTTTCGCTCCGAACGACCCGGAGGCCTCACACGACGTCGCGGAGCCCTTGCCGCAGACGACGGAGATCGCCGTCGACGGCGACGAGCTCGTGGAACAGCTGGTCGTAGTCGGGATCGCTGGTGGGGTTCAGCTTCTGCAGTCGTACGCGGATCGCGTCACCACGGCTCTTCAACAGAAGCTCCTGCAACCGTCCCCACACGCTCTCGGCGTACTCGGGACTCAGCTCGCCGTCGAGCGGCTCGACCGCGAAGGCGGAAATCACAGCGGCGAGCTTCTCGTCGGCGCCGCCGGCCAGCGCCGAGACGTCGCCGTCGGCATCCACGAGCGCCAGGAACGCACGACGGTTCGTCGTCGAACGGAAGTGGTCCGGCGTGAGTCTGTCCGCGAGCTCATGGAAGGCCTCGGCGTCCTGGACCAACAGCTTCAGCATCTCGCGCTCCACCCGGTCCTGCGCCGAGACGCGCTTCATCGTCTTCGCGACCTCCTGCACCCGGCCGCCGAGCCTCGCGTCGAGCGCCTGCATCACGGACGCTTCCGAGACTCCGGCCAGGTCGGCGAGGAGATGACCGTATTCGCTGCGGCGCACCGGGTCCGACAGACCCTCGAGAACCGGCAGCACGTCGGCGACCGCGGAGGCCTGACCCTCCACGGAGCCGAGGTCGTGGCGCTCGACGATGCGGCGGACCATGTATTCCACGAGCGGCCGCGCGCGGGCAGCCGCCTCGCGCACGGCGTCGGCCCCGTGCTTCGCGACGAAGTCCGCCGGATCGAGCCCGTGCGGCATGATCATGACGACGGCCTGAACGGGGAACTGCTCGACGAATCGGAACGCGCGCTCGGCCGCGCGCGCCCCTGCCTCATCGGAGTCGAACGAGAGGACCGCGCGCTGCGCGAAGCGCGAGAAGAGTCGGAAGTGTCCCTCGCCGAGGGCCGTCCCGCACGTCGCCACGACGTTCTCCATGCCGGCCTGCGAGAGCCCGATCACGTCGGTGTAGCCTTCCACGACATACACGTCGCCGGAGCGCGCGATCGACGTCCGCGCGCGATGCAGGTTGTAGAGGATCTCGTTCTTGCGATAGATCGGTGTCTCGGCCGTGTTCAGATACTTCGCTTGCTCGCCGGCACGCGGATCCGTCGGCAGGATCCGCGCGCCGAACCCGATCGCCCGACCTTGCAGGTCGTGGATCGGGAAGGTGATGCGGGATCGGAAGCGGTCGCGCACCGTGCCGTCGTCGCCGCGCGATGCCAGACCGGCCTCCAACAGGATCTCCGGCGACAGGTCGCGAGACTGCGTGAGCCTGCGAAGCAGGAAATCGGGATAGCCCGGCGCGAACCCGACACCGAAGGTGCGGATGGCGTCGTCGGTGACGCCGCGCTCGGCCAGGTAGGTCCGCGCCTCGGCGGCCTCGCGACCGTCGACCAACATCCCGCCGAAGAGCTCGGCCGCACGCTCGTTGGCGGCGATCAGCGCGGCCCGACGAGCCGCCGAGCGCCGCTCGGCCGGCGAGTCGGCTTCGTAGCGGAGCTGGACGCCGGCATCCTGGGCGAGCCGTTCGACCGCCTCGACGTAGCTCAGGTGCTCCAATTCGCGGAGGAAGGTGATGGCGTCGCCGCCCTTCGCACACCCGAAGCAGTAGAAGACCTGCTTGGCGGGCGACACGCTGAAGCTCGGCGTCTTCTCCTGATGGAACGGGCACAGGCCCGACATCGAGTCGTGCCCCGACTTCTTCAGCGTGAGGTACTGGGCCACGAGCGTGACCAGGTCGGTCCGCTCCTTGACCGCCTCGATGTCGTCCTGCCGGATCCGTCCAACCACTCGCGAGCCCCGTCTACAGGAGCCAGCCCTGGGGAAGGAAGAGCCGCTCGTACGTGCTGAGGGCGTACCGGTCCGTCATGCCGGCGATGAAGTCCGCCACCTGGGTCGGCAGGTCCCCCGGCGCACGATGGTACTCGGCGGGCAACTCGTGCGGATGCTCGAGGAAATAGGCGAAGAGGTCGTGGATCAGCTTCACCGCCTTCTCGTGGTCGACGCGTGCGCCTTCGCGCAGGTAGACCTCGGCGAACATGAAGTCGCGAAGCGCGTCCAGCGCTGCCGCGACGCGTGACGAGAGGGTGATCTCGGGGGCGTCGTCGCTCCACGAGACCAGATCCGTGACGAGGGTGTTGATCCGGCGGGAATGCGTGTCACCGAGGACGCCGACGGCCTCGCGCGGCAGCTCGTCGGGCTCGAGCACGCCCGCGCGGATCGCGTCGTCGACGTCGTGGTTCACGTACGCGATGCGGTCGGCGAACCGCACGATCTGTGCCTCTAGGGTGGAGGGAGACGGCATCGACCAGGGGTGGTGCACGATGCCGTCGCGGACCTCCCACGAGAGGTTGAGCCCTCGGCCGTCGTTCTCGAGGAAATCGACGACGCGCAGCGACTGTTCGCTGTGACGAAACGGCCGCCCCAGGAACGGCGTCAGCGCCTCCTCGCCGAGGTGTCCGAACGGGGTGTGGCCGAGATCGTGTCCGAGCGCGATCGCCTCGGTGAGGTCCTCGTTCAGGCGCAGCGCACGGGCCACGGTTCGTGCGATCTGCGAGACGTCGAGCGTATGGGTCAGACGCACCCGGTAGTGATCGCCCTCGGGGGCCATGAACACCTGGGTCTTGTGCTTGAGACGACGGAATGACTTCGTGTGGACGATGCGGTCGCGATCGCGTTGGAAGACCGTGCGGATCGCGTCCTGCGGCTCGTCTCGCTCTCGTCCCTTCGACTCGGAGGCCAGCACGGCACGCGGAGATAGGGTCTCGGCCTCGATCTGTTCGGTGCGTTCCCGGGGGGTGGTCGTCACCCGCCCATGCTAGCGCCGGGGTGGGACGCTCAGAGTCGGCCGGTCAGCGGCCCCCGAGGACCCGATAGTAGAGATAGGCGAAGGTTTCGCGCAGATATCCCGCCAGCCTGGTGCCGTGACTCTGGTATGCGGACGTCCAGGTGGCGGACGCGTGCGCGTCGAGCCCCAGATCGCTCGCCATCCGCTTGATGCGAGCGTTGTGCCAGGGATCCGATACGAGGAACACGGATCGGAGGTGCTTCGCCTCCAGGTAGGTGGCGGCCGCCTCGAGGCTCTGGTACGACGTGTGGCCCTGGGGGATCGAGACGACGTCTGCGGCCGGGACCCCGTTCGAGATCAGGTAGTCCCGGCCGGCCGCGCCTTCCGTGCTGATGTCGCCGGGCTGGTTCGAGCCGAGGACCAGCACCAGCTTCGCGCGGTCCTCGCGCCAGAGCAGCGAGGCATGCTCGAGGCGGCCCCGGAACACGGGGGAAGGCCGCCCGTTGTACTGCGCGGCGCCGAGGACGACGATCGCGTCGACGCGCTCCACCTTGCTGGCGTCGTCCACATGGGCCGCGCGCCACACGGTGACGAACGACCATGTCACCGCCACGAGCGAGGCGATCAGCACCAGCGCGATGGCGCTCAGGATCCGGTGCCTCCGAACGAGGCTCACCCGGCCAGCCTAACAACGCCGTCCCAAACGGTGGCTCAGTCGATGCACAGCTCCTCGGCGCGGGTCACGAACAGGGGCGCGAGGCCGGACCGGGACACGAGCGACCGAAGCTCAGACTTCGTCGTGGCGACGACGCCGAGCACGTACCCCGTTCCGGCGTCCGCCGGAAGGCCTCGGAAGCACTGCGCCGGCGACGCGCGGAAGGCCGAGCCGAGTGCCGGGGCGAGGCGTGCCGTCTCGGCGTCGAGGTCGCTCGGATCCGCCGCCACCCGAAGGACGGCGATCCACTCCCGCGTGTTCGGAGATGTCGACCGCGGGCCGGCCGAACTCGAAGGAGACGAGGGTCGCGGGGTCGCCGGCGACGCACCGGAGCCGGCTGTCGAGCAGCCGGCCGTCACGATCAGGGCGACCCCGACGAGCCCCACGAGGGTGCGTGCGCTCCATCGATCCCGAACTTGAGTGTCGAGCCGGGCGATCACGGTGTCACCACCCAGCTCCATCCCTCGTACCCGGGAAGCCGGCCTCGGAAGTCGGCCAGCGCCTGCCCGGGGTCCGCGCCCGCCGGGAGTCGAAGGATCGCCGCCCACACGCCGGGCTGGACGGTTCCCGGCGCGGTCGTCGAGTCCACGACCTCGACCGGCGCATCCGGACCGTACGCACCGCGGATCTGACCCGCCGCCGCCTCGGCCGCCTCCGGCGAGCCGAAGTCGCCGACCAGGATCGCGATCTCGACGTCCTCGTCGCCGCCGGTGGGGGTCGCGGTGGCCGGCGGGGAGTCGGGCGGCTGACCATCGGCGGCGAGGGGCTGCTTGTCCGGGTCGGGCCGGTCGAGCGGGTCGACCATGACGGCGCCGCAACCCAGATCCCGGAGACGCCCACTCCGGTCCTCGCGTACCAGCCGCCACTCTCCCGAGCGTCGGTCGGGCACGTTCCACACGCGCGTGGTGCCGTCGGAGCTCGCGAGGTACCGCTCGCCGGGAAGAGCCCGGATCCTCGTGACGGCGCCGTCCCGGAGCCGCCACAACGAGAACGACGGGGAGGCGGTGGCCGAGCCCGAGCCCGTGACACGGACGAACTCGACGAGCCCGGGACCGACCACGACCGGCGTCCGGATGGCCGACCAGCGATCGGCGCCCGCAGTGAAGTGCGTCACGGGCGACCAGCGTCCCGTCGGCAGATCCACCGACCACAGGTTGTCGAGCGCGTCGTCCTCCGGGACCGCAGGGCTCGGCGGCGCCGACGCGACCACGACGATCCGTCGAGTGGTCGCGAAGACGGGAGAGAACAGGTACTCGCCCGGTCGCGGTGCATCGATCCGCCGCTGCGCGCCGTCGAGGTGTGACCGGAGCCGCAGCGATGAGCCGAGGGACCACACGAGATCGCCGTCGGGCGACCATGCCGGGTGGAGCGCCTCGCCCGGTTGCGGCAGCTCGATCGTGCCGGTGGGCGTGTCGATCACCAGGATGTCGGAGCCCGGGCGATCGAGGACGAAGGCGGTGCCGAACCCGGCCCGCGCAGCGACGTGACGGGCCACGTCGCCGGGGCGTGCCTCGGGCAGCACGAACCGCCGGACGGCGCCGTCGTCGGCGATGGTCACGACGCCACCCGACGCGGCGGCCGCGAGCCCTCTCCCCAGAGCCACCGGCGAGGTCCGGCCGACAGACGCCGGCGCGGACGGCGTTCGGCACCCACCCGCCGGTGCGGCGCGGCCGACGAGCGTCGAAGCCGCCAACGTGAGGACGCTGATGCCGGCGAGAGCGAACATGGTCTTCTTCATCGCGTTCATCGCGGATCCCTCCTCAGTACCCGGTCACGTACTGGAAGTGCATGGGGTCGGGCGTCGTGCTGAAGTGCAGGCCCCAATGGAAGTTGTGCCCGGGGAACGCGCCCTTCCAGACGTCGGGGAGATACCTGCCGTAGTCGACGCCGTCGGCGCCCCGCCCGTTCCAGGTCGTCTGCCCAACCGGGTTCCGGGCGGAGTTCGTGTCGACCGCCGCGCCGAACGCATGCGTCGACCACGATGTCGAGCCACTGATGTACCGGCAGTTGTAGCCGTACACGCCGTAGTCCACGGCCTCGTTCCGATGTGCGGCGTCGACGTGACCGCGGATGTTCCATCCGACGTCGCGGGAAAGGTACGTGTGGTAGTAGACGTACCCGGCAACGCCGCGGGCCGACTGATTCGGCCAGTACGAGCGCGCATCGTTCGCCGCGTTGTTGCAGGGCTGGCCGAACACGCGAACGAGATCGGCGTAGCCGCTCGGTCGATACGGGATCCCTGCCGAGGAATGGTCGTGCACCCAATAGGGCACCTCGGTCGTATCCGCCATCGCGGGAGCGGCGAGCAGGACGAGCGAGACGAGCGATGCGATCCACACGGGCCGTGCGCAGCCCTGGTGTCGTCGCATGGGACCACCTCCTGTGCCCAGGGGGGAGGCGGCGGGAGTGACGACGACGCTAGCGGGAGTCCGGGGCGCGCACTGTGACCGGCGTCACTGCGCGAGCCTATTTCGAGGCGGTCTCGGCGGCGCCCACGGCGGCCTGGCCGGCCGCGAGCCGCGCGGTCTCCACGCGGAACGGCGAGCAGCTCACGTAGTCCAGCCCGATCTCATGGCAGAAGACGACGCTCGCCGGATCCCCACCGTGCTCGCCGCAGATCCCCATGTGCAGGGACGGGTTCGATCCCTTGCCTTCCTCGCAGGCGATCTTCATGAGTCGTCCGACGCCCGGGCGGTCGATCGTCACGAAGGGATTCGCCGGTACGAGCTTGCGCTCCTCGTACATCCCGACGAACTTGCCGATGTCGTCCCGGCTGAAACCGAAGGCAGTCTGCGTAAGGTCGTTCGTGCCGAACGAGAAGAAGTCGGCGCTCTGAGCGATCTCGCCCGCCGTGACCGTTGCGCGCGGGAGCTCGATCATCGTGCCCCATTCGAGGTGCTCCAGCTCGACGCTCTCGCGCTCGAAGATCTCGCGCGCGACGGGCTCCAGCTCGTCCCGCATCTGTTGGAGCTCCGGGCGGGTCGCCACCAATGGGATCATGATCTCGACCCTCGGGTCGCCGCCCTCCTTCTTCACCGTGCACGCGGCGTCGACGATCGCACGCACCTGCATCGCGTACAGCCCGGGTTTGACGATGCCCAGACGTACGCCTCGCAGTCCGAGCATCGGGTTCGTCTCGTGGAGCTCGTTCACCTTCTGCAGGACGCGCCTGCGCTCCTCGAGCCCGGCGCCGGCCTCGCCGCGCGCCTCGGCCAGGGCGACCTCGACGGCCAGCGAGACCTGATCCGGCAGGAACTCGTGGAGCGGAGGGTCGAGCAGGCGCACCGTGACCGGCAGACCGCTCATCGCCCGGAAGATCCCGACGAAGTCGTTGCGCTGGAGCGGGAGGAGCACATCGTATGCGGCCTGCTCCTCGGCCGCGCTCTCGGCGAAGATCATCTGGCGCACCGCGAGGACGCGCTCCTCCCCCAGGAACATGTGCTCGGTTCGGCACAGACCGATGCCCTCGGCGCCCCGGTCGCGAGCATTTGTCGCCTGATCGGGAGTGTCGGCGTTCGCGCGCACCCGCAGTCGGCGAACCTGATCGGCGTGGTCCATCAACCGGGCGAACGCCTTCCAGATCTTCGCCTCCCGGGCCGCCTCGTCGCCGCCCCGGGCCTTCTCGAGGACCGACTCCTCGAGAGGCAGCTCGCCCACGTACACCTTCCCGGTGAACCCGTCGATCGTGATGACGTCGCCCTCGGCGACCCGGGTACCGCTCGCCGTGAAGGCGCGATCCGAGGGAACGATCTTGATCGCGTCCGCGCCGCAGACCGCCGGGATCCCCTCGCCGCGCGCGACGACCGCCGCGTGCGAGTTCGTCCCCCCGGCGCTCGTCAGGATCCCCTGCGAGGCGATCATCCCGTGATAGTCGTCGGGAGTGGTCTCGCGCCGGACCAGGATCACGTTCTCGCCGCGTCGCGCCCACTCCTGCGCCTCGTCGGCGCTGAAGACGACGCGCCCGCTTGCGGCGCCCGGTGAGGCGTTCAGCCCGGTCGCGATCGGCGAGGATGATCCCGCGGCGTCGGAAGAGATCACTCGCTTGAACAGCTCCTCCAGCCGGTTTGCGTCGACGCGCAGCAGGGCGGTGTCGGCGTCGATCAGGCTCTCCTCGAGCATGTCGTAGGCCATCACCCATTCCCCGAACGCCGTGCGCTTGCCCACGCGCGTCTGCAGGATCCACAGGCGGCCCTTCTCGATCGTGAATTCGATGTCGCACATGTCCCGGTAGTGGCGCTCCAGCGTGTCCATCACGTCGCGGAGTCCCTGGTACGACACCGGATCGAGCTCGGCGAGCTTCTCGAGCGGCAACGTGTTCCGGATGCCGGCGACGACGTCCTCGCCCTGCGCGTTCCGGAGGTAGTCGCCGTAGGGAACCCTCTCGCCCGTCGCGGGGTCGCGAGTGAACGCGACGCCGGTTCCGGAGTCGTCGCCGCGGTTGCCGAACACCATCGCGACGATGTTCACGGCCGTGCCAAGGTCGTCGCTGATCTTGTTCTGGCGCCGGTAGTCGATCGCCCGCCTGCCGTTCCAACTCTTGAAGACCGCCTCGATCGACAGCGTCAGCTGCTCACGAGGGTCGGTCGGGAAGGCGCCGCCGGTGTGCTCCTCGTAGATCTCGAGGAACTCGCCGATCACCGCGCGAAGGTCGTCGGCGTCGAGGTCCGTATCGGCGGCGCCCTCGAACTTCCGCTCCTTCGCGGCGTCGAGGGCGCGCTCGAACGAGTCGGCCGGCACGTTCATCACGATCTTGCCGAACATCTGGATGAACCGGCGGTACGCGTCATAGGCGAATCGCAGGTCGCCCCCGGTCTGCTCGGCCAGGCCCTTCACCGACTCCTCGTTGAGGCCGAGGTTGAGGACCGTGTCCATCATGCCGGGCATCGAGAACTTCGCGCCCGAGCGCACCGAGACGAGAAGCGGGTCGGTCGGATCGCCGAGCCGCTTGCCCATCGCGGATTCCAGACCCTGGAGGTGCTCCTCGACCTCGTCCATCAGCCCCGCGGGGAAGTCGCGGGCGGCCAGGTACGCGAGGCATGCTTCGGTCGTGACCGTGAATCCCGGCGGGACCGGCAGCCCCATGTTGGTCATCTCGGCGAGGTTGGCCCCCTTGCCGCCGAGGAGGTCCTTCATGTCCCTGTTGCCTTCGGAGAAGTCGTAGACGTACGTGGTCACGGCATGCCTCCGCGATGCGTCGAGGTCGGAGCCGTCAGTCTACGCAGCGGACGCGCTGATCAGGCCTCGGAGGGTGGTTCGCGTTCGGCATCGCGGACCACGTTCGCCGCACGACGGAAGCACAGGGTCATCGCCTCCGGGTGCTGGGAGACGAAGGCGGTGTGCGCCCGAAGGATCCATCGGCTCGCCTCGGATGCGCGATCGAGGTCCTCGAGGGGGTCTCTTCCCTCGCTCACCGCCTTGATCGCCGGCCAGAACGCCTCGCCGTAGATCGTCGCGGCCACATCCTCGAACCGCCTGAGAGAGCCCGCCTCGTCGTCGCGAGAATCGCGCTCGGCCGCCCACCATTGATCTCGCAGCGCGTCGAACGCCAGCCGAAGATCGGTCGGCTCCGCCCCCTCCATCGCGGCACCCATCAGGGTTCGAACCCCGTTGATCGCGCGATCGAGCGTTCCCGTCAGATGAGGCGAGCCCACGTTCTCTCCTTCGTGTTCGCACGCGAAGCATCGCGCGTTCGGGCGACGCGCCGGAAGAGTCGGGGGGATGTTTCTCGTGGCGGAAGGCGTAGGTCCTTCGACGAACGGCGGTCCGACCCCTCATCGCCTCCGGGGAAGCACGAGGCTCACGATCGCGACGACGATCGATCCGGCCGACAGCCCCGCGGACATCCACAGCGGAGTGGTCGATGCGAGGAACCCCTTCACGGCGACGCCGAGCGTCGCCGCGGCAGCGACCATGAGGAGGAAGGCCAGCGCATAGAGGCTGGCCCACCCACGAGGACCGTTCCGGGCCTCGCCGTCCGCAGGCGTTCCGGACCTGGCGGGCGCCTCGGTGGTCGACTCCGTCACAGCCGCTCCCGGAGGAAGGAGACCATGTTCTCGATCGGGATCCGATCCTGTTGCATCGTGTCGCGCTCGCGGACGGTCACCTGCCGGTCCTCCAGCGAGTCGAAGTCCACGGTCACACAGAACGGGGTTCCCACCTCGTCCTGGCGGCGATAGCGCCGACCGATCGCCCCCGCGTCGTCGTACTGTGTGATCCACTCGGGCTTCACCAGCTCGTGGACGCGCTTCGCCTCGGGCACGAGCGCCTCGTTGCGGGACAGCGGCAGGACGGCGACCTTCACCGGCGCCAGATCTCGATGCAACCCGAGCACGGTGCGCGTGTCGGTTCCGCCCTTCGCCGTGGGCGCCTGCTCCTCCCGGTACGCGTCGAGCAGGAAGACGAGCAGCGCCCGGTCCACCCCGACGGCCGGCTCGACCACGTACGGGAAGTAGCGCTCCTCCGTCTCTTGATCGAAGTACGTGAGGTCCTCCCCGCTTGCTTCGGTGTGGTGCCGGAGGTCGTAGTCGGTCCTGTTCGCGATGCCCTCGAGCTCGGACCACCCGAACGGAAACTCGTACTCGATGTCGGTGGCCGCCTTCGCGTAGTGCGCGAGCTCATCCGGCTCGTGTTGGCGTAGTCGCAGCTTCTCCTTCTGCACCCCGAGGTCGTGGTACCAGCTCAGGCGGCGATCGATCCAGTAGCTGTGCCACTCCTCGTCGGTCCCCGGCTTCACGAAGTACTCCATCTCCATCTGCTCGAACTCGCGCGTCCGGAAGATGAAGTTGCCAGGGGTGATCTCGTTGCGGAACGACTTCCCGACCTGTGCGATGCCGAACGGCAGCTTCTTGCGTGCGGACGTCTGGACGATGGAGAAGTCCACGAACATCCCCTGGGCGGTCTCGGGGCGCAGGTACGCGACGCTCTCGTCGTCCTCGAGCGGCCCGAGGTAGGTCTTCAGCATGAGATTGAACTGCCTCGGCTCGGTGAACGCCGTGTTTCCGCAGTTCGGGCAGACCCGATCGGCCAGGTGGTCCTCGCGGAAGCGCTGGTGACAGTTGAGGCACTCGACGAGTGGGTCGTGGAACGTGTCGAGGTGACCGCTCGCCTTCCAGACGTTCGGCGACATGATGATCGCCGCCTCCAGGCCGACGACGTCGTCGCGCAACTGGACGGTGGAACGCCACCAGGCGTTGCGGATGTTTCGCCGAAGCTCCACCCCCAAGGGACCGTAATCCCACGAGGAACGCAGGCCGCCGTAGATCTCGGACGACTGGAACGCGATCCCTCGCCGTTTCGCGAGCGAGGTGACGGCCTCCATGAGGTCGGTCATGGGTGGAGCCTCCTCTCCCGGTCGCTGGCTGCGGCCGCTGGCGTGGTTCCCATCGTACCGGCGGGCGGGCGGCGGCCCCGGACCACCGGGGCTCGTTCCGGTCGCGTCAAGCCCTTGGGGCCCAAGGCCGATACCTACGATCGATGGAGACGTGTCCTCGGTGCGGCGCCCGGGTCGCGCCCGACCTGGAGTGGTGCGGGCAATGCTTCGCCGCGCTCGAGCGCCCGCCTTCGGAGCGGCCGTCGCTGCAGATCGCGATGCGAGACCGGGCCGGCGGGGCGCCGATGGCGGCGTCCGAGTTCTCCCGATGGCGCGGCGGTCCCACGAGCTTTGGACCGGTCGGGCGCGGCTTCCTCACGATCGGTCTGCTGCTCGCCCTCGTCGCCGGATATCCGCTGTCGCGTGGATTCATCCTGGCGATGGCCGGCTTCGACGTGCCGGGGACTGGATACGTGATCATGTACGTCGCCCTCGCGGTCCCGGGGGGGCTGTACCTCGCCGGTCGGATCTGGAAACGCGTCCGCGTCGCGTGATCGAACTAGTCGGCGCCGCTGTCGAGGACGCCGCCGAAACGACGGCTGCGCTTCTGGAAGTCGCGGATGGCCTCGTAGAGGATCTCGCGGTTGAAGTCGGGCCAGAGCACGGGGGTGAACCAGAGCTCGGAGTACGCCGCCTCCCACAGAAGGAAGTTCGAGATCCGTTCCTCGCCGCTGGTGCGGATCACGAGGTCGGGATCCGGCATATCCGGGTAGTAGAGGCGGTTGGCGATGTCGTCCTCCGCGAGTCTCTCGATACGGATCGCTCCCGAGGCGTGGTCGCGGAGGATCTGCTTCACGGCATCGAGGATCTCGGCCCGCCCGCCGTAGTTGAACGCGATCGTGAGGGTCATGCCCGTGTTGTCTCGCGTGAGCTCCTCGCTGATCTTGATCTCGCGCAGGACCGAGCGGGGAACGCGCCAGTCGCGCCGGCCGGTGAATCGGATGCGGATGTTCATCGCGTTCATCGCGTCGCGACGCCGACGCAGCAATCCGCGGTTGAAGTTCATGAGGTACAGGACCTCGCTGGCCGGCCGTCGCCAGTTCTCGGTGCTGAAGGCGTAGACGGTGAGCCACCGGACGCCGGCCTCGTGCGCGCCCTGGACCGTGTCCCAGAGCGCCTCCTCGCCGGCGCCGTGGCCTTCGGTGCGCGGCAGACCTCGCTGCGTCGCCCACCTGCCGTTGCCGTCCATCACGATCGCGACATGCGCCGGCACGCGAGCACGATCGATGTCGGAGAGGTAGCTGCTCACCGAGCGGTCCTCACCAGCATCGGGATCGACTTCATCCGGCGCTCCAGGTAGTACTCGGCGAATCCGTAGAGCAGGCCGCGGGTCTCCCTGCGGACGCGGGGATCGGGCTCGTCCACGGCACCGGCCTCCGAGAGGTCTATCGACGCCAGCTCCCCCAGGTAGCGGAGCGCAGCCTCGGAGACCGGGCCGGCGCCCCGCTCGGCACATCGTGCGCAGACGGCTCCGCCCTGCTCGGCAGAGAAGAGCTGCAGGTCGGTGTCCCCGCAGATCGCGCAGGCCGTGAGTGCAGGGTGAAAGCCGCTCAGCGACAGAAGCTTCAGCATGAAGGACTCGGCGACCGCCGCGGGGTCTGGGGGTCCCGACTCGAGCGCACGAAGCCCGGACAGGAGCAGCAAGGCGAGCCGGAGATTCCGCTCGTGCTCCTCGGCGACCTTGTCGACCGCTTCGAGCATCGTCTCGCCGGCCGCGAACAGGGCGAGGTCTCCGCGCAGCGCCATGTGCGGCGCGATGATCTCGGCCTGGGTGATCGTGTCCAACGAGCCGCGACCGCGATAGAGCATCAGGGAGGCATGGGTGAACGGCTCGAGGCGTGCCCCGAACCGGCTCGTCGTCCTGCGGATGCCCTTGGCAACGGCCCGGACCTTGCCCGAACCCTGGGTCATGACGGTCACGATCTTGTCGGCCTCGCCGAGCTTCACCGAGCGCAGGACGATGCCCTGCTCCTTGTAGGGAGGCATGTCGCGAATCGTAGCTCTCGGATGTCGCGGGAATGCCGGGGGAGGTGTGGTGTTTCCGTTGCGACGCCTCGCGTGCCCTCGGACCGAACCTCAGCCGTAGTGGCGGAACTCCGGCCAGATCGCGGGCCAGGGCGACGCCTGCTCGCGGCAGAGCCACACCGGCGCGCCCTCCTCGTCGTTGTCGACCCCGGCGGCGTTCTCGATCGTCGCGGCGCGCTCGACTCGACCGAAGAACGGCGTGAGTTCGCTCGGGTCCTCGAACCCCACCGCGA
>JALYLM010000132.1 GCA_030774235.1 Actinomycetota bacterium
ACGGCGTCGTCGTCGTTCCTTCTTCCTTGTAGCCGCGGACGTGGATATTGCGATGGTTCGTCCGCCGGTAGGCGAGCCGGTGGATCAGCGATGGATAGCCGTGGTAGGCGAACACGACCGGCCGGTCTGCGGTGAACAGCGCGTCGAACTCGGCATCGGACAGGCCGTGGGGGTGTTCGGTCTCGGGCTGCAGGCGCATGAGGTCGACCACGTTCACCACACGAATCCTGAGATCCGGCAGATGTTGGCGGATCAGATCAACCGCGGCGAGGGTCTCAAGGGTCGGGACGTCGCCGCAGCAGGCCATCACGACGTCCGGCTCGTCCTTTCCGTCGATGCTCGCCCACTCCCAGATCCCGAGCCCCCGCGTGCAGTGTTCGACGGCGTCGTCCATCGAGAGCCAGTTCAGCGCGGGTTGCTTGCCGGCCACGATCACGTTCACGTAGTGACGGCTGCGCAGACAGTGGTCGACCACCGAGAGCAGGGTATTCGCGTCGGGCGGCAGGTAGACCCGGATGATCTCCGCTTTCTTGTTCACGACGTGGTCGATGAACCCGGGGTCCTGGTGGGAGAACCCGTTGTGGTCCTGCCGCCACACGTGTGAGGTCAGCAGGTAGTTCAGGGATGCGAGGGGCTGCCGCCACGGGATTCCCCGCGTGACCTTCAGCCACTTGGCGTGCTGGTTGAACATCGAGTCGACGATGTGGATGAAGGCCTCGTAGCAGTTGAACAGGCCGTGGCGGCCCGTCAGCAGGTAGCCCTCCAGCCAACCCTGGCACAGGTGCTCGGAGAGCACCTCCATCACGCGGCCGTCGCGGGCCAGGTGGTCATCCGTCTCGAGGATCTCCGCATCCCACGTGCGGTCGGTAGCCTCGAACACCGCGGACAGGCGGTTCGACGCCGTCTCGTCGGGGCCGAAGAGTCGGAAGGTCTCCGGGTTGCTCCGTATCACGTCGCGAAGGAAGGCACCCAGGACCAGCGTGGCCTCGCCCGATGACGCCCCCGGGCTCGCCACGTCGACGGCGTAGTCACGGAAGTCGGGGAGCGATAGGTCGCGGAGCAGCAGCCCGCCGTTCGAGTGCGGGTTGGCGCTCATCCTCCGGTCCCCCACCGGCGGGAGCTCGGCAAGCTCGGGTATCGGCGCGCCCGCTTGACCGAACAGCTCCTCGGGCCGGTAGCTGCGCATCCACGCCTCGAGCGCGGCGAGGTGCTCGGGGTTCGTCCTCACCTCGGCGAGCGGCACCTGATGTGACCGAAACGATCCCTCCGCAGGCAGCCCGTCGACCTCCTTCGGGCCGGTCCAGCCCTTCGGCGTTCGCAGGACGATCATGGGCCAGCGGGGTGGGGCGGCGCCCTCCCGATCCCGCGCCGCTCGCCGGATCAGGGCGACGTCGTCGAGCACCTCGTCCAGCGTCGCGGCCATGCGATGGTGCATCTCCTCGGGGTCCTCGCCTTCGACGAAGCGAGGTGCATAGCCGTAGCCCTCGAGCAGCGCGCGGAGCTCCTCGCTCGGGATCCGAGCGAGCACCGTGGGGCTGGCGATCTTGTAGCCGTTCAGGTGCAGGATGGGGAGCACCGCGCCGTCGGTCACCGGGTTCAGGAACTTGTTCGAGTGCCAGCTTGTGGCGAGCGGCCCGGTCTCGGCCTCCCCGTCACCCACCACGCAGCACACCAGCAGGTCCGGATTATCGAATGCCGCCCCATAAGCGTGGGCCAGGGCATAGCCGAGCTCGCCTCCCTCGTGGATCGAGCCCGGCGTCTCGGGGGCGACGTGGCTGGGGATGCCTCCAGGGAACGAGAACTGCCTGAACAGCTTGCGCATCCCGTCCGCGTCGCGAGTGATGTCGGGGTAGACCTCCGAATAGGTCCCCTCGAGGTAAGCGTTCGCCACGATCCCCGGACCGCCGTGCCCGGGGCCGATCACGTACATCGCGTTCACGTCCCTGGCCGCGATCGCCCGGTTCATATGGACGTAGATGAAGTTGAGCCCGGGCGTCGTCCCCCAGTGCCCCAGCAGGCGGGGCTTGACGTGCTCCGGCCTGAGCGGCTCATGCAGCAACGGGTTGTCGAGCAGGTAGATCTGGCCGACCGACAGGTAGTTTGCCGTCCTCCAGTACGCATCGATGCGTCGAAGCTCGTCAGGCGCCAGCGTCGGCCGCTCCGGCTCAGCTGGGCGTCCCTCGCTCTCGTTCCTGACACCCATCGCCCGCCTTCCGATCAAATGGCCCAGAGGGAGCGTAGTTCGTGGGTCTTCGACCCCTTCACGCACGCTCCGTTGGCGTTCCAGCTCAAGCCTGTCCCCGGCGGAAGGTCAAGCTTCTTCCACGTGGAGCCGCGGCGCTGCCGGCGGATCAACCGGAGCTTAAGACCTCCTCCGGAAGGAATGCGTCGGCCCGGCGGAGAGGCAGGCCCGAGTCGCCTCCGTCCCTGCGGACGGCCAGGACCTGGTGGACCTGGATCCGGCCCTTCGCGAAGTTCCGCGCCGACCCAGCCATGTAGAGGCGCCACAGCGGTAGCGCCCCTCCCCGACGAGGGCGACGGCCCGGTCACGGTTCGCCTCGAGGTTCGCGACCCACCTGCGGAGCGTGAACGCGTAGTGCTCCCGGAGATTCTCGAGGTCTCGCACCTCGAACCCCGCCCCCTGCACGACGCTCCGCAGGCGAGAGCCACTCCGCGTTGCTCCGTGGGCATCACTCCTCCTCCGCGGTCTCCTCCGAGTGGTGTCCGTGCGGCGGCGACCGCGTCGTTCCCTCGAAGGACTCCGATCAGCCGCCCGTCCGATGAGTTCGCCGGAGACGTGGCGAGGTCGTGGTCCGATATCACGTGGGCCATCTCCTCGATCGGGACGTGCGGGCGGAAGGTGGTGGGGCCCAGACGCATCACGTGCTCGATGGGCTCGTCGCGTCCCTTCTCGAGTTCCTCTTCGCGAAGCATGCCCATGACGATCAGCTCGTCGTTCACGACCACACACGCGTCCCATCCGGCCGCGCGGACCCGTTCGCGAACCTCGCCGATCGGCTCATGCAGGCGGCACGTGGGTGCGTCTCGGCGGGCCACATCGCCGGCCGCGAACGCTGGGCGTTCGTGCCCTCTTGTGAAGGCCCGCAGCAAGCCAGTCGAGCTTGCCTCCCACATAGTCATAGACCTCGTGAATCTCTGGCTCTCGAGCCGCCACGCGGCCCGCGGGCTGAGGTCTCAGGCCGAGTCCCAGCAGTAGACGACGACCGGCCTGCTCGGGTCGAGCTGCCGTCTCGCCTCCGTCTCGATCTTCCGCAGAGGCAGGTTGATCGCGCCGGGAAGATGGTCTTCCTCGAACTCCTCCGGTCCCAGCACCTCGACCAGTTGTGCGCCTCGATCGACCAAGCCTGAACCTCGTGCCGGTGATGGACTTTCATGCGGCATGGACGGATCACCCTTTCAGCTGGTCGAGCTTGTCCCTAAACAGTGTCGCCGCGATGCTCGCACGCCGCGGCTGTCCCTTGAGGAACGATTCGGCGAATCCCTTGGCCTGGTCATACTGCACCTTGGCAGGCATGGGCGGCTCGTCGGGGTTGACGACCACGTCGACCAGCGCCGGGCCGGCGAACTCCAGCGCCTCGCCGACCGCGGCGGGCAACTTCGCCGGCTTGTCGACCCGCAGGCCCTTGCCCCCGCATGCCTCCGCCCACGGGGCGAAGTCGAACGGTCGCTCGAACCGTACCCCGAACTCCGGGAACCCCAGGGCCATCTGCTCCCACAGGATCTGCCCCAGCACGCCGTTGTTGGCGATGAAGATCTTGATGGGAAGACCATGCCGCACGGCGGTGTTGAACTCTGCCATCAGCATCGCGAACCCGCCGTCTCCGACGAAGCCGATGCACTGTCGGCCGGGATGCGCCCACTGAGCGGCGATCGTATACGGCAGGCCGTTCGCCATCGAGGCCAGGTTCCCCGACAGCATGAATCGGCGGTCGCCGCGGATGTCGAAGTGCCGTGCCGCCCAGGTGGCGATCGTTCCCGAGTCGGCGGACAGGATCGCGTCGTCGGATGCAAGCCTGTCGATCACCCGCATCAGGTACTGCGGCTGGATCGGCTCGCGGTCCGATGACTCCAGGGACGCCATCTGTTCACGCCACTTCCCCATGCCCGCCTGGGCGTCCTCCAAGAAGGCCCGACGCTCCTTGCGTGTGAGTAGAGGGATGAGCGCCTTCAGCGTTTCCCGGGCGGTGCCGACTAAGGGCACCTCGAGCTGGAGGCGGTTGCCCACGCGGGTCGGCTCCACCTCGATCTGCACCCCTCGAGCGTTCTCGGGCAGGAACCTGGTGTAGGGATAGTTCGACCCGACCATCAGGATCGTGTCGGCGCCCTCCATCGCTTCCTCCGACGGCCTCGTGCCGAGGAGCCCGAGACCTCCGGTGGTCAGCGGATGGTCGTCCGGCACGACGGCCTTTCCCAGCAGCGACTTCACGATCGGAGCGGCGAGGAGCTCAGCGGTCTGCAGAACCTCCTCGCGAGCGTCGAGCGCGCCCACGCCCGCGAGGATCACCACCTTCTCCCCTTCGTTCAGCACGGCCGCCGCCGCCTTCAGGTCCTCCTCGTTCGGCACGATCCGCGGCGCGTTGTACGTCGGCGAGGTATCGGGTGGACGTGCCGCTCCGAGCCCGCCCTCGTAGGGCACGAAGTCGGCGTCGGCCTCCTGGATGTCCACGGGGAACGTGAGGTGTGACACCGTGCGTCTGCTCAGCGCCGTGCGGATCGCGACGTCGACGAGCGTCGGGATCTGGACCGGCACGTGCACCATGGCGTCGTAGGCCGCGACGTCCTCGAAAAGCTTCTCCAGGTGGACCTCCTGCTGGTATCCCGTGCCGAGCAGGGTGGTCGCCTGCATGCCGGTGATCGCCAGGACCGGGACGTGGTCGAGCTTGGCGTCGTAGAGCCCGTTGAGGAGGTGAATGCCACCTGGTCCGGAGGTGGCGAGGCACACGCCGAGCCGGCCCGTGCTCTTCGCGTAGCCGGTCGCCATGAACGCCGCCGCCTCCTCGTGGTGCACCAGCACGAACCGCAGGCGGTCGGCATGGCGGCGAACGCCTTCCATGATGCCGTTGATGCCGTCGCCCGGAAGGCCGAAGACCGTGTCGACTCCCCAGTCGATCAGGCGCTCCACCAGCAGCTCGGACGCAATCTTCTTCACGGTGACATCACATCACGTCGGCTAGGAGACTGCTGAACAATTCGTCCGAGGATGCTCGCGACGGTCCCCGCCGGATCGCACACTCCAGACATGCAAGGACATAGCGATCCCAACCGTGAGCTCTTGGACGCAGCGGCCCTGTGCCGGCAACTCGTTCCGGATAGCAGCGTGGAGACGTTCCTGGCCGATCACCAGCACGAGCTGTACCCCGACGAGCTGTTCGCGGACCTGTTCCCGTCCGGACGCGGCCGTCCCGCGGTCCCTACCGACGTGGTGGCCGCCGTGATGGTGCTCCAGGCGCTCGAAGGTCGGGATCCAGGTCGTAGACGATGTCGGTGACCGTTCCCCGCCGCGGATCGGGCATAAAAGGGGGGTGCTCCGCGAATTCGCAGCTCACAACAGTGGCTCGACCTGCTACCGCGGCACTTCGAGCAGGCGGCGAGCCTGGTCTGGCTGGATGACCTCCGAGGTTCCGTGGGTAACGGGTCCCGACTTCGAGGCCGCGCGCACGTACGAGCAGGCCGGGTACGACGGGGTTTGGTTTCCACCAGATCGGCGTCGATCAAGGGGTGTTCGCGACCTTCGCCGAGAAAGAGCTGTTGCCGGCTCTCAGCGCTTCCTGATGACGACGACTGCACCGTCGTCGTCGAGCATGATGCCATCGACGAGTTCGCGTTCGATGCCAGCAGCAATCTCCCGGCCGGAGAGCTTGGTGCGCCCAGGCCCAGTTCGGAGTCACTGCAATTCAGTGCGGCCAGCCGGCGGTGGTACTGGAGGCGATCCGCGACATCGTCAGCTCGGCCTGATCCGCCCAGGGGCTCCCGAAGTTGTCGACCTAGCGCTCGGCGTCGGGCATCACAATCGACGTCGTCCGCAGCTTGCCACGCCCTGCCCTCTTCCTTCGCTTGGAAGAGATCGTGGGGATGCACCTCGTGACGGCTGCCTCTAACTTTTTCGGGATGCGGCCTTGCCGCCCTTGCGCCCGGCGGCCTTCTTCTGGGCCGTCGTGCCTCCCTGCTTCGCGTTGCCACCCGATCCCGA
>JALYLM010000133.1 GCA_030774235.1 Actinomycetota bacterium
CGATGCACGTGCTTCGTGCCGAGAAGGGCTTCGCGATCGTCGGGCAGGACACCGACGGGACCGTCACGCCATCTGACCTGGGGATGTCGTGGATCGTCAACGAGACGAAGGGCGACTTCATCGGGAAACGGTCGCTGCGCCGCCCCGACACGTCGCGCGCCGACCGCAAGCAGCTGGTCGGCCTGCTGCCCACGAACCCGGACGCGCTGGTGCCGGAGGGCGCACAGCTGGTGCTCGAGGACACCGGCCGGATCCCGATGCCGATGGTCGGGCACGTGACGTCGAGCTACCGCAGCCCGATCCTCGGTCGAACGTTCGCGCTGGCCATGCTCGAACGAGGCCGGGAGCTGCACGGCACGACCGTCTTCGCGCCGATGCCCGAGGGAACGATCGCGGCCGAGGTCACGGCGCCGGCGTTCTACGACCCGGAGGGGATACGTCGTGATGGCTGAGCTCACGGCGCGGAGCCCGCTCGACCATCGCGCGGCGGAGCTCGCCGCCGTGGTCGGGACGACCGATGGCAGAGTCTCGCTCTCGGAGATCCCGTTCCTCGCGCAGGTCGACGTCCGCGTTTCCCGGGACGAGGTGATCCGCCGGCAGGTCCTGCTTCCCCTCGATCCGAACACCGTGCTGCGAGCCGGCGAGCGCGCGGCGTTGTGGCTCGGTCCGGACGAGTGGCTCGTGGTCGGAGCGGCGGGCAGCGCGGGCGCGATCGTCGCAGAGCTGAACTCCGCCCTGAACGGCGCCCACCGCTCGGTCCTCGACGTGAGCGCCAACCGTGCCTGGCTGGAGCTGCGCGGACCAGGGACGCGAGAGCTCTTGTCGAGGGGATGCTCCCTCGACCTGCACGCGGGCCACTGGCTCGCCGGGATGTGCGCCCAGACAGTGCTGGCGCGAAGCCACGTGCTCCTGGAGCAGCTCGAAGACGCCACCACGTGGATCGGGGTCCGCCCGTCGTTCGCCGACTACCTGGTCGACTGGTTGCTCGACGCCTGTCGGTTCCGGGTCGCGACCTAGGGTTCCGCGATGGGCCACGCTCCGATGCGGATCGGCGACGTCGAGGTGGCGATCGCGTGCGAAGGGTTCGCCTCGATCCCGTTGGATGACGAGCTGCCGGACGAACGGGTGGACTGGGGCGCGGAACGGGCCGCGCCCCCCTGGGCGTTCCTCGACGCACGGTCCTGGGCATGGCACGTCCACGCGTTCGGCCTCTCGACCGAGGCCGGCGTCGCGATGGTGGACACGGGCCTCGGCTCGTTCCCTCCGTACCGTCCATGGTCCGAGCACACGTCGCCGGATGCCGCACTGGCGAGGGCCGGCATCGACGCGCGGGACGTGCGCGCCGTCGTCCTCACCCACCTTCACGCCGATCACGCCGGCGGCACAATGCTCGCCGGCCATCCGAGGTTCCCGAACGCGGTGCACCACGTGCACCCCGCCGACTGGTCGTTCTTCAACGAACCCGGGCAGATCGAGGGCTACACGGCCCGGCGGTGTCCCACTTCCCGCGCCCGTTCGGGAAGGTGACGCCGCGTGGATGGGCGGGCGATCCCTGACCCGACGAGCCGCCGCATCGGGCGATCGTGAGCTCTAGCGCGAGCCCGGTTCCGCCTCCCATCCGGTGACCCGATCGACGTCGATCGCGACGACGGGACCACCGGGCGGCCGGGCTCGGTACCGCGGATACTTCTCGCCCAGCGAGGCGAGCGCGGCGGCTCGCTCGTCTCCCGCGTCGACGACACGCCCCGTGCCGGAGCAGCGAACCCACCACAGCCGGCTCCAGTCTTCGTCGTAGCCGTCGACCACGAACTCCACCGCGGCGTTCTGTTCGAGGTTTCGGATCCGCTGAAGCAGCGGGGAGCGCTTCGGCTTCTCGTCGACGACCCAGTACACGGCGACCGTGTCCGCGTTCTCCGCCAGCGCGAACACGAATGGGACCACGTGAGGCCGACCGTCCGGCCTGACGGTGGCCATCCGGCCCACGCGGGCCGCGCGCACCCTGGCCACCGCCTCGTCCCGGTTCATCGCCCCTCCCATCGCACGGGCCACCGCCGGCGCTCGTAAGGTAGCGGGTGTTCCGGATCGAGCGATGATGGGAGGTCCGATGAGCACGTTCGGCCTGCAACTCCCGAGTTTCACGTTCGCGGGCGTGTCCGATGACGCCATGTTCGAGCGGATCGCCCGGACGGCCGTCACGGCCGAGGAGTCAGGGTTCGACTCGTTCTTCGTGATGGACCACTACCACCAGATCGCGAACATCGGTCCACCCACCGAGCCGATGCTCGAGGCCTACACGGTGCTCGCCGGTGTCGCCGCGCGCACCTCGAAGATCAAGCTCGGTGCGATGGTCACCGGCGTCACCTATCGGAACCCGGGGTTCCTCGCGAAGGTCGTGACGACGCTCGACATCGTCTCCGCCGGCCGCGCGATCCTGGGAATCGGCGCCGCCTGGAACGAGGAGGAATCCCGTGCCTACGGCTACGACTGGCCGACCGTCGCCGAGCGGTTCGAACGCCTCGAGGACGCGATCCAGATCTGTCGGTCGATGTTCACGCAACGCGAGACGACGTTCCACGGACGTCGGCATCACGTCGACGGCGCGCTGAACGTCCCTCAACCCGTTCAGGCCGGCGGACCGAGGATCCTTGTCGGGGGCGGTGGCGAGCGCAAGACGCTGCGGCTCGTCGCTCAGTACGCGGACATGTGGAACGGGTTCGGCGATCCCGACACGATCAGACACAAGCTCGGCGTGCTCGCCGAACACTGTCGCGAGGTCGGTCGCGATCCGGCCGACATCGTGAAGACTCGGCTCGGCACGCTGATCGTGACCCCGACAAAGGAAGAGGCCGAGCGTCGCCGCGAGGCGTTCCAGGCCGCACGCGGCATCGGCGACCGTGAGCTCCCCTCGAGATTGATCTGGGGCGACCCCGGGACCGTGGGGGACACCGTCCAAACCTTTCTCGACATCGGCCTCGACGGCATGATCTTCAACATGCCCACAGGCTCGACGCCGGACGATGTCGCCCTCGCCGGCACGACCTTGAGCGAACGCTTCGGCACAGGGTGATCGGCTGGTCACGTTCGTCATCGTTCCAGCCAGCGGAGCGGGGGGCCGGATGAGCGCCGGCGACGACCTCCGGGGACCGACCGCCGAGCGCCTGCTCGACGTCCGGACGCCTGCAGAGATCGCGTTCTCGCCCGACGGGAGCGGTGCCGTGTTCGCGCTGCACGCGACGGTCGCAGACACCGGGTCGTTCGTGCCGAGCGACCTGTGGTTGGTCGAGGGCGACGCGACGCCGGTCCAGCTCACGAGCGGGGCCTGGAGCGATCGCACGCCTGCCTGGTCGCCGGACGGATCGCGCCTGGCGTTCCTGTCGGACCGGATCACCCCGGGACACCAGCTCCCGTACACGATGGTGCCCCGCGGCGAGCCGATGCTCGCGGCGACCCTCGAGGGTTCCGCCGAGTCCGTCTCGTGGTCGAGAGACGGGGAAAGGCTCCTGGTACTGGCGGCCGACCCCGGCTGCTATGGGCTGGACTGGAGCGCTCGGTCGGTGACCGGCGCCGGGCCGGCGCCGGATCCGGCGACGTTGCGTCCGGGACAGGCGCGGCGGCGTCTCTTCCTGCTCGACCTCGGATCGGGCGGCACCGCGGAGGTCGGACCGCCCGGCACGGACGTCTGGGAGGTGGACTGGGATGGTGATGCGACGGTCGTCGCGATCGCTTCCGTGGACCCTCCCGGCGGATCCGGCTGGTATGCCGCGAAGATCGTCCGGCTCGACCTCGACGGGAGGACCGCCCAGACGCTCTACGAGCCGACATGGCAGATCGAATGGCTGGCGCTCTCACCGGACGGGCGGCGCGCCGCAGTGACGGAAGGGTACGCGAGCGACCACGGGTTGCTCAGCGGCAGCGTCATGATCGTCGACCTCGCCCACGGCACGACGGCCGATCCATGGAAGGCACTCGAGACGATCGGTGTGGCGTCGTGGTGCGACGACGATTCCCTCTGGTACGCGCGTTGCGACGGAACCGGGACGGCGTGCGGCCGGATCTGGCTCGACGGCCGACGCGAGGAACGGTGGCGAGGCGAGGCGTTCATCGGCGACGAGGTGACGACGCCGGTCTGTGCGATCACCGAGGACGCTGCGGTCGTGCTCACGACACACCAGGGCCACGCGATGCCGCCGGAGCTCGCGCGCTTCGATCAGGCCACGGGCGAGTGGATCCGCCTCACGTCATTCAACGACGACATCACCGACAGCACGACCTTTCCCGACGCACGCACGATCCGTTGGACCGCGGAGGACGGGGTCGAGCTCGAAGGAGTGTTGATGACCCCCCATGCGCGGACGGGCCCCTCCCGACGATCGTGTGCGTCCACGGCGGGCCGACGTGGAACTGGGGTGCATACTTCTCCGACTCGGAGCCGAATGCGGTGCTGCTGGCCAACGGAGGGTACGCCTGCCTGCTGCCCAACCCGCGCGGAAGCATCGGCCGTGGACACGAGTTCGCGCAGGGAGTGATCGGCGACGGCGGCGGGATCGACTTTCGCGACATCATGGCCGGCGTCGACCACTGCATCGCCGAGGGCGTTTCGGATCCCGAGCGCCTCGGCATCTCGGGCCTGTCGTACGGCGGCTACATGGCGGGCTGGGCCGTTGGGCAGACGGATCGGTTCGGCGCGGCGGTCGCGATGTCCGTCGTCTCGAACTACGTGTCGTTCCACCTCACCTCCGAGGTGTGGTGGTACGACCAGGCGATCCTTCGCGGCGATTGGAACGACCCGGACAGCCAGTACCCGGAGCGCTCGCCGGTGACGTACGCGCACCGGTGCGTGACGCCCACCCTGATCATCCAGGGAGCGGAGGACCGATGCACGCCGGTCGGCCAAGCCGAGGAGCTGTTTCACGCGATCGCCGAGGCGGGGACCGAGACCGAGCTGGTCGTCTACCCGCGAGAAGGTCACGTCCCGCTGGAACGAGCCCACGCGCTCGACGCGATCCGGCGCACGCAGGAGTGGTTCGACCGGCGTCTCCACCCGTGAGGTGAACGAGCAGGGTCCTCTCGGCGCCGCCTTTCAACGGGCA
>JALYLM010000134.1 GCA_030774235.1 Actinomycetota bacterium
GTACAGGACGCCGTTGCTCACGGCCGGGACGTATCCCCACTCGTCGGTGTTCGTGGCGACCCTGTGCCTCCAGGCCACCGCTCCCGACGGGAGGTGAAAGGCAGTGATGTAGTGGTTGAAGCCGGAATTACGTCCGGGAACGACGCTGTAGGCGTAGCCGCCCACCACGATCTGGTAGGGCCAGTCGGAGAACACGGGGTTCCAGTTGGGGTAGGTATGCACGACCCGCAGGCCTCCCACGTTCGAGGGGCTGAGGGTGGTCTCGGCCCGGTTGACGGAGTTGTGGGCGGGGCCATCACCCCACATCCTCCAGTCCCCGGTCCCGGCCCAAGCCGGAACCGTCAGGACCAGCACAACCGTAAGCACGGTCGCCGAGGCAACCATCGGGCGAAGCATCCTCTTCATCGGAAGGAACACGACAACCATCTCCTCTGCCGGCCACGCTTCTTGCGGGTCTTCTCCGATCCTAGGCCGCTCGTCCGGCCGAAGCTCTGGGCCCGGCACCGTAGGCCGGCTTGCCTCGGCCGATAGCCTGATGCCGTGCGCAACATCGAAGGGCTCGGGGCTGTCGTCGAACGGGTCGGCGGGGCGGTCCGTGTCGAACCGATCCGAGTGGAGACTCCGGGAAAGGACGAGGTCCGCGTCCGCGTGGTGGCGAGCGGCGTCTGCCACAGCGACCATTGGGCGATCGAGAACGGGAACTGGGGGGCGCCGTTTCCCATGCTGCTCGGCCACGAAGGGGCGGGCGTCGTGGTGGACGTGGGCGAAGGTGTCGAGGCCGTTGCGCCGGGCGACCCCGTGCTGCTCGCCTGGGGCGTGCCGTGCGGGACGTGTCGGGCCTGCCGCCGCGATGCGCCCCGCACGTGCGCCCACGCGTGGTTGCAACCGCCCCGGATCTCTGTCGCGAGGACCGGCGAACGGCTCGAGGGCGTGCTCTCGCTCGGCACCCTGGCGACGCACACGGTGGTGCACGCCGCGCAGGTCATCCCGGTGCCGCCCGGCGTCGACATGTCGAGGGCCTGCCTCCTGGGCTGCGGCGTCTCGACAGGGGTCGGCGCGGCGGTGAACACCGCCAAGGTCTGGCCCGGCGCGACGGTCGCCGTCCTGGGCCTCGGCGGCATCGGCGTGTCGGCCATGCAGGGCTCGAGGATCGCCGGGGCGGCGCAGCTCATCGCGGTCGACCTCGTGCCGGCGAAGCTCGAGTGGGCGCGGGCGATGGGCGCGACCGACACGGTCGACGCGAGCGCCGGCGACCCCGTCGCCGCCGTCCGTCGACTCACCGACGACATCGGCGTCGACGTGGCGTTCGAGGCGACCGGCGTGCCGAGTGTCGTCGGCCACGCCGTCGCGATGCTCGGCCCCGCGGGCATCGCGGTCGCGATCGGCGTGCCGCCACCCGGCAGCTCCGTGACCCTGGATTGGAGCGCCGGGCCCGGCGCCGCCTACGCCAATAAGGCGTCCCTGCTCGTGACCGACGGAGGAGACTGCCTGCCCGAGGACTTCGCCACGTGGCTCGCCTGGGCCGTGGAGGGCTCGCTCGATCTTGACGCGATAGTGTCGCGGGAGGCGCGACTCACCGAGGCCGGCATCGACGAGGCGTTCCGCGCGATGCTCGCCGGCGAGGTCGTTCGCACGGTCATCCGGATCGACGAGGAAGGCGCATGAACCCATGAGAGCGATCGTGTACACGGAGACCGGCGGCCCCGAGGTGTTGCTGCTCGTGGAACGACCGGATCCGGAACCCGGGAGGGGCGAGGTGCTCGTCCGCGTCGCGGTGTCGGGCGTGAACCCCACCGATTGGAAGGCGCGCAGGGGCAGCGGTCCCGGACAACGTCTGGCCTTCCCCGAGGTCGTCCCGAACCAGGACGGAGCGGGCACGATCGTGGCAGTGGGGGCTGACGTCGACCCCGGTCGCGTGGGGGAGCGGGTTTGGTTGTGGGAGGCCGCCTGGCACCGGGCTGACGGCACCGCCCAGGAGCTGGTCGTGCTGCCGGCCTCGCACGCGGTCCCCCTGCCCGAGGGGGCGTCGTTCGACCTCGGGGCCGGCCTCGGCATCCCCGCCCTCACCGCGCATCGTTGCCTCACGGTCGGCTTCGATGGTCCGGCCTCGCTGGGCTCCCGCGCGCTCGAAGGACGCACGGTGCTCGTCGCCGGCGGCGCGGGAGCCGTCGGCCACGCCGCCATCGAGCTCGCCGTGTGGTCCGGCGCCACGGTGATTACCACGGTGAGCTCGCCCGAGAAGGCCATGCTCGCCTCCGCCGCCGGCGCGCACCACGTCGTGAACTACCGGGCGCAGGAGACGGAGCCGGCGGTCCGCGCCGCGGCCCCGGACGGGGTCGACGTCATCGTCGAGGTCGCCCCCGTCGCGAACGCCGCGCTCGACGCATCGGTCATCGCGGCGAACGGGACCGTGTCGATCTACGCGAGCGGCCCCGACGATCTCGCGATCGC
>JALYLM010000135.1 GCA_030774235.1 Actinomycetota bacterium
CCGGAGAGGAATGACGCGACGAATGCGGACAGCGCCGTGACGATCTCGGTCCCGTACGCCGTCGGCATGCGCTCTCCTTTATATAGGTGGTGATGCGGCTCGTCCTGCTCGGTCTCCTCATCAGCGCGTGTGTCGCGCCGGGTGAAGGCGCGCCGTCGACGGCGACGTTTAGGTTGCAGACGAGCGCGACGCCCGCGGGTTCGTCGGCGTCGAGCGGATCGGCCGCGGCACTCGCGTGGCGTCGCATCGCCGACATCCCGACCGGCCGCAGCGAGGTCGCCGCGACGGTCTTCCGGAGTGACGTGTACGTCATCGGCGGATTCGGCGGCGGTCGCGTCGTCGAGATCTTCGACGGACAGCGTTGGCGTCGCGGACCGGATCTTCCGCTCGAGGTCGATCACGCGATGGCCGCGTCGGTGCCCGAGACGATCGAGGGTGCCGGCGTCTATGTGTTCGGGGGGAACGCCGGCGCACCCACAGCGCGCAGCTTCCGCCTCGCGCCGGACGCGACCGCGTGGCGCGAGATCGCGGCGATGCCCGGACCGCGGTCGCAGGGCGCGGCCGTCGCACAGGGCCGATTCATCTACGTCGTTGGCGGATATGACGGGCAGCGTCTCGGGGCGCCGACATACGCCTACGAGGCGAACGCAGATCGCTGGCGGCAGGTCGCGGCGATCCCCACGCCGCGTGACCACCTCGCCGCTGCGCTCGTCGCCGGGCGCGTCTGTGCCGTTGGAGGTCGGAAGCTGTCGCTCACGATGAATCTCGCGACGCTCGAGTGCTACGACCCCGGTGCCGATCGCTGGGAGACGGCGCCCGACGCGCCGACCGCCCGCGGCGGCGTGGGCGCGGCGGCGGTCGGCAATCGACTGGTGTTCGTCGGTGGAGAGCGGCCCGACGGGACCTACCGCGAGGTCGAGATATTCAATGCGGAGTCCGGACGCTGGTCGCGTCTGCCGGACTTGCCGACGCCGCGCCATGGTATCGGTGTGGTCGCGGTCGGGCGCACCGTGTATGTCATGAGCGGCGGTCCGACGCCCGGGGGGAGCCAAACGCCAGTATCGGAGGCCATCGACCTCCCCGCTCAGTGATCCGGCCAACACGGGTGGGGTCGGCCCGCGCATTTACCGGCGTGATGCGCGCGGTCAGAATCAGCGAGTGGGAAAGGGCTGGGGCCGTCGTCGCCTGCTGATCGCCGCGGTCATCGCGGCACTCGTCGTCGTCCCGGCGGTGCTGGTCCTCACTCAACAGCGCGCGTCCGGCGCGGCGACGATCCTCTCGATCCTAGACGGCTCGGCATCGGTCGCGCGCGGGACCGCGGCGTTCACGCCAGCGGCCGACGGCGATCTGGTCAACACCGGCGACCGGGTGCAGACCGCGGACAGCAGCCACGCGGTGGTGACGTTCTTCGATGGATCCACGCTCGAGATCGAGCCGGCGACGACGGTACAGATCGAGGAAGCGTCAAGCGCAGCGAGCGGCGCGATCAGCATCCGCATCGGGCAGACGATCGGGCGCACCTGGGCGAGCGTGCAGAAGCTCACGCGCGCCGATTCGAAGTTCGAGATCAGGACGCCGACCGCCGTCGCAGCGGTGCGCGGCACAGGCTTCTTCACCGAAGTGCTCGCGGACGGCACGACGACCTTCCAGATCACCGACGGCAACGTGCAGGTCACCGCGCAAGGTCAGAGCGTGGTCGTCGGCGCCGGACAGACGACGACCGTGCCGCCGAACTCGCCACCGACGTCGCCCGTGTCGATGTTGCGCTCGAACCTGCTGCGGTTCGGCATGCATTCGCCGGCGTATCTCGCGGTCATCGATGCATCCGGTCGCGCCTGCGGCGTCGTGCTGCCCGGTCCGACGGTGGTGCGCCAGATTCCGGGCTGCCTCGCCAGCAGTCCGGGCAGAGATCCGCAGCTCGTCGACCTTCCGAACGCGGCTCCCGGCACCTACCAGGTGTACGTTGCGTCGATCGATCCGGGAGGCGCATTCATCGCGACCGCATCGGCGGTCGACGGCTCCGGTGGGTTGTCGTTCAACTACACCGCTAGCGGCAGCGGCCAGCCCGGCGCGAAGTTCGTATCGCGGATCGACGTCCTCGCCGGACCGAACGGAGCTCTATCGGCGAACGGTCTTGGTCCTCTCTCGCTCATAGACAAGACGCCCGTGAAGGGTGTCTACGCGACGGTGCCGAAGCAGCTGGGCCAGAGTGACGCCGAAGGTTCCCCGCTCTTATCGCCGCTGCCCGTCCTCGGATTCGCGGCCGGCACGAACTTTCCGTCCGCCACGCCGCCGGCGTACCCGAGCCCGCCCGCGCCGCCGACGCTCCCGCCCCTCACGTCGTCGATCCCGCTGGACACGTTCGGCCCGACGCCAACGCCGTTACCTGATGTCACGGCGTTGCCCACGCTGAGCGTTCCGACATTCACCCCGACCGTGCCGCCAACGCCCCTGCCAACGCTCCCGCCAACGCCAGTACCGACGCTCCCGCCAACGCCAGCGCCCACGCCGACGCCGGTGCCGACGCCAACTCCGTTGCCGCCGACCCTGAGCGGTGGCAGCCCGGCCCCCGGAGGAACGCTTCCGGTCCTCGGCACGAACTGGCCAGTCGGCGCCGCGATCACGATCACGTGGCCCGACGGCACGCTGGTGGGCAGCG
>JALYLM010000136.1 GCA_030774235.1 Actinomycetota bacterium
ACGCCACGGGGATCGCAGAGAGCGTCACCGCGTAGCCGAACAGGTCCAGCCACTTCGGGCTCCACCGGTCGACCGCAAGCCCCTGGATCAGCGCCCCGAAGATGAACGGCACCGACAGGGAGGCGCCCAGCACGGCCAGCTGCGAGGAGCTCGCGCCGAACCGGTACGTCGCCTCGGCGAACGCGGCGCCCAGATAGGCGAAGAACGCGAAGCTCGAGAACCCGTGCGCCAGGACGAGCCATCGGAAGGCACCGGTGAACAGGGCCGGGATCGCCGGAGCGGCCTCGCCCTGGGCGAGGAACGGCGTCTCGACGAACGGCGGTTCTCCGCGATCCGGTTCGTCCGCCACGGGATGCCCTTCCCTGGATCGATCGCCGGCGCGGTCAGCCGGCCGAGCCGCCGCTCGCGTGCCACAGCCTCCGCGCCGGCGATCGCGGTTCGACTCGGGCAGCCGAAGCGGTGGGGCCGCCGCTCGCGGCCATCGTCTCCCGGAGCTCGCCGCGGCTGCGGGCCCGATGCAGCGCGGTGAGGTCCCAGAGATCCTCGGCGATGATACTGACGCCGCCGACCCCGGTGCGCCGCAGCTCGCCCCACACGGCCATCGCGTACGAATGGAACACGGTCCTCGCGACCTTCGGCTGCACGCTTTCGAACACGGTCACCTCCACCGGTCCGGTTGCGTCGTCGAGCGTGAGGAAGATGATCCGCTGGCCGCTGCGGATCGCCGGGGTCTGCGAGGCCACCTTCACCCCCGCCACCATGACGTGCTCACCGCCCCGGTGGCGCCGCAGGTCCTTCGTGCTCACGACCCCAAGATCGTGCAGAAGTGGCTGGAAGAACGAGACGATGTGCCGAGACGCGTCGAGCCCGAGCACTTCCAACTCGGCCTTCACGACTTCGGCGTCGGAGTAGTCGCGAAACCGATGCTCGGGCGCGGCAACATCGGTCAGCGTCAGCTGGTCGCCCTCGCGCGGTGCTTCTGTGGTCATCGCGGCATACAGGTGCGAACGACGCGAAGGCTCCAACGAGTCGAACGCGCCGGCGTGCGCCAACGCCTCGGTGACCGGCCGCGACACCGTCGTCCGCCGCAGGAAGTCCCCCACGTCCGTGAACGAACGCTCGGACCGGGCCACCAGGATCGACCGGATCTCGGCATCGGTGATCCCGTGCACGTCCTGCAACGCCAGCCGAATCCCGAACGTCGGCAAGGGAGCTGGTTCGAGACCTGAAGGAGGGCGGGTCTCTCCCGAGCGTCGTCGAGGCGGCCCGAAGGGCCGTCCGAGCAGCTCGGGAGATGGCCCGACCGACATCGGCGCTCCCACCACCTCCTCGACGATGTATTCGCGTTCGCTGCGGTTGACGTCCAGCGGGAGGATCGGGATGGCGTGCTGGCGTGCGTCTTCGAGGATCAGGCGTCTCGGATACATGCCGGGGTCGTGGGTGAGGAGGCCGGCGATCAGGTGCGCCGGATAATGAGCCTTCAGCCACGATGACTGGTAGGTCGGGACGGCGAAGGCGGCGGCGTGGGCTTTGCAGAAGCCGAACGACGCGAATTGGGCGACGGCGTCCCACGTCCGTTCGGCGGCGCCGGGGTCGACGCCGCGATTTTTGGCACGCCGAAGGAAGTCCTTGCGCAGGGTCGGCAGCATCTGCTCGTCGTCGAGGTTGCGGCGGATGTGGTCGGCGTAGGTGAGGTCGTAGCCGGCCATCGCGGCGAGGGTTCGCATGACCTGTTCGTGGTAGACGATGACGCCGAACGTCTCCTTGAGCGCCGCCTTCAGCTCCGGGTGGACGTAGATCGGGGGCTCCAGGCCGGCGCGGCGGCGAAGATACGGCGTGATCATGTCGGACTTCACCGGACCGGGTCGGAACAAGGAGATGTCGACGATCAGGTCTTCCCATCGTTCGGGCTGGAGCTTCTGGAGCAGCTCGCGCTGCCCCGGCGATTCGATCTGGAAGCAGCCGATCGTGTCGGAGGCGCGGATCAGGGCAAACGTCCCGGGGTCGTCGAGGGGGATGTGGTCGAGGTCGACCTTCTCCCCTATCGTCCGCGCGATCTCGTCGAGCGCGTGGCGCATCGACGACAGCATCCGCACACCCAGGATGTCGAGCTTCAGGTAGCCGAGCAGCTCGACGTCGTCCTTGTCGGCCTGGATCATGCGGTGGCCGTTCGCGCTGCGCTCCAGTGGCACCCGCTCGACCAGATCGTGCGAGGCCAGCACGATCCCGCACGGGTGCAGCGCGATGTGCCGAGGGAAGCCGTCGAGGCGCTCGGCCACGCGGAAGAGCAGCTCGAGCTGCTCGAAGCGCAGATTGATGCCCTGGAGCTCGGGAAGCTTCTCCATCGCCTCGCGGAGATGCCGGGCCGAGATGTGCGGGAACGACGTCGCGATCATCCCGACCTCGACATCGGGCAGGCCGAGCGCCTTGCCCACCTCGCGGAGCGCCGAGCGCGCCCGATAGGTGTCGATCATCGCGACGCAGCCGGCCCGTTCCGTGCCGTGACGCGACAGGATCATGTCGTAGACGTCCTCGCGGCGAGCCGACTCCACGTCGATGTCGATGTCGGGCAGCTCGTCGCGCATCGGGTTCAGGAACCGCTCGAACGCGAGGTCATGACGGAGCGCATCGACGTCGGAGATGCCGGTCAGGTAGCAGACGAGCGAGCCGGCGGCGCTGCCCCGGCAGGCGCACCGGATCCCCATCGCACGGATGTCGGCGACGATGTCGGCGACCGTGAGGAAGTACGCCGCGTAGCCCATCCGCCGGATCAACGTGAGCTCGTGATGCAGGCGCTCGCGCAGCGGCTCGGTCTCATCGAGCCCGCGCTCGTGGACGCCGCGCCAGCACCGCTCGGCCAGGAGCGCGTCGGCGCTTCGTCCCGCCGGCGTCGGGAACTCGGGGAAGTGGACCTGCTTCAGGCCGAGATCGAACGCGCACATCTCGACGACGTCCAGCGTCGCGTCGCACAGGTCCGGACGCTCGGTAAAGAGCGCACGCATCTCGCGAGGACCCTTCAGGAACCCCTCCGCGTTCGCGCGCGAGACGTTCGAGGCGGCGACCGGCACGATCCGCCGCATGCACTCCAGTGCGTCGGCCAGGAACGCGTCGCCGGCCTCGAGGTAGCGCACCGGGTTCGTCGCGACGGGGCGGATGCCGGCGCGTTCGGCCAGCCGTAACATCGCGCGAACCTCCCCGGCGGACCCGCGCTCGACCCGATGCTCGACCGCCACGAAGAGGCGCTCGGCGAACGCCTCCCGGAGCGGTTCGAGTGCTCGTGCCCCCGCGTCGATCCGACCCCGGGCCGCGAGCCGCCCCGCGTGGGACCGCGGCCCCACCACCGCGACGAGGCCCGACGCGTGCGCACAGATCTGCGACGCGGCGACCGAGGGGTCCCCGCGCTCTCCCAGCATGTGCGCGTCGGTGATCAGCCGGCACAGGTTCGCGTAGCCGGTGTCGTCCGTCGCAAGGAGGATCACGTGGGCGTCGGGCTCGTTGTCCGGCTCGTTGGCGGTCGGACCCCGTTCCTCGCTGCTCGGACGGCTTCGCTGCGCTCGCCGCCTCGACGACGCTGTGGACGGGGCCCTCCCTGCCCCGGGACCCGCGCGCACTGTGAGAGAGGCGCCCAGCAACGGCGTCACTCCCTCGTGCTCGCAGGCCCGCACGAACCGCGCCGCACCGTAGAGCCCGTCGCGGTCGGTCATCGCAACCGCCGGCATCCCGAGCTCGACGGCACGAGCCGCGAGCCGCTCGGGTGTGAACGCCCCCTCCTTCAAGGAGAAGCACGAGCGCACGTCGAGATGAACGAAGGAGGAGGTTGGGTCGAACACCTGTTCGATTCTAGGGAGTGCGGGCTCTCCCGTCCAGAGCCGGAGCGTCAGGTCCTACAGAAGCCGGGCTGCTTCGACGGATCGGGCATGCTCGGACTCGGGGCAAAGCCCGCGACCCGGTACACGGTGCCCGCGTTGTTCGCGAACACGGCCTGGAGGAAGGGCACCTTCGCCAGCTGCAGCGGGTCCGAGGGACCGACACGCCGCCAGCCGCCGAGGCTGTGCACCAGAACGAATTCATTCGTCGTCACGACGTAGGCAACGCCCCTGGCCCGCAGATACGAAAGCCCGTTCTCCGGGTCGCGGAAGAAGTCCCCGGCACGGAACATCTCCCCGATGGCCAGCTCCAGCACGTCCGGCCGGACGTGAGGACCCATCCCCTCGAGGACGGCGGCGCGTCCGACGGTGGCCTCGAACGAGGCGAGCGTTCGCCGGTCGGTCAGGATGTATCCCTGGCACGGGTCGTGTTGGCCGACCCAGTTCACGAGCTCCAGGTTCGGCCCGGCGCGCAACCGTATCCCCGGAGCCCGGGTCGACGGCAGGAGCACCACGGCGATGGCCACGGCCATCACCCCCGCCACGACCGGAGGGATCCACGTCCTGGGACCGTCCCCACCGGCTCGTCGGCCGAGCCATCGCAGGCCCAGCTCACCCACGCCGGCCGCGACCAGGACGAACGGGATCGGGACGTAGTTGAAGAGCCGGCGGTTCCCGAAGGTCTCCAGCGCGTACAGGTGGTAGCGGGCCGCGAACGCCAGGCTGACGCCGATGAGCACCAACGTGAAGATCACGGCGGTGCCCGCCATCGCGCGGAGGTCGGCGCCGCCGAACACCATGAGGATCACGACCCCGAGCAGCGCGAGCGCGCTGGGCAACAGGGCCTTGGCCAGGGGAAGCCGCTGGGTCGACTCGTTCGACGCGTTCTGATGGAGCACCTGGTACGTGAAGTCCGGGAGGACGTGTCCGGGTGAATAGGGGTAGGGACGGCTGGCAGCCTCGACGGTGCCGAACACCAGGAACTCCGTCGGGTCGAACGTCGCAGGCAGCCCGAGGTCGTGGATCATCTTCTCGTAGGCCGCCTTGCCCTGCGCTCCTTTGAACCCGAGATCCCCCTTCGGAAGCACGAGGACGGCCGCGCCCACGACCGCCGCGATCGCCAGCGCGGCCGCGGAGGTCCGCAGCACCCGCACGACCCCGTGATCGACGACCATCCGCATGATCGCGTACCCACCGGCGAAGGCGAGTCCCGCGGCCGTCGGGATCAGGTGCGTGCCGGCCGCGACACCGAACATCGCGCCGGCCAGCATCCCCTCTCGCACCGCGCTCGATCGCGAGCGCGAGGCCTCCTCGGTTCCGGGCTCCCCCGGCTCGGCTCCCGGCTTCAGAGCCCGGACCGCCAGGACCAGAGCCCCGAGCACGGCCAGACGCCCCCAGTCCTCCGCCAGGTTCTGGTGGAGGTCCGAGGTCAGCTCGGTGTTGCCGATGCGCTCGTTCAAGAACAGCAGCAGCGGCACGAGCGGGGCCAGCCACCGGATGCCGAGCTCCTCGGCGAGGGCATATCCGAGGAACACGAGGCCGATCGACACGACGAAGAGCAGGGCGCCCGCGGAGCCAAGCGGCTCCCGGCCCAGGAACAGGCTCATCGTCGCGTTGAACGTGTTCAACGCGACCTTGCTGACCGTCGGCTGCAGGAGGTGCCCCCACTGCAGCGTCGTGGACGGGATAGCGTGGGCGTCGGCGATCTCCACCCCGTCGGCCCAGTACCGGAGCGTGGTCGGCACGAAGTTCACGATGGGGACGTATGTCGTCCGGACCACGATCGTTCCCGCGAGCACCCCGAGAAGCGTGACGTATCGGATCCATTGCCCGGCAATGTCGTCGCGGAGGGCCCGCAGGTGCTCCCGGACGCGGCGGAGCGCGAGCGCCCAGACGACCACGGTGATGAGCCCGGCCGAGCCGAGGAACACGCCCGGCCTCAGCACGTGCATCAGTGCGAGCCCGAGCGACGTGAGAGCGATCGTCGCGTAGCCGAAGGCGAACGCCAGCCCCGTTCGAACCGGCAGCGAGGCGCCACCGCGCGGCTGGATCGCGAAGGTGATGCCGAACCCCGGAACCAGCAGGAACGCGAACACGAGCGCGATCGCGGCTGGGCTGAGGCCGGGCGCCATGGGCACAGAGTGTACGGCCCGGCTCCGCGCGGCCTGACTCGCGCCGGGGCGTCGCGCTCAATCCCACAAACGCTCCATGTGCCAGCGATCCTGCTGGCGGTCGAAGTAAAGGTCCCAGACCGCGCCGCCGCGGGCCTCGACCCGCCAGTACTCGCGGTCGCGGCCGTCGTCCCACCACCGGCCCTCGATCCGCCACCGGCCGATCACGTCGACCACCTCGTACCGCCGCCCACGCCATTCGAACACCGCCGGCAGCCCCGAATCCCGCTCGACCCGGACCTCCTCGTCGTACCGCTTCGCCATCGTGCCGCCGTCCCGTGAATCGAACATGTGTTCGAGATGGAGGGCGACTCTATCCCCGGCCCCCGACATCCGTCAAGACGACCGCTGCCCCGACGGACGCATGTTCGCCTGCGACTCCTCCCCCACCGAGCGCGACATCGCATTACGATTCGGCCGATCCAACCGAGAGAGGGGGAACCGAATGGACAGCTCTGGAGGCTTCACCCCACCACCGCCCCCGCCACCGCCACCCGGCGGCCCAGGCGGCCCGGGGATGCCGGGCGGTGGAGGCGGCGACGTGCTTCCGGCGCGGGGTCTGGGCGACATCCTGTCCGCCGCCTTCGAGATCTACAAGGACAACGCGACGAACCTGATCCTCATCGTCGCGATCGTCGTCGTCCCCCTGCAGTTCATCTCGCACTTCCTGAGCGGCGTCGTCTTCGAGCCGCAGAAGCAGACCGTCACGATCGGAACGGTGACGGTCACCGAGACGGCCGCCCGATCCTTCGGCACGGGTCTGCTCGTGCTGCTGATCACCCTGGCCATCGGCATCATCATCACGTCGGCCCTGCAGGCGGCGATCATCCGCGCCGCGGCGCAGGCGACGGTGGGCGATCCGGTCGACGTGAACGAGAGCTACCGGTTCGGCTTCGCCCACTTCGGCGGCGTCCTCGGCGCCAGCATCCTCGTCGGGATCGTCGTGGCGATCGGGATCATCCTGCTCGTCATACCCGGAATCATCTTCGCCACCATGCTGGCGGTCACGATCCCGGTGCTGGTCATCGAGCGCAAGGGCGTCACGGCCTCGATGGGCCGCTCGTGGGAACTCGTGAAGGGCCACTTCTGGCACGTGCTGGGGACCATCGTCGTCGCAGCCCTGATCGCCGGGTTCGTCGGTGGCTTGATCGGCCTCATCGGCGGGAGCAACTGGTTCCTGTCGTGGATCTTCGGATCGATCGGTCAGATCATCGTCGCGCCGTTCTCCGCGATGGTGACGGTTCTGCTGTACCTCGATCTGCGCACCCGCTCCGAGGCCCTGACGGCGTCGCAGCTGCGGGGCGAGCTCGCCGGGTCCTGACGAAGGACCGACCCCCTCGGTTCGAAGGCGTCCGCAGGGGCGCCTTCGTTCGTGAGGTCGGTTGTCAGCGAAGCGCGGCTGCGGGAGCCTCTGGCTCGTGACCGGCCCCGATCTCTCGGCGCTCCGCGAACGGTTCCCGGCGCTCGCTCGCCGTGGACCGGACGGCCGTCGGTTCGTCTGGGCCGACTGTCCGGGGGGCTCGCAGGTCCCCGACACCGTGATCGAGGCCGTCGCCGGGCGGCTGCGACAAGGACTCTCGAACACGCACGGTGCCTTCGTGACGAGCCGGGAGACGGACGACATCATCGCCGATGCGCGCCGCGCAGCCGCCGACGTGACCGGGGCCGATCCCGGCGAGATCGTCTTCGGCCCGAACTCGACCTCGCTGCTGCTGTCGCTGTCGCGAGCGTTCGCCCGCACGCTGCGTCCCGGCGACGAGATCGTCGTGACGGTGCTGGATCACGATGCGAACGTCCGGCCCTGGATGCTCGCGGCCGAGGACGCCGGCGCGACGGTGCGTTGGGTGGACGTCTGTCCCGACGACGTGACGCTCGATCGCGACGCGCTCGAGGCCACGCTCACCGACCGCACGAGGCTGGTCGCGTTCACCCTCGCGTCGAACGCGGTGGGAACGATTCCGCCCGCGGCGGACCTGATCCGCCGGATCCACGAGGCGGGCGCGCTCGTCGCGGTCGACGGCGTTCATCTCGCCCAGCATCGCGCGCTCGACCTCAAGGCCCTCGGGGCGGACGTGCTGGCATGCTCGCCGTACAAGTTCTTCGGTCCCCACCTCGGCATCCTTGCCGTCCGGCGCGAGCTGCTCGACATGTGGGCGCCCTACAAGCTTCGTCCGGCCCGCGACCAGTCGCCCGATCGATGGGAGACCGGGACGCAGGACCACGAGGCCCTCGCCGGGCTCGTCGCGGCCGCGGACTATCTGGCCGGCATCGGCGAGGTCCACGCCGCCCCGGCGGACGGCTCGCGCCGGGCCGCCATCGTCGCCGCGTTCGACGCGATCGAGATCCACGAGCGGGCCCTCGCGCTCCGGTTCCTCGACGGGCTCGACCGGTTGCCGAACGTCGAGCTCTTCGGGATCGCCGATCGCCCGCGCGTCGAGGAGCGGACGCCCACGTTCGCGGTCAGGGTCGGCGACCTGCACCCGACCGATGTCGCGGCCGAGCTCGGCCGCCGCGGGATCTTCGTGTGGGACGGGCACTACTACGCGATCACGCTGATGGAGCGATTGGGTCTTCAGGACACGGGCGGCGCGGTCCGGATCGGCTTCTGCCACTACCACTCGAACGACGAGGTCGACCGAGTCCTGGAAGCCCTGGCAGAGCTCACCCGGTGACCGTCGGCCCGGCGATCGGATCGGCCAACTCGTCCCCGATCGTCGAGCGCGCTCGACGTGTCCGGAGCGCCAAGCCGATTCCCGTGATCGCGACGACGACCGCGACGGCCGCACCCGCCGGCCCGGTCGGGTCCGCGCCCACGAGGGCCACTCCGAGCCCCGAAAGTATCAGGGCCACGGTCCCGATCGCCGGCGCCAGCGCGGCCGCATCGAGCCACGATCCGCCTCGCGGTCGCACCGTCGCCGCCCCGAACCCGGCTCCGATGACCAAGAGCACGAGCACGCAGGCAACGGCATCCGCCCAGGTCCGTCGGGCGCTCAGCGTGGGTTGCGATCGAACGGCTAGCGGTCCGATGCGTGGTCCGCGGATGACGGCGAGGTTCGGCGTCACCTCGGTGGTCGGATCCCGGGTCACACCGGCCCACGTGTCGGCACCGACGTATGCGCGGGGCACGAGCACGATCGAAGCGGGGTTGCGGAGCTCCTCCGCGAAGTCACCCCACAGTTGCGTCGAGACGCGTTGGAACGTCGCACCATACGTCGTTCCGGCCCCGTCGGCCGTCGTCGGAGACCCGGCGAGCGCCAGCTCGGGGGTTCCGAGGTAGGGCACGATCCGCGCGATCGTGTCGCGGGGAGCGAACGCGCGGATCTCGTTCAGCTGTGTCTTCCACAGCCGGATGCCGCGTTCGTTCGCGGGATCCATCACCACGACGACCGGGACAATCGGCCGGACGGCCTCGACGTAGGTCATCACGTCGTTCGGCTGCCACTCGCTGGGGGTCCTGGCCACCTGTTGGTAGAGCTCGACCGCCGGACGGGCCGCCCAGCCCACGGCCGCAGCAGACGCGGCGGCGGCCGCAACGACGACGATCGTGCGAAGGACGGGCGAGGATCGGATCCCGGCCGCCAGGCCGATCCCTCCGCCGGTTCCGATCCCCATCGCGATGGGCATCGGCAGGAGTACCAGGAGCGCTCGCTGTCCCGGGAACGAGTGGACCACCAATGTGAGGGCCGCTCCGCCCAGGGCGACCGCCGACCACGCGATGCCGAGGCCGCCCATCACCCGGCTCGCGCGTCCGCTCCGGCTCAACCAGGCGACGACGATCCCCGTCAACGCCAGAACCACCGAGATCGGGATGAAGATCCTGCCAGCCGCCTTGCCGAGGCGCTCCCCGAACTCCTCCACCTGGAACGTCGCGAGGTCACCGGGATGCAGCCGCAACATCGCGAAGAGCACGACCGCCGAGGCGACGCTCGCGACCCCGAGGGCGATGAGGAGCTGCGCGGGCTCCGCCGAGAGCACCGACCTTCCCGTGCGACGGTCCCGCAGGATCCTCGGGATCGACAGCACCGTCCAGGTGACTGCGATTCCCGCGTACGCCGGAAGGAACCCGGGGTTCGCCAGACCGGCGGCGAGTGCGAAGACCGACGCCGGGACGGGGAGCCGGCCACGGCGCGGCACGCACGACGCCCAGGCGGCGGCGGCGAAGCACGTCAGGCTGACGAGGTTCGAAAGGTACCCGATGCCCATCCTCGCGGTGCCGCCCCAGAGGACGACGAAGCCCGCGACGATGCCGACGGTCCACGCGGGGAGCCGGAACGCCATCCGCACCGCCGCACCACATGCCAATGCGAGGCACACGGCCATGGCGAGCCCGAGCACGAGCGGGCCCACCTGGTCCGGCAGCACGTGGAACGCATCCAACACGGCGCCGACCCCCGCCACGCCGGGACGCGCGCCCACCGTGGCGGCCGGCGCCGCGCCGAGCACGCGGATCTGCCACGCGTAGCCGAAGGCATCGCTGTGGGTGATCCGGACGGGCAGGTCCGTCCGCACGGGGAGAAGGACCGCCGGCGCGATGGACGCGACCGCCACCATGCCGGCCCACCCGGCAACCCGCGCGACGCGACCCGGCCGTCCGGACGACGGGATCGCCTCGGCCTCGGAGAGATCCGCCGTTCGAACGGTCACGGGACGGACCTCAGCCGGACGGAGGCCCGGTCGGTTCCGCCGGCACCGTCGCAGAGACCTCCTCGATATCCGGGACCAGCAGCCATCCGCCCCCCGCGACCCCCTCACGCCGGCGAGCGACGATCGCGAACGCGTACCCGCCGGCCGCGATCACCCCCAGGATCGTCACGCCCACGGGCGAGCCGGGCACGATCCCGGCCGCCGCCACTGCGAGCCCGCTCACGACCGCGAACGCCGCACCGAGCGCTGGGGCGAGCCCCGCCGCGCCGAGCGCCGACCCGCCGCCGAGGGCGACGCTCGCCCACGCGTATCCCCCGCCCACGATCGCAAGCACCACGAGTGTGAGAAGGACCTCGATCGTGGTGGTGGCGATCGAGACCGCAGGCGGCGCCACCGTTGCCGTCGGCGTCGTGAGCGGTCCCCGGACGATGAACAGGCCGGGAGCAACCTGGTGGGTGGGAGCGTCGGGGATCGCGGTCTCCCAGACGGCGGTCGAAACCTGCTCTTCGTTGAACAGGATGATCGCCCCGTCCTGGACCGCCCGGTGGACGTCCGGCCAGGCATCCAAGGAAACCTCGTTGTACCCAAGCATCCAGTCCTCGGTGGGATCCGCGATCTGCGCGGGCTTGCCAGCCAGGATCTGCTTCGGACTCCCCAGGTACGTGTAGATGTGCGGGACGACCGAGGCGGGCGCGTACGCGCGGGTGGCGTTGAAGTACAGCTTCGCGAACACGAGGCCCTGCAGCTCCGACCGATTCGTCACGACCACGACGGGGACCGTGGGCTTCACGGTCTCGATGTACGCCGCCGTTCGCAACGCCGGATCGTCGATGTAGCCGCGCGGGCTCGCGGCGAGGTCGCCGTAGGTTCGATGACCCGTCCACGCGACCGCCGCGAGAGCCCCCGCCATCGTGACCGCCGCCGCGGCCGCCACGAACGCGCGGGCCCAACCGCGCCGCGGGCCTACGGCTGCGATCGACGCTCCCACGCCGGCCACGCCGAACCCGATCAGGGCCGCGACCGGGGTCGCGAAGAGCACGGCCCGGTGCGCCGGAAACTTGGAATCCACGAGTCCCAGCACCAACCCCGCGAGGCATGCCGCCAGCCACGCGACGGCGAGCGACGACACCAGGCTTGCCTCGCGATGCCGGCGGATCCGGAACCCGATCGCGAACCCGATCGCGGCGAGCGGCACCGTCGTGATGATGCCGACCTGCCCCGGCAGCTTCGCGAGACGATCGCGGAAGAGCGCGCTGACGACGGAGAGGTCCGCGACGTCGCGGAGGCTGTGATGGAGCAGCACGAACACGATCAGGGCCACCGCCACGAGGGTGACAAGCGACGCGGCGAGCGCCGCGACGGGCTCGGCGCGCAGGAGCGGACGACCTTTCCGCACGCCTGGCCGGAGTTGCGGAAGCGACAGGACGACCCATCCCAAGGTGATCCCGATGTAGACGGGCAGGAATCCCGGGTGCGTCATCCCGCACGCGAACATGACGAGCCCGCCGAGCACCAGCAGGCTCGTGCGCCCCCTCGATCTCAGGAACACCGAGATCGCGCCGGTGAACAGGAGCAGGCTCAGCAGGTTCGCCTGGTACCCGGCGGCGAGGCGAGCGGTCCCGCCCCACCAGCCGACGGCCAGCGCGATCACCGCGAGGCTCCAGCCGGGGAGGCGGAACGCGATCCCGACCACCGCCGCCGTGGCGGTCGCGAGTCCGATCGTCAGCGCCATCCCGAGGACGACGGGCTCCACCGTGGGATCGACCCGAAGAAGGTGCTCCACGAGCGAACCGATCACCGGGACGCCGAGGCGGGTCCCGACCTCGGCGAGGGCATCGACGCCCGCGATCCGCGACTGCCACATGTAGCCGTAGCTGTCCCAGCCGATCGCGTGCACCGGCCCGCCCCGGTACGTGTGCAGATACAGCAGCGGAAGCGCCGCCGCGGCCGCGATCAGCAGCGCCCACCCGAGTAGATCTCGGTTCGGCGCGCCGGGGGCGGAGGCTCGCCTCTCGATGGGCTCGAAGCCCCACGACCGACGCGGATTCACCGATCCAGATACCACGGTGCCGCGGTCACTCTTGGTAGCATACGGGCGCTTTCCTGCGCGAATACCTTCCCTCTTTGGATCTTCTGAAAGGAATCTGGGATGCGCGTCCTGATCCTCGGTGGCGACGGATACCTCGGTTGGCCCACCGCGATGCAGTTCTCCAACCGCGGCCATGACGTTCATGTCGTCGACAACTATCTGCGTCGCAAGGCTCACGAGGAGGCAGGGACCGGCTCCCTCACCCCCGTCCTTCCGGGGTTACCCGAGCGCGTCGCGGCCTGGAAGGACGTGACGGGCAAGGAGATCGGCGTCACCGAGGGCGACCTGTGCGAGTGGGCCGTCACGGAGCTCGTGTTCGGGGAGTTCCGGCCGGAGGCCGTGATCCACTACGGCGAGATGCCGAGCGCGCCCTATTCGATGAAGTCGCGCGAGCACGCCGTCTTCACGCAGACGAACAACGTGGTGAACACCCTCAACGTCATCTTCGCGATCGAGCAGTTCGTACCCGACTGCCATCTCGTGAAGCTCGGGACGATGGGCGAGTACGGCACGCCGAACATCGACATCGAAGAGGGATACATCCAGATCGAGCACAACGGGCGCTCCGACCTCCTGCCGATGCCGAAGCTTCCGGGCAGCTTCTATCACCTGTCGAAGGTCCACGACTCGCACAACATCCACTTCGCGTGCCGCGTTCGAGGCATGCGCGCCACGGACCTGAATCAGGGAGTCGTGTACGGGATCGAGACCGAAGAGACCACGCTCGACCCGCGCCTGGCCACGCGCTTCGACTACGACGACGTGTTCGGCACGGCCCTCAACCGGTTCTGCGTGCAGGCGGTCGCCGGCCATCCACTCACCGTGTACGGCACGGGCGGACAGACGCGCGGCTATCTCAACATCGTCGACACCCTGCAATGTGTCGAGCTCGCTGTGATGAACCCGGCGGAGCGCGGGGAGATGCGCGTGTACAACCAGTTCACCGAGCAGTTCTCGGTCACCGAGCTGGCCGAGCTGGTCCAGAAGGCCGGGGCGGAGTACGGGATCGGCGTGGGGGTCCGATCGATCCCGAACCCACGGGTGGAGATGGAGGACCATTACTACAACGCGCAGCATTCGAAGCTCCTCGACCTCGGGCTCCGCCCGCACCTGCTGTCCGAGACGCTCGTAGAGTCGATGTTCGGGGTGATCGAGAAGAACAAGGAGCGCATCGACCGGGAGCACATCCTGCCCCGCGACAGCTGGCGCCCGAGCGCCTAGCTCCCGATGCCTGCGCTGAGGATCATCGGCGGCCTGGCGGCACTCGCGTTCTTCCTGGTCTCCCTTCGCCGGTACGACCGGCGGCGTATCAGCCGGTTCAGCCTGATCGTCAGCTGCGCGCTGTCGATCGCCGTGCTCACGTTGGCGATCTCGCCCACCCTGTTCAACCCCGTGTTCGACACGTTCCACTTCAGCGAGGGCAACAACCGTCGGCTGATCTTCGTGCTCATGGTCGCGGTGGTCGTGCTGTTCCTCCTCCAACTCCGGCTCCAGTCGCAGGGTGACGTCAACGAGCGAAACATCCGCCTGCTGGTCGAGGCGCTCGGCCGGGAACGGTTCGACTGGGACCGGGCCGCGGCCCTTCCCGAGGGTCCGCGGCTGGTCACGATCTCGCCCGCGTACAACGAGGCCGAGAACGTGGCCCACGTGATCGCCGACTTCCCCAAGGAGGTCGATGGCTATCGCGTGATCCCGGTCTTCGTGAGTGACGGCAGCGAGGACGACACCGCCGCGGCGGCCCGCGAGGCCGGGGCGCTCGTCGCCGAGCTTCCGATCCGTCGCGGGGGTGGGTTGGCGCTGCGCGTCGGCTACGAGATCGCGCTGGAGCTGGGCGCCGACATCGTCGTGACGCTGGACGCAGACGGGCAGCATCTGCCGAGCGAGCTGCCGATCATGGTCGGGCCGATCGTCCGCGGCGAGGCCGACTACGTGAACGGGTCCCGGCTGCTCGGCGAGTTCGAGCGCGAGAGCATGATCCGGCACATCGGGGTTCACTTCTTCTCGAGGCTCGTGACGATCCTCACGGGACGGCGGATCACCGACCCGTCGAGCGGCTATCGGGCGGCCCGGGCCGACCTGCTTCGCAAGCTCGTGCTGAACCAGGACCAGTTCTGGACGAGCGAGGTGCTGATCGAGGCGCTGCGTCATCGCGCGCGCATCGCGGAGGTCCCCATCACGATCCTGGCCCGGAAGGGCGGCAAGTCGAAGAAGCCGAAGTCACTGAAATACGGCTGGAACTTCTCGAAGGCTATCTTCCAGACCTGGCTCAGGTAGCCGGGGCCGTCCCCTCCAGGGCGGCGGCGATCTCGCCGGCGACGCGAGCGTTGTCCTCGAGCAGGTCGAGGTTGGCCCGCAGGCTTCGGCCGCCGGTGAGCTCCGCTAGGGTCGACAGCGCGAAGGGTGTCCGGGCCTTCCCGCGGATCCCCTCCTGTTCCGCGCGCCGCTCGGCCTCACACGCCGCCGCCTCCACCTCGGCGGCGTCCATGGCGGACGATGCGGGCACCGGGTTGCACACGAGGATCGTCGTCCGGAGCTCCAGGTCCTGCGCCGCGCGAAGCATCGCGGCCGCCCCGCCGGGCGTGTCGGTCCGGTGCTCCAGCGGCACGGGCGACTCACGCGCGAGGAAGAACGGCAGCCGGTCGACGCCGTAGCCGACGATCGCCACCCCCAGCTCCTCGAGCCGTTCGACGGTGGCGGCAGGGTCGACGATCGACTTGGGTCCCGAGCAGACGAGGAGGCCGGGCGTGCGCGAGAGCTCGAGGAGGTCGGCGCTGACGTCGGGATCGTCGCCCGGGTGGACGCCGCCGATCCCGCCCGTCGCGCAGACGGCGATGCCCGCCCGTTCGGCGGCCCAGATCGTGGCGCTGACGGTCGTTGCGCCGGGAAGCTCGCTCGCCACGGCGGCCGGGTAGTCGCGGCGAGCGACCTTCACGACGGCGCCCGGCTCGGTGAACCTCGTGAGCTCGGCCTCGCTCAGGCCGACGCGGATCGTACCGCCGAGCACGCCGATCCACGCGGGCATCGCCCCGGCGGCGCGGATCGCGCGGTCCACGCGCACTGCGCACTCCCGGTTCTCCGGGAAGGGAAGGCCCTGCCCGATCACGCTCGTCTCCAACCCCACGACGGCGCGACCGTCCCGCAGCGCCTCGCCGACCTCCTCGGCAACGCGAAAGAGGTCCACCGTCACCCGGGGCCGTCCTCCGGCCAGGTCCGGGCACTCGCGGCCACCAGGGCTCCGGCGTGGCACGCGTGCCGGAGGGCGTCGGCCGGCTCCAGCCCGCGGGCCAGACCCGAGAGCAGCACGCCGTCGAACGCATCTCCGGCCCCCGTCGGATCGACCTCATCGAGGGGCTCGGCCGGCGCCTCGAGCAGCTCGCCCTCGACGCACAGCGCCGCACCGAGCGCGCCGAGCTTCACCGCCGCCACGCGAAACCTCGTCCCGAGCGCCGCGGCGGCGTCGACGCCCTCGGCTCCGGTCAACACCCGCGCTTCGCTCCCGTTGGCAAAGATGACGGAGGCGGGCCCCGCCTCGCCAAAGAACCGATCGACCCCGAACGCCTCGATGAGGGGCCACGATGCCGCTTCGATCGCGACGAGGGAGGAACGCGCCCGCTCGAGCGCGGCGACGGCCGCGTCATGGCCCTCCTCCTGCAGGAAGAGGTATCCCGAGACCAGGATCGCCCCGGCCTCGATGCGCTCGGGAAGATCGTCGCGCCGGAAGCGCGCGTTCGCGCCGCGATCGGCCACCATCGACCGCTCCCCGGGCTCGTGAACGACGAGCATCGTCCCCGTGGGAGCCTGCGGATCAACCGTGAGAGCGTGCTCGACCCCGCGCTCGACGAGGGCGTGCCCGATCGTTCGTCCGGCCAGGTCGTCCCCGAGCCGGCCGTACACGCGCGCCGTCGCCCCCGACCACGCCGCCCAGACGGCGGCGTTCGCGGAGGTTCCTCCGGGCTGCAGGCGGACCGTTCCGTGCACGTCTCCGCCGCGCTTGAGGGTCCGTGCGTCGACCCGGACGTCGAGCATCACGTCGCCGACGCACACGAGATCCACGGCGCACACCCTACCGGGGCGGCACTTCCGTCTCCGCCGCCCACGCGCCGAACGCGGCCCAGAAGGGATCCAGTCCGGGGTGCGTCAACGGTCTCTCCTCCCCGCCTCTCGCCACGGTTCGCCCGGACGATCGCTCGGTCACTCGCCCGACGACCGCCGCCTCGATGCCCTCGCCGGCGAGCGCTCGCACGTACTCGTCGGCGCGTCCGGGCACGACCGTGGCGATGAGGGTTCCCTCACTGATCGACACGTACGGGTCGATGCCGACGTGATCGCAGACCGCGCGAACCTCGGACCGGATCGGGATCGCGTCCAGATCGATGCTCATCCCGACGTTCGAGGCGACCGCGACCTCGAGCAGTCCCCCGAGCACGCCTCCCTCGGTCGCGTCGTGCATCGAGGTGACACCCCGGTCGCGCAGTCCGAACGCGCTCGCGATGCGGGCCTCGGGCACTACCGTCATCTGCTCGAACAACGCGTCGGCCCTCCTCACGGCGTCGGCACCGATCCCGGCCACCAGCCTGTCGGGGAACGTGGCCGCGAACAGCGCGGTCGCCTCGATCGCGGCCCCCTTCGTGACGACGATCCGGTCCCCGGGACGACCCATCGTCGGAGTCACGTATGCATCGGCCGGTCCCAGCGCCATGCACGTCGCCCCGCCCACCATCGGCCACGCGCACCCGTCGTACCGAGCCGTGTGACCGGTGACGACCGCGATGCCGAGGCGCTCACAGGCCTCGTGGAAGGCGTCCCACAGCGCCGTGAGCTCTTCGTCCGTGGTCTCCGGCGGAAGGTTGAGGTCGACGGCCATCCATCGGAGGGGTAGCCCCGAGGTCGACGCGTCCGAGGCGAGGATGTGCACGGCGAACCACGCCGCGCGCTGCCATCCGTAGGTCGGGACGACGAACACGGGATCGGTGGTCAGCGCCATCGCAACGTCCCCGGCCACACGGACGACGCCGACGTCGACCCCGTGTTGCGGCCCGACGAGCACGTCGGGATCCGGGGCGCCGAGCCTTCGAAGGATCACGCGCTCGAACAGCTCTGCCGTGGCCTTGCCCGTCCGTTGCTCGCTCATGGCCCGCACCCCTCGGTCCGGACCCGTTCAACGACGTCGCGGAGCTCGCGGGTGGCCACGGCGGGGTCCTCCGCGGCCGCGATCGCCGAGATCACGGCCACGCCGACGGCGCCCGCACACAGCACGTCGCGGGCGTTGGCGGCCCGGATGCCGCCGATCCCGACGACGGGGAGTCCGGACGCCCACGCGATCTCGGCGACCGCCTCGAGCCCGAGCGGGGGGGCCTCCGGTTTCGTGGGGCTGGGCCATACGGTCACGCCCAGATAGTCGGCGCCGCCCGTGCGGGCGGCCAGCGCCTGCTCCGTGTCGTTCACGCTGATGCCGAGAACCCGCTCGGGACCCAGCCGTTCCCTGGCGCCGTCGAGATCGTCCCCCTGGCCGACGTGCGCCCCACCTGCGGCGGCCGCCACGGCGACGTCCACCCGGTCGTTCACGAGGAAGAGGACCCCGGCCCCCCGGCAGGACTCCGCGAGGTCCCGGGCGAGCCGCAGCAGCTCGTCGTCGGGCAGCTCGGGCGCCCTGAGCTGCAAGGCCGTCGCCCCGCCGTCGATCGCGGCGCGGGCGATCTCACGGTGGCCGCGCCCCATCGCGCCCGTGGCGGACGTGATCACGTAGACGCTCAGGGATCGGGGGTCGAGATCGAGCATCGCTCCCTCCGCCGGCATGACCCGGTTCAGGTCCTGCGGGTCGCTCGAGCGACCGCCATCTCGCGACCGAACTTCTTCCAGTCCCCGGACCTCACGCTGAAGAGCACGTCGGTCGCGATCTGGCCGAGCCCGAGCGCGACGAGCGCCGCGGCGCTCCACCACGGGGCCCCGCTGGCGGGCCAGAGAGCAAGGGCCAGGAAGGGGGCGACCTTGGTGGCGACCGCCCCGGCCGCGTGCATCCGCGCCCTCGCGACGGGATCCGCCCGAAGGTAGGTGGCGTAATCCGTCTTCAGACCCGGGCGAGGAGGCGGCCGTCCGCCGATGAAGACGTCGGTGAACCGGATGCCGGCGAGTCGCCCGACCAGCCAGTGCGCCGGGCAGTGCACCGACACGGACCAGACCCCCCCGGCGGCCACGAGGGCGAGGCCGGCGACCGTGGGCGAGGTCTCCTCGCCAAGGGCAAGGACCGCCGCCGCCGCCCCGATCGCGATCCCGCCGAGCAGCACGAGGTTGCCGACCCAGACGGGGGCGCGGAGGCGCACGGCCGACCGGAACGCCGCCGTATCCACAGCGCCGAGGCGGTCGGCGAACCGCTCCACCAGCTGCGGGTCGGCCTTCACCTGCGCCACGAGCCGCCAGAAGCCCTGAGCCCCCAGGTCGCTGTCGCCGCCGGCGACCGCGGCTTCGATAGCCTGGAGCACGGCAGCGGCATCCGGTCCCGTAGTTGGCGCCGCTTCCACGATTCGGCCCTCTCCCCCCGTAGAATCGCGCCGGACGCGCTCCGCCCCCTCGAGCGCTTCCCCAAGGGAGGAACCACGTCCAAGAGTATGACGCACCCCGCGCCCCCGGAGGGGTCCGGCGGGCAGGAGCTCGTGACCCTCGACGGGCGGTATCACATCGTCGAGCGCATCGCGGCCGGCGGCATGGGCGAGGTCTTCCGTGCGCAGGACGCGGTGCTCGCGCGCGAGGTCGCGATCAAGGTCCTGCACCGCTCGCTTGCCGGCGACCAGTCGTTCGTCGACCGATTCCGTCGAGAGGCGCGGGCGGCGGCCGGGCTCTCGCACCCGAACATCGTGGCCGTCTACGACTGGGGCGCGGTCGACGGCATCTACTACATGGTGATGGAGTTCGTGCGTGGCCGCGGCGTCCGCGACCTGTTGAACGCGACCGAGCGGCTCGAGCCGGCGCAGGCGGCCGAGGTCGTTCGCCAGACGCTGCTCGCACTGCAGCACGCACACCAGCAGGGCATCGTGCACCGCGACGTGAAACCGGAGAACATCCTCGTGACGAGGGAAGGGGTCGTGAAGGTCGCCGACTTCGGCCTCGCGCGCGCCTACGCGGACGGGCGGGCGACCCAGGCCGGCAGCGTGACGGGCACGGTGCAGTACCTGTCTCCCGAGCAGATCCGCGGGGAGCCCTCGGATCCGCGAAGCGACCTCTACTCGCTCGGCGTCGTCACCTACGAGCTGCTCACCGGACGACTCCCGTTCACCGGCGAGACGGCCATGTCGATCGCCTACAAACATCTCTCTGATCGTGTCCCGGTGCCCTCGGCGGCGGTGCCGTCGATCCCGGCCGAGCTCGACGCGTTCGTCGCGAGCGCGACCGATCGAGCCCGCGAGATGCGCCCGGAGAGCGCGGCTGAGATGCGGCGCGACATCGAGGCGATCGCGACGGCGCTGCCCGCTGCGCGCCCCCTCGCCGCCCTCGTCGGCGACCTGGCAGAGGCCACTTCGCAGGCGGACACGGGCGGCGCCACCGCCGCCGTCGAGGTCGCGTCGACCCAGACGATCCCGCGCATGGAGCGGGTCCGACGACGTCGGTGGCGAAGGGTCGCCGGCATCGTCCTGCTCGTCGCCGCGATCGCATCCGCGGCGTGGGGGGCCTGGACATATCTCGTTCCCCATCGCGCGACGGTGCCGGCGCTGGCCGGCGCGTCTCTCGACGATGCGCGCTCGCAGCTGGAGGGCCTGGGCCTGGTGACTCGGACCGCTCCGGGCGTGTTCTCGACCCGCTACGCGCAGGGCCATGTCGTGAAGACCTCGCCGGACTCCGGCGTGATCCTCCACCGCGGCCAGGTGGTGACCCTCGTCCCGTCCCTCGGTCCCCCGCCGGTACCGGTCCCGGACCTGCAGGACAAAACCGTGGGGCAGGCCACGAGGCTCTTGGGCGACGCCCACCTGCGCCTCGGCCGCCCGACCCGCCGATACAGCACGTCCGTCGCCGCCGGACGGATCGTCTCCCAGTCCCAGAGCGGGAACGCGCCGCAGGGAAGCGCGATCGACGTCGTGGTGAGCAAGGGCCCACCGCCGACGCCGATCCCCGATGTGGCCGGCAAGAAGCAGCGACCCGCCACGAAGGCCCTCGAGCACGCAGGCTTCACCGTGACCGTCCGGATCGGGTTCTCCAAGAGTGTGCCGAAGGGGACGGCGATCGGGACGGAGCCGCCGGTCGGCCGGCAGGCGCCGTACGGCTCCGCGATCACCCTGACCGTGTCGGTCGGGCCCGAGACCTTTCCCTGCCCGAATTTCCGGGGCTTGACACTCGATCAGGCTCGCGCCCTCGCGAAGGCCGACGGGCTGAACGTGGCGGCCTTCCCCGTGGCCGGGTCGACAGGCCAGACCGTGCGAGGTCAGCTCCCTTCGCCCGGCGACACGGTCCGATACGGCGCCACGATCACCCTGTACTACGCGTGAGGCTGGGCGCTCACGTGCGCCGGCGCACCGGCGGCGCCGCCGGTGCCATCCAGGCGTGCCGCGAGCGCGGCGCCGACTGCGCCCAGGTCTTCGTCTCGAATCCCCGCGGCTGGGCGCCGCCGGCCATCGGCGACGAGGCGGCCGAGGCGTTCCGGTCCGAGTGGCAGGCATCCGGCCTGTGGCCGCTCGTGGCCCATGCGCCCTACCTCGTGAACATCGCGTCGCCGAACGAGGACTTCCTGGCGAAGTCGCGAACGCTGGCCGCCGCGACGGTGCGTGCCTGCGACGCCCTCGGCGCCGACATGCTGGTTCTGCACGCCGGCGCCCGGGGTCCGGGCGAGCGAGAAGCGGCGGTGGAACGCGCGGCGACGACCCTGCGTGCGACGGCAGACGAAGCCTCGCACGTTCGCCTGCTCGTCGAGCTCATGGCGGGCACGAGCGGCGCCGTGGCCTCGACGATCCCGGAGGCCTCTCGTCTGCTCGAGGTCACCGGCGTCGACACGATCGGCGTGTGCCTCGACACATGCCACCTGTTCGCGACCGGCTATCCCCTCGACGACGCAACCGGCGTCGCCCGGCTCTTCGACGAGCTGCATGCGCACGGGCTCGCCGATCGGGTCGGGCTGGTCCACGCGAACGACTCGAGGTACGAGCTCGGCGCGCGGCGCGACCGGCACGAGAACATCGGAGACGGCTGGATCGGTCTCGACGGGTGGCGGGCGATCGTCGCCCGGCCCGAGGTGTTCGGCCTGCCTCTCGTGTTGGAGACGCCCGGCGACGCCGAACGCCAGTCGAGGGACATCGCTTTCCTCCGAGGGCTCGTCACGGACTGACCGCTACGGTTCGAGCTCGGCCCGGGGACCCTCCTGGTAGCTGTACCGCTCCTCGGCGAACGGCTCCGCGTGGATGTGGTATCCCCGGACCTCCCAGAACCCGCGCTTGTTCTTCGCGCCGAGCTCGAGTCCCGTGAGCCACTTCGCGCTCTTCCACGCGTACCGCTTGGGGACGACGAGCCGCAGCGGCCAGCCGTGCTCCGGCGTCAGGTCCTCTCCGTGGTTCCTCCAGGCGACGAGCACGTCGTCGTCGGCCATCGCCTCGAGCGACAGGTCCGATGTGTAGCCGTAGGCGCAATGAGCGATCACCCATCTCGCCTCGGGCTTGGGCTTGGCACGCTCCATCAGCGTGCGGAACGACACTCCCTCCCAAGTGTTGTCGAGGGTCGTCCACCCGGTGACGCAATGCATGTCGGCGTCGACGGTCGCGCTCGGCAGCGAGCGCAGCTCCGCATACGACAGCGTGAACGGCTCCTCCACCAGACCCGAGACCTCGAGGTCCCAGCTCGTGCCGTCGAACGTCGGGATCGGTCCGTAGTGCAGGACCGGCCACGTCTTCACGAGCCGCTGGCCCGGAGGCACGCGCGCGGCCACCTCGTCGGGGTAGTCCTTCGTGAACAGGCCCATCAATCCTCCTTCGAGGCGCCGGCGACGGCCGATGCCCAGGCGTCCAGCGCCAGCGCGATGCCCTCGTCGTTCACGTCGACGTGGGTCACCATGCGGACCTTGCCCGCGATGAACGTCGTGCCCACGCCGAGAGCTCTCAGGCGCTCGATCGTCTCGAGCGCGCTCAGCCCCGCCGGTTCCGTGTCGACGAAGACCATGTTCGTTTCAACCGATGAGGGGTCGACGCTGCCCGGGATCAACTCGGCCATGACGTCGGCCAGGCGACGGGCCCGCGCGTGGTCCTCGGGGAGGCGGCTCGGGCCCTGCCGGAGGGCGACCAGACCCGCCGCGGCGACGATCCCCGCCTGCCGCCAGGCCCCCCCGAACAGGATCCACAGGCGCCGGGCCTCTCGGATCATCTCCGCCGGGCCGCACAGCACCGAGCCGATCGGCGCCCCGAGGCCCTTGGAGAGGCAGAACATCATCGTGTCGACCTCGCCGGTCCACTCGGTCACGTCGTGGCCGGCCGCGGCGGCCGCGTTGAAGATCCGCGCCCCGTCCAGGTGGATCGGCGCGCCCGCGTCGTCGGCGACCTTGCGGATCGCCCGCATCTCCTCGGCCGGCATCACCGAGCCGGCCGCGGATCCCACCGTGTTCTCGACCGCAAGCAGGTCGACCACCTCGACGTCGTAGGCGGTGTCCGGCTCGAGGAGGCGCCGGGCCGCGTCGGCCGTCATCCACCCGCGCGGATGGCCCGGCGCCGTGCGGAACGCGATCCCGCTCAGGGCCGCCGAGGTCGCGACCTCGACGGTGGCCACGTGCGCGTCGGGCTGGCTGGCGACCAGGTGGCCGCCGCCGCGAACGTGGAGCGCGAGCCCGATCTGGTTCGCCATCGTGCCCGTGGCGACGAACAGGGCCGCCTCGGTCCCGGTGATCTCGGCCGCGCGTTCCTGCAGGCGATTCACCGTTGGATCGTCGCCGTACCAGGCGTCACCGACCTCGGCGTCGGCCATCGCGCGACGCATCGCGGGCGACGGGTTCGTCACGGTGTCGGAGCGCAGGTCGACGCGGAGGCCCGGCATGCCGGCCAGTGTATCGGCGACGCACCGAGGGCGAGGAACGGCGAACCGGGCTCAGTACAGGAACATCGGTTTGCCGTCCACGTGGCGGATCGTCGGCCGGTATTCGTGGGCGTCGTACAGGGCCTCCACGTCCGCGCGCTTCTGACCCTGCCCGATCACGCCCAACGGGACGTTGACGTAGTTCCCGCGTCGGAGGGCGACGAGGCGTCCCGAGACGCCCCCGATGACCAGGTCGGCGGCCATCACCGCGTAGTTCGTCGCTACCATCAGATCCAGCGAGTCCGGCGAGCCCGAACGCATGAGATACCCGAGCTGCTGGGAGATGACGCCCTCGCCGGTGGCTCGATTCAGCAGCTCGCCGGTGACCTGCCCGATGCCGCCGAGCTTCTTGTGGCCGTACGCGTCCTCCGTCTGGCCCGCGACCATCTGGCCACCGACGAACGTCGCGCCTTCCGAGATCGTCATCATCGCGTAGTTGCTGGGGTTCCCCCGCTTGTCGTCCATGAGCTTCCCGGCAAGCGTGTCCACGTCGAACGGGACCTCGGAGATCACGGCACGGTCGACGCCCGCCAGGTAGGCGGACACCAGCGAGGTCTCGCCGCTGTAGCGTCCGAACACCTCGACCACCGCGATCCGCTCGTGGGAGCCGGCGCTCGTCCGGAGCTGGTGGATGAAGTTCACGGTGCGGGTGATCGCCGTCGAGAACCCGATGCAGTAGTCGGTGCCGTGGACGTCGTTGTCCATCGTCTTCGGGATCGCGACGACCGGAACCCCTTCCTCGTGGAGGCGGAGCGCGAACGAGAGGGTGTCGTCGCCGCCGATCGGGACGAGCCCGTCGATCCCGAGGTGCTCGATCACGCGGATCACATGCGACGTGTGATCGCGTGGCCCGTCGTCGGTTCGTCCCGCCGCGAGGAACGCGGGCTCGTCCGCAGGTCTCACCCTCCCGGGGTTCGTCCTCGATGTATGCAGGAACGTGCCGCCGGTTCGGTCGATCGTGCGGACCGTGCCGGGGTCGAGCGTCACCACGTTCGCGGCTACCGTCCCGGCATCGCCGGGGTTCGCATGGAGCAGGCCGCCCCAGCCACGACGGATCCCGACCACCTCATGGCCCTCGGACGCCGCCCTGGTGACGGCGGCCTTGATCGCGGCGTTCAGGCCGGGGACGTCGCCGCCCCCCGTCAGGATGCCGAGCCTCATACCGGGCAACCTATCGGATGCCGGATGCGTTTCGAGGATTATCGGGTGTCGGGGTGCTCGTCGGCCCGCTGCTTCAGGACCTGATACCAGGTGTCCTCGTACGCGTGCTCGTCGCCCGGGCGAGGCGCGGTGGGAGCGACCGCTGCGTCTGCCTCGTCGACGACCTGCTTGGTGTCGCTCATCTCGGGGGATCCTGTCTTCCGTGGGAAATTCAATACCTGAAGCATCGGGAGGAAGCCGTCGACCCTTGAGCCCGACCACGCCCCGGACCCATTCAGCACGGTGGCTCCGATACGATGTGCGGGTGGGCGTCATCGCCGAGCTGCTCCCGCACCCGCACGGGTTCTTGGAGTTCTTCTTCCTGGGGATGTTGCTGTCGCTGTTGGTGGCGGTCGGGCTGTTCGCCCTGTTCGTCGGCGGCCAGCTCTTCCGGAACCCGGGGCGAAAGCCCCGGCACCGCTCCTGAGGGCGAGCCGGCGTCAATCCCGGACGATCTGGGTCCCGGCCTCGCCCCGAAGTGCCGCCGGCCCGTCCTCGAGGTCGGCGACGACCGCCCGCTCGCCACCCGCCTGCAGGAAGCCGATGGCGGCCTCGATCTTCGGCCCCATCGAGCCGGCTCCGAACTCCCCCTTCTTTGACAGGCTCCGCGCCTCGCCGACCGACATCCGATCGATGTCCTCCGGCAGGAACCCGCCGTAGCCGCGCTGAACCTTCTTCACGTCGGTGAGGATGAGCAGGACCGAGGCCTCCACCTCGTGGGCCAAGATCGCCGCGGCGAGGTCCTTGTCGACGACGCCCTCCGTGCCCACGAGTCGCGGGCCGTCTTCGATCACCGGCACACCCCCGCCGCCGCTGGCGATGACGATCACGCCGTCGGCCACGAGCTGCCGCAGGATCGGGGTCTCGACGATGGAGTAGGGATCCGGGCTCGGTACGACGCGTCTCCATCCCCCGTGAGGGTCCGGTCTCATCACGTACCCCCGCTCCACCTCCAGCGTCTTGGCCTCTGCCTCGTCGTAGTAGGGACCCACGAACTTCGTCGGGTTCACGAACGCGGGATCGTCACGCCGCACCCGCGTCAGCGTGAGAACGGTCGCGACCGGGCGCTCCATGCCGCGCTCGAAGAACACGTCGCCGATCGTCACCTGCAGCAGGTACCCGATCTGACCCTGGCTCTCGGCACCGCAGACGTCGAGCGGCATCGGGTGGACGACCTCGCGCGCCGCCTCCTGCTGCAGCAGGATCCGCCCCACCTGAGGACCGTTCCCGTGCGTGACCACGACCTCCCACCCGGCCGCGGCGATGTCGGCGACCCGCTCGGCGGCCGTGCGAGCGGCCGCGTACATCTCCTCGAACGTGTCCTCGGCGCCGCGCCGGAGCAGGGCGTTGCCGCCGAGGGCGACGACGACCCGTTCCACGGTTGGTCCTTCCGCCCGGTCGGTTACAGGACGGGCGCCAGCACGTCTCGAAGTGAAGGTGAGCCCGGCCGGACATCGAGGTCGTAGCGGACCCGAACGGCGGGCTTCGAGATCGTGATGACCCTCCGCAGGTCGATCGGCGTTCCGATCACGACGAGGTCGACGTCGGCGTCGTCGATGATCTTCTCCATCTCGGAGAGCTGGCCCTCCGAGTACCCCATCGCCGGCAGGACGGGACCCACGTCGTACTTGCGGAAGGTCTCGTCGATCGTGCCGACCGCCCAGGGACGGGGGTCGACGATCTCGGCCGCGCCGCCACGTCGGGCGGCGACGACGCCGGCGCCGAACTTCATGTCGCCGTGCGTGAGTGTCGGGCCATCCTCGACCACGAGCACCCGCTTGCCGGCGATCGCGTCCGGGTCGTCGACGGTCACCTTCGAATCCGCCCTCACCACGGTCGCGTCGGGGTTCACCACGCGGATCGTGTCCTCGAGCATGCCGATCTGCTCGGTGGAGGCCGAGTCCATCTTGTTGATCACGATGACGTCGGCCATCCGGATGTTCACCTCGCCGGGGTGGTACGTGAGCTCGTTTCCGGCGCGCAAGGGATCCGCCACGACGACATTGACCGTCGGCCGGAAGAACGGCATGTCGTTGTTGCCACCGTCCCACAACAAGACGTCGCACTCTGCCTGGGCCTGCGCGAGGATATCGCCGTAATCGACCCCGGCATAGATGATCGTGCCGGACGTGATGTGCGGCTCATACTCCTCGCGCTCCTCGATCGTGGTCTCGTACCGCTCGAGGTCCTCGATCGTCGCGTACCGCTGCACACGTTGGGCGGCCAGGTCTCCGTACGGCATCGGGTGGCGTACGGCGACCACGCGCTTGCCGGCCTCCTTGAGCACGCCGGCGATGGCACGGGTCGTCTGCGACTTGCCCGACCCCGTCCGCACCGCGCACACGCTCACCACGGGCACGATCGCATCGAGCATCGTCGCGTCGGGCCCGAGCACCACGAAGTTCGCGCCGGCCGCCATCACCTCGCTCGCCTTGTGCATGACGTACTCGTGCGGGACGTCGGAGTAGGCGAAGACGACGTCGTCGACGTGCCGCGCCCGGATCAGCTGTGACAGCTCCGACTCGTCGTGGATCTTGATCCCGTCGGGGTAGCGCCGCCCGGCCAATGAGGCCGGGTACGTCCGGTCGTTGATGAACGGGATCTGGGTCGCCGTGAACGCGACGACATCGGTATCGGGATCGTCTCGGAACACGGTATTGAAGTTGTGGAAGTCGCGGCCGGCGGCTCCCATGATCAGGACACGTCGAGTCACGGGACTGTCCTTTCACGAGGGAATGTGATGCGCGGGGGGCGGCGCCTCCCCGCTCTTCGGCTCGGACCATACCCCACCACCGGTGGTCCGGGCATGGGCCGAACGGTCCCGACCCCGGGCGGACCGACGCCTTCGATCAGGCGGGATCCGGCGGCGTCGCGAGGTCACCGGGGACGTCGACGTCCAGGAGCGTCACCCGGCGAGGATCCAGCTCGACCCAGACGTTCTCGTCGATCACGGTCGTGCGAAGCGCTCCGAGGAGCGACCCCAGCCGCCGATCGCCCCCGTCCAACAGGTCGCGCGCGACCCGGCGAGCGGGCGCCGCTCGCACGACGATCGGGAGCGGCCTGACGCGGTCGCGATCGCTCAGCGCCACGGCCTCGGCGGAGGCCTCGCCGGCGGCCAGGCCGAGCATCCGACGCAGCACCGAAGCCGCCAGCTCGGGCATGTCTCCACCGACGGCCAATGCGAGTTCGGAGTCCACGCGTTCCAGCCCGGCGAGCAGCCCCGCGAGCGGGCCCTCCGCCTCGGCCGCATCTCGCGCGATGCGTACCGGCACGCCCGACGGGAGCGAAGGTAGGGGGACGCCGGGGGCGATCACGACCACCACGCCGGCGCAGACCTCCGCGAGCCGCAGGATCGGATGGTGGAGCAGCGGTTCCCCACGGTACGTTGCCATCAGCTTGTCCGAGCCGAAGCGGGTCGAGCGACCGCCGGCGAGCACGATCCCGGTCGCGGTGCTCGTCTGGTCCAGACTAGTACCCCGCGACGGGTAGATCCGGAGCCGGGTCTTCGCGGCGCTTCCGCCGCTGCACGTACTGGAACCCGAACCGGCCCTTCACACAGAGGTGCCCGCTCGTCACGTGGTGGTCGGACGGCGACGTCACCGTCACGATCTCGTTGTCCTGCACGTGCACCTCGAGCTCGCATCCCACGCCGCAGTACGGGCAGATCGTGGTCGTCACGGTCTGCGCCTGCTCGTCCCACGTGCCGGCGTCGCGCATGTCGCGTTCGCTCTTGAACATCAGCGCCCCGGTCGGGCAGACGCCGATGCAGTTCCCGCAGTAGACGCACGCACTGGCGTCCAGCGGCACCGCGTATTCGGTGGAGATCCGGGCGTCGAAGCCTCGCCCGGCCACCGCGATCGCGAACGTGTTCTGGGCGTCGACGCCGCACGCCTCGACGCACTTGTAGCAGAGGATGCACCGCGCGTAGTCGCGAACGTACAGGTCGTTGTCCACCTTCACCGGCTGCTCGACCGTCTCGGTCACGTCCGGTTCCGGCCCGTGATGGTGACCCGTGGGCTTCGCGTCGCGCTCTCCCGGGCCGAGCGGCGGCATCGGCGGGCCGAACCGGTCGGGCCGGGCGCCGTACTCGACCATCCACCGATGGACGTCCGCCGACGTGAGCTCCACGTCGACGCTCGACGCCAGGAACTCGAGCACGAGCCGCCTCGAGTCCTTCACCCGCTCCGAGTCGGTCGCCACCTTCATCCCGGGTTCGACAGCCCGGCTACAGGCCGGCACCAGCGTCCGCGATCCCTCCACCTCGACCTCGCACACCCGGCACGCGTTCACCGGTGTCAGCGTGTCCGCGAAGCAGAGCGTGGGGGTATCGATCCCGCCGGCGCGGCACGCGTCCAGGATCGTGGCCCCGTCGGGGACGCGGAC